>CALWGL010000071.1 GCA_944380025.1 uncultured Lachnospiraceae bacterium
ATGCTGGTCGCCACCGCAAGAGGAACCATGGTCTTTACATCGAAGGAATCATTTTTTTCCTCTTCCTCCTCCTTTGCCAGCGCCTCCTTTACCATATTCGCGCCGATCAGTCCCAGAAGGACGAAGGCGATCCAGTGATCGACGCTGGTGATGGCGTCCCGGAAGCTCGTTCCCAGGAAATAGCCGATCAGCGGCATGCCGGCCTGAAATCCTCCGAAGTAGAGGCCCGCAAGCGCCGCGTTTTTCCAGCTCATCCTCTGCATGGAAAGGCCCTTGCAGATCGCCACGGCAAAGGCGTCCATGGACAGGCCCAATGCGATTACAAAAAGTTCCGCCAGACTCATTTTCTTTTTCCTCCTCGCTGGTGCTTTTTTGGCTGCGTTAAAAAAAGACCTACCTGCCCTTTCGGACAGATAAGTCTCATTATTTCAAGCAAAGCCAGATAATCCCTATCAGTATGTTGACTTTACTGCGCGGTGGACCGCGCCAACTACTCCCTTATCGCGGATTTCATCATAGCATAATTGAGAAAATTATGTCAATAAGAATTCCTCGATCTGCGCCCTTTTTGCCGCGACAGAGCCCTGGATCATGGGATTTCTCCCGCCGCCGCGGCCGTTCAGGGCTTCGTTGAAGCGTTTTCCGAACGCCGCCACGTCCGTTTCCGCCGAGCAGATCACATATTTATAGCCCTCCTCCTCGTTTCCGGAGAAAACAGCGGCAAAGCGGGCCTTTTTCGACAGGCGGTCGGCGAGCATGCGCACCTCCACGGGATTCAGATCTTCCTCAAAGCAGACGGCCCTTTCCTTTCCCTCCGGCGTTTCCTGCACGATGCGGTCCAGCTGCTTCTGCTTCATGGCCACATTCGCCGCCTTCAGCTCCTGAAGCTGTTCCTGCAGCTTTCTTACCGCCTCTGCAGTCTCCTGCGGGGGCACCGAAAGCAGGGCCGAGATTTCCTTTATATTCCTGTGCTTCTCCTCATAATCCTCCAGGGCCTTCCAGCCGATCTGCAGGCTGATGCGGATGCCGGATTTGTAATGCTCGCTGGAAACGGCCTTGATGGGGCCGATCTGGCCGGTGCGCTTCACATGGGTTCCGCAGCAGGCGCACACATCCGCGCCGGGGATTGTGATAATCCGCACCTGTCCCTCCAGCTCCTTTTTGCTGCGGTAGTCCAGTCTGTCCAGCTCCTCCCGGGAAGGATAGTCTTCCAGAATCTCCAGGTCCGCAAGCACAGCTTCGTTTGACGCCCGCTCCACCAGAGCAATGTCTTCCTCCGAAAGCATACCGGAAAAGTCTACGGTAACACAGTCCTTTCCCATATGGAAGCCGATGTTATCATAGCCGAAGGTTCTGTGGACAATCCCGGAAAAAATATGCTCTCCGGAGTGCTGCTGCATGAAACGGAAGCGGCGGTCCCAGTCCAGCGTGCCATGAACCGTGCTGCCGGGCTCAAATGGCCTGTCGCAAAGATGGATGACCTCCTCTCCGTCTTCCTTCACATCCAGAACCTTCGCTTCTCCCAGCGTTCCCTGATCCGCAGGCTGTCCTCCTCCCTCCGGGTAAAAGGCTGTCTGATCCAGGATCACTTCCCAGCCCTGCTTTCCTTCCCGGCAGTCCGTCACCCTGGCGTTGAACTCCCGGCAATATGCGTTTTCATAGTACAGTCTTTTTGTCCTGTTCATCCCTGTTCCCTTCCATCACTCCGCGCCCTTTTTTCATGTGCTTCCAACACCGTCTGCCAGAAATGCCGGAACCCTTTTTCTTCTCCGGTTCCTAAAGCAGAGCCCTCGTCCACGAAATACAGTCCGGTTTTCATGTCCACGGAAATACAGTCAAGCGGAAAGCCCTTTTCTTTCTGAAATTTGGGCTGATCCACCAGCCAGAAGCTCTCTCCGCTGATGTCTTCTCCATCGTGCTCGTACCGTTCTGTTTCGCTGAAAATGACGCAGATGCCGTTCTGGTAGCGCGTCCTGCACCTTCCGCCAAACCGGGCGGCGACGGCGGCATAGTATCCGGTCATCTCAGAATCCGTCAGAATTTTTCCATTCCGCCTTCTCACATGGACTCCCGGCTGCTCTTCCTCCGGAAGGCCTTCGATAACCAGCCCGCTGTCGCAGGAAAAAACCGGACGCTTCAGAATCCGGTAATAATATTCCGCCTTTCCTCTGGCGTTTTCCAGCGGAGTGCGTCCGTATTCTCCCGGTTCTCCGGGCAGTTCGGACAGCTCGTTCAGTCCGATGATTTTGATTCCCGTTCCGGAAAGATAATCCTGCATGAGACGAAGCTTCGCCGGATTTGTCGTTCCGTAGATGATTTCCATTTTAATCCCCATTCCGGAGCGTCACACTGCTCCTCAAACCTGCATGAGAGAGGTCCGGCAAAGGACCTCTCTCACGTATCCATATCATTCTTCTGCCGCATAATTCAGCCGGACTGTAATCATGGCTGTTTTCTCTCTGGAGCTGGTATCAAATGCTCCGTCATAGGTGTATTCCCCCGCGCCGGAATTTCTGGCCGTGATCTGGAACACGCCCAGGTTGGCGGACAGCAGCTTCCCCGGCTGGCAGCCGGTTCCCGCCGCCATGATATCGATCCTCTGCTTTGCGTTTTCCGTGGCCTTCTGAATCAGATCCAGCTTCACCTCGTCCAGGGTGGTGCAGTAGTACTCCGGCGCGTTGGACACGAACTGGACGCCGGACTCGATGAGCTGGGAAATATCCCGGGAGATCTGCTCCACCTTGTCGATATCCGCAGAGGTCACCGTCAGGCGCTGATACAGGTCGTATCCGTCCGCATAATCCCGGATATAGTTGCCGAACTGGTCATACTCCGTACGGTAGCGCTTGGAAATATCCACGGAGCTGAACACCAGCTCCTCCTCGCTGACACCGTTTTCCAGCAGATACTGCCGGACCAGCTCGGCGTCGTTCTTGATAACGGCATAGGCATCCGCGGTGGTAACCCCATAGGCGGAAAAGCTGCCCCTCCAGACGATCAGATCCGATTCAAAATCGCAGCTCGCCGAGCCTGTCGCCGTCAGTCCCGCTCCCCCGGAGCTTTTCTTATAATCCACCAGACTGCCGGTCAGAATGACCACGCAGGCGATCGCCGTCAGCCCGGCGATCAGCGCGATCAGGATCCCTTTCCATTCGTGGATCCCGCCTCTTCGGCTCCCTCTTTCCCTCTCTTCATGATCTCTTCTTCCCTCCATACTTCTCCTTCCTTTCTCTGCGGCCGTATCGGCGGCGGTTTTTTGCCGATACGTTTTCGTACGGTCTGCGCAGGAAATGCGCAGACCTGGCTGTTACGTTTTTTTCCCGCTTCCGCAGTATTTTTTCTTTTATACATGGATCACCGCATACAGATACGAATCCTGAATGCAGCCGTTCTTAAAGATGCTCTTCCGCTTGATCCCCTCCAGGGTGAAGCCCGCCTTCTCCAGCACGCCGCGGGAGGCCAGGTTGGTGGAAAAGGGCTCCGAGCTGATACGGACGAGCTTATAGCGGCGGAAAGCCTCCTCGACCATCTTCTGCACCGCTTCAGTCATGATCCCCTTTCTCCAGAAGGGCTCGCCCAGCCAGTAGCCCAGCTCCGCGCTTCTGCTGTATACGTCGTCTCCGAACAGCAGGCTGATGCAGCCCACCGCTTCCCCGTCGATGACAATGGCTCTGGAAAACTGCGTTTTCCCTTCTTTTTCCATGCAGTCCTTCACAAACCATTCCGCATCCTTCTGGGTGTAGGGATAGGGAAAGGAATCCCTGAGCCTTCCCGCAATCTTTTCATTATCCGCATATTTCGCCACAGACGGAATATATTCCTCAGACCACTCTTCCAATGTAAATTTCATATTCTCCTCCTTGCCGAAGCGTTTTCTCCAAAAAAGAAAACCGCCGGATTCGTTTGAAGATCTTCAAATCAATCCATGCGGTTTCCTGATTGTTCTGATTCAGACCACACAGACACAAGCCTCTCGTACCTGTATCTGCCGATTCTTCTACAGGTACCGGAAGTTCATAGGCATGCCCATGCGCATCATCATATTCTGTTTTGCAGCGGTCTTCTGTAAGCTCATGTGTGTCTCCTGCCAATATCCGGTTCCGTTTTTAACTGAGACCAGTGTAACAAAAGAATGCGGAAAGGTCAACCGGGTTTGGGAAAAAACTTACCCCTCCTTCACCCGGTACAGCCACGCGTTTCCCTTCTTTCCCACCCGCTCCACGGCTCCCGCGTCCGTCAGGATGGGGAGGGCGGACTGGGCAAGGGCGTTTCTGATATGCGCCGCCTTCGCGAATTCCCGGAAGGTAAAGGGCTCCGCAAGGCCGTACGGGACGAACTGCATATAGTCCTGCGGGCAGTCGATGCACACCTCCTCCACGATCCGGGTGGGAATCCGGTCAAAACGGGTAGAGCCCTTCTTTTTATCCCGGCTCCAGCCGTTCAGCAGTCTGTATTCCTCCATATCGAGAAGCACCAGCTTCAGGCGCAGGCCGTCCCGGAGCAGATAGCGCCGGATCCGGTACAGCTCCTTAAAGGCCATGTAGGGATTTCCGGTCAGGGGGGATTTCCGGGGAGCGGACAGCTCGCCGGTCTCCTCGTCGATCCAGATCAGCCTTTTTTCATGGGGGATGGGATAGACGATGGTGACGGGACAGAGAGGGAGAAAACGGTCCAGCTTCTCCCGCAGGCGGTCAAAGCTTCTGGTCTGGATCTCCAGGATCTCTTCTCCGGTGCAGATATCCGCCACGCAGCCGCCGACGGGGATCTCATGGGTGCTCTCATCCGGCGCGTAATAGGCCTTCAGGATGGCGTGCACCGTTTTTTCCGAAAGGGTCCCGATCCCGTTCCTTTCTCTCGACTTCCCTACTATTTTTTCTTTTGCCAGGTTAAAACGTTTCTGATCGATCATTTTGCTTCTTATTCCGGATTTTATGCGAAAACCATTTGCCATTTTCCATCCAAGTGATTATACTTGAAGAAAAGCAGTTTTTGCCGTTTCAAGACGGCGGAAAGGAGTGCCCTATGAAAATGATATTGACCATTGTGCGCAACGAGGATGCACCCCTGCTTCTCAGCGAGCTGAATGAAAAGAAGTATTACGTCACGAAGCTCGCCACGACAGGCGGATTCCTGAAGAAGGGAAACACCACTCTGCTTCTTGGTATCGAGGACGAGAAGGTGGAGGAAGTCTGCGAGATCATCCGGCAGCATTCCGGAAAGCGTCAGCAGATCATGTATACGCCGCCCGCACCCTCCAACGTTAACGTATATAATTCGGTATCCTCCGTTCCCATCAATGTTGAGGTGGGAGGCGCTACCATTTTCATCCTTCCTGTGGAAGAACAGCGCAAGGTCTGAAAGATAAAAAATGAATCAGGAACATCAGAACGGCAGTCCGGACAGCTTCGGACTGCCGTTTTTGTGCGGTCGGTCCCTGCCCGGACTGCCGTTTTTGCGTGCTTCGGGAAACGGAAGGCCGCCCTCAGCGCTCCGCCGTCAGGGCGTCGTAGTCCGTCCGGATCCGTTCCGCGATCCGCGCCATTTTTTCCAGCCCGGAAGCATAATTTTCTCCGGTGACGCGGTAATGATCCTGCGCCATCTCCTCCACCATCCAGCGATTGATGTCCTCGCTGAAATGAATGGGATCCATATACAGATCCAGATCCAGGATCACATCCTCCTCATTCTGAAAATAATAGATCCTCACGTTGTCATACGAAAGAAGCCGCTCCATGGAAGCCTCTGCGGCATATAGGCTCTGCTCCAGCTGTCCGCTCCGGATCATGTTGTCCCACCACAGAAGGGAGTAGGGCGGATAAAAGAAGCAGAAGACCGTATCCGGATAGTCCCGCACCAGCTGTTCCAGAAGATCCACGTTCCCGTCGATGAAGGGCCGGTATTCCTCCGGCGTTTTTTCCTGCAGGATCTCCCGGGGCCTTCCGTAGTTCGCCAGAGCGTCCTTTCTGGAAAAGCTGTGGTACTGCGCCCAGTTATAGGAGGCTCCCTCGTCATAGTCGTCCAGAAAGGTCTCCGCCAGCAGATAGGGAATGTCCTCAAAGATCACGTCCCCATTCAGCAGATATTTGATATCCGTAAAGGGATTCTCATCGTACAGGTAGAGGGGCATGCTCTCATCCGGAAATTCCGTATCCGGGTCTCCCGAAAGGGCGAACAGATCCAGGCTGTAAAACACATAGTCCAGCTCTCTTTCCCGCGCAGCCATGCGGATATAATAATCCAGCTGGGCGGTCACGCCGGAACTTTTGATGGCCTTGACGGACTGCGTGTCAAAGGCCTCGTCGAACCAGCGGTTGTTGAAATTTTCCGCCGTGGAGGATCCCGCGATCACGCTGTCATAGGAGAAGTTCTGAAGCGTTCCCGGCACCTGATATTCTTTTTTCGTAAGCACCGCCTTCAGAGGGCCCAGGGGCTCGTGGTAATGAAAAAAAGGGTCGAACACGAACACCAGCCCTGCCGCCGCCAGAAGCAGGACGGCCGCCGTCAGGAAAAAGCGCCTGAGAAAGGTTTCATACATGCTGTTTTTCTTTTCCATTGCAAAATCCGCTCCCGCCTTCCGCTGCTAAAAATTAAAATAAACAAAGGTGCTCACCCCGGACAGGGAAATCACGGACCAGACGAACAGAACGGCAAGCCAGAGGGTGAAGCGGAAGCCGACTGTGCCGCGTTCGATGATCTGTTCCGTGTTTTTCCGGGTAAGCAGGAAAAATCCGATCCCGAATACCAGGAGCATGGCGGCAAGCTGCACGGCTCCTGCCAGGGAGGGCAGGACAAGCGAAAGCGCCTTTGTCACCACATAGATCTCCGTCGGCTCCATGGCCGCCGCCATCTGAAAGAGCTGTCCGTCCGCCCGGAAGGAAAAGAGCCGGGAAAGAAGCAGGAAGCCGTCTCCGATGCTGTCCGCCCGGAAGAATACGAAGGCAAGGCAGACATAGGCGAAGGTGGCCGCCTGGCACAGACAGCGCACGGCCCGGTTCCGGAACGAAGCGCCGCTCGGCGCAGCCTGCGCGCGGCTTCCGGCGCTGTCCGGCGATGCCGCTTCCGCGCTTCCGGCGCTTTTATCCCGCCGGGACGCGCCGCCAAGTCCGGCGGCGGCTACGCCGAGCCCGTGAAGGAAGCCCCAGAATACGAAGGTCCAGCTGGCTCCGTGCCACAGGCCGCTTAAGAGGAAGGTGATCATGGTATTCAGAAAGGTACGAAGCCTTCCTTTTCTGCTTCCTCCCAGCGGAAAATACACGTAGGTCTGAAGGAAACGGCTCAGGGTCATGTGCCAGCGTCTCCAGAAGTCCTTTACGGAAACCGCAAGGTAAGGGGAATTGAAGTTTTCCGGGATCTCGATCCCGAACAGCCTTCCCGCGCCGATGGCCATGTCGGAATAGCCGCTGAAGTCAAAGTACAGCTCCAGGGTATAGCCTGCCGCCGCAAAAAGGGCCGCGGGAGCGTCCAGGGAGGCGAGGTTCTCATAGCCGTAATTCACGGCAAGGGCAAGCGTATCCGCAAGAAGCACTTTTTTCCCGAGGCCGATGGTAAACCGCATCACGCCCTTTGCAAAGCCTTCGGAAGAAAAGCGCCTTCTTCCGTAATCCTGAAACTGGGAAACCGTGGAGGCGTGCAGGACGATGGGGCCGGAGATCAGCGTGGGGAAAAAGGTCACGAAGCTGAGGTAATCCAGAAGCCCGCAATGGGACGCGTCCCCCCGGCAGCGGTCGATGAGGAAGGAAAGCTGCTGGAAGGTGAAAAAGCTGATCCCAAGCGGCAGCAGAAGCTCCTGCGCCGGCAGCTCCGTCCGGAAAAGGACGTTGATATTCTCCACAAAAAAATTATAGTACTTGAAAACGCCCAGCGCCCCGATGTTGCCCGCACATCCGGCGATGAGAAGGATCCTCGCCGTCCGCGGCGTATTCTTTTTTGCCAGCAGGAGGCTCACCCCGTAATTGAACAGGCAGCTTCCCAGCATGACCCAGAGAAAGCTCACATTGTACCAGGCATAAAACCACAGGGACATCCCGATGAGATATCCCTGTGCCAGTTTGAACCGCTTCAGCCTGTTGAGCAGATACCAGCCGGCCAGCGCCAGCGGCAGAAATACAAAAATGAAGAAATAGGAATGAAACTGCATCTGAAGCTCCGATCTGTTATCTGGATCCGATAAACCGCTCTACCTCGTCCGGCTCCGGCATGACGCGCAGCGCCCCTTTTCTGGTGGTGACGATGGAAGCCGCCGCGTTGGCAAAGGTCAGCATCTCTGACAGCCGTTCCTCATTCAGACCGTCCAGGCCGTATTTGAGCACAAAGTGCAGACAGCAGCCGCCGAAGGTGTCTCCCGCTCCCGTGGTCTCGATGGTCTCCTTCTGCAGGAAGGGAGCCTGCTCCACGCGAAGATCCTTATAATAGGCCCTGCTTCCGTCCTTTCCCATGGAAAGCAGGATCAGCGGGATCTCATACTCTTTTCTGAGCTTCTCGATTCCTCTGTCATAATCCTCTTCTCCGGTGAACCACTGGATCTCATTGTCGGAGATCTTCAGCACGTCGCACTGGGAAAAGCCCCAGGCAGCCTGCTCCTTCGCATCCTCCAGGGATTTCCAGAGCGGCGGGCGCAGATTGGGGTCGAAGGAAATCACAGCCCCGCTCTCCTTCGCCAGGCGGATGGCCTTCTTCGTGGCCTCCCGCACGCCCTCATGGGTCATGGAAAGGGTGCCGAAGTGAAATACCTTTCCGCTCCTTACCAGATCCTCATCCACCTCGTCCGCGGTCAGCAGCATGTCCGCGCCTGGATTGCGGTAGAAGGAAAAGTCCCTGTCCCCGTCCGCAAAGGTCTGCACGAAGGCCAGCGTGGTCCTCGCGTCCTCATCCACGATCAGGCCGGAGGTATCGATCCCCACCTCCTCCAGAACGGATTTCAGCTTCAGGCCGAAGATATCCTTTCCCACCTTGCCGATGAAGGCCGTGGGATGGCCCAGCTTATTCAGCATGGCGAGCACGTTGCAGGGAGCTCCGCCCGGATTGGCCTCGAACAGCGTATTTCCCTGGGCGCTCTTTCCGTTATCCGTAAAATCGATCAGCAGCTCTCCCAGCGTTACCACATCAAATTTTTTCATGATCCATACCCCTTTTTTGCCGCCGCGGGCGGTTTTTTCTTTATTGTAACAGCATATCGGGAAAAAGGAAACCCGTTTTGCGGCAAAAACCGGGTTCCTCGTTCCAGTTCGTTCCTGTACGTTTTTGTACGGTCTGCGCAGTAAATGCGCAGACCTGTCTGAACAGTAACTCCAGTTCAGCTTTCGGCGGAACCGGAAAGCCGCGCCCTGAAAACATTTCAGGACGCGGTCTCTTTCTTTTCCACCCATTCATTATATTTTTCAAGGCAGTTGGTCTTAAAGCCGTCGGTTCCGTTCCGGTTCATTTCCTCCCACCAGGAAGGGGTATCGCCCAGGTTGGAGAATACCAGGATGCCTTTTTCATGCAGAAGATCCGTTTCCTTCGTTCCATAGGTCCCGGCATTCAGCCCCACCTCATCCAGATCCCATTTCCACAGAAGGGGAAGGGTTTTGTCGTTGAGGAAGCGGATATTCGCGCCGAGGCGCAGGCCCTCCGGCTTTCCGTTCTCTCTGTAAAAACTCTGGATCTCCTGATTGACGCTGTCGATCCCGGAAAACAGGATGCAGCGGCGGGCCGTACCCGTGCTGCGGATCAGCCGGTCGGTCTCCCGGATCAGTCCGTCCTCCTTGCATTCGATCTCCGCAAAAAAACCCTCCGGCTGCGTATCCATCCATTTCAGAAAATCCTCCAGCGGGATGTAATGGTCCAGCCTGCCGTCCCTTTTTTTCAGGACCCGGTAGATATCCCGGTAGTTTTCATGAAACCAGCAAAACAGGCGTTCCATGCGTTCTTCTCCCGGCAGTCCTTCGGATACGGACAGAAGCTGCATCGCCCTGGCCCTTATGGTCTCCCGGTCGTCCAGATCCCAGGGAAAATAGCTGTACAGCTCATCTGTAAGCCCTTCCTCCGGGAAATGATCCAGAAGGTGGCCGGCATACGGGAGGGGGATCCGGCATACCTGCTCCAGCGTCATCTCCCGGATGAGCCGCTGTTCCGGTTCCGTGCAGCCGCACATGACCCGTCCGAAGCCGGCGTCGTGGGCGACCACGATCTTCCCGTCCGCCGTTCTTCGGATATCCATCTCCATTCCCTCGCAGCCTTTGCGCACAGCGCCCAAAAAAGCGGACATGGTGTTTTCCGGGCCGGACCAGATATCTCCCCTGTGAGCGATCCTGGCCGGTCCGCCCAAAGAGGCGGCTCCAGCGGCCGGTCCCTTACTGCTTTCCCTTTTTTCTTTTCCTGTCTCTTTTCCTATTTCTTTTCCCATTCCTGCTCCTTCATATTGGTGTGGATATAGACCGCCGCGGAAACCACGGAAAACAGGAAGATGATCACGGAAAGGGCCGCCGCCCGTTCATAATGGAAGTTGTTGAACAGGCTGTACAGGGCGATCCCCAGCATCTGCGGGTTGTTTCCGTCCATCAGATAAGGAGTTGTAAAGGAACCGATGTTGCTCATGAAAATGAAGGTGATGGCGATGAACACATCTTTGCAGGTTAACGGAAGGATCATGCTGAAGAACAGCTTCACCCTGCTGGCTCCCGCGTCCTGGGCAGCCTCAATGATGGAGTCCGGGATGGCGGACATGGCGGATGCCAGGAGCATGGTGGCGAAGGGGATGTTGAACCAGAGGTTCATCATGATCACGCCCTTTTCGTTGTACATCAGCCCCAGCTGCAGATTCAGTCCGAAGACCTGGCCGATCCGGTTGATGAGGCCGGAATCCCGGATGATGGTGATCATTCCGTTGACAGCCACCAGGCCGGGAATGAACCGGGGCAGCAGATACAGGTTTCCGATCAGTCTGCTGACCCTGCTTTCAGAGAATCTCAGATACATGGCGAGCAGATAGGCGATCACGATACAGGCCGCCACAGTGATGACCACGATCTTCAGAGTATAGATAATATTGTTGACCTGAATGGGATCAGTGAAAAAGTAGATATAGTTGTCCAGGCCGATCCCGCCTTCCTCCAGCTGGAAGCTTCTTCCCACGTTGCTGATGATGGGGAAGAGAACCACCACCATCAAAAGCAGCATGGAAGGAAGGACCAGGAGATAGGGAAGGATTTTGACGAATAAGCTTTTTTCTTTCATCGGTTTCTCCTGACTGTTTCATGATTCTGTCGGGACTTATTCCAGCGTTCCGATCTCTGCATCCCACTTCTCGTTCAGCTGGCTTCCCAGGTCGCCGATGGCGCTGACGCGGAAGGATTCGATCTTCAGATCGGAAATGGTGGCGGTCAGTTCAGGATCCAGCTGGCCAAAGTCGATGACCGGGATGGCAGCCATGGAATCCAGGGCGATATTCTGCGCTTCGGGAGTGAGCATGTAGTCCATGAAGGCATAGGCCGCGTCGTTCTGCGCGCCGATGCTTGGCATGCCGAAGCAGACCGTGTTTCCGGTGAAGGCGGGCTCGATCTGGACCAGCTTGATGGATTCGGGCATGGTTCCCTGTTTCTGCTGAGAAAGCACCATGTCGGCCCAGGCGGGAGTCATGTCGATCTCTTTGTTGGCGAGCAGATCCAGGGTTCCCTGGTTCTTGTTGGGATATACCACCTTGCCGGAGGACTGATACATATAGGGGTGCAGCTCGGCCAGCAGCTCGAAGCCGGGTCCCCACTGCTCCATGTTCGCCTCGTCGGTGGAGGTCAGAGCGGATTCGTCCATGAAATTATATACGGAGGTCAGCACAAAGGAGGAGCCTGCTCCGCCGGATCCGGGAGTATTGTAGGCGAAGCGTCCCGGATTGTCCTTAATCCACTGATAGAGCTCTTCAGCCGTAGTGGGCGGATTGGTCACCGTTTCAGAATTATAGGCAAGAAGCACGGTGGTTCCGCGGTAGGGAACCAGGAGGTCGTTGCGGAAGCTCGCCGTTACCGTAAGATTGTCGTAGTTGGAAAGCCTCTCCGTGTCGATGGGAACAAACAGATCCTCTCCGCCCTGCTCCAGGTAACTGGTGATGGACGCGTCGCTGACCTCCACCAGATCATAGTCCGTGTTGGTCTGTCCCGCTTTCTTCGCCGCGACGATGCGGTCGGTCAGTCCCTGCGCGCCGGTTCCGGAGGTGATGAACTCCAGCTTTGCCACATAGCCCTCTTCATTGGCGGCGTTGAAGTTCTCGATCTGCCGCTCCAGCTGGACGCGGACGTTGTCGGAGCCTTCCGCCCAGATCGTCACCGTCTTGTCGTCCGCTGCCGCAGAAGCGGAGGAAGCTCCGCATCCCGCAAGGGTGGTTACCGTCATCGCTGCCATAAGAAGCACTGCCGCAATTTTTCTGAATCTCATGTTTTTTCTCCTCTTCGTTTTGTTTGTATCAGCTTACACAGATGGTGGGGCTTTCTTTTTTCAGGCGCTGTATTCGCATACTCTGTTGAAGGAAACGGACACCCTGTCCTGTACGCGGAAATCGTCTGCGACCGCTCTGTTCAGATAGGACTTGATGGACTGTTTTCCCATCTGTACGCTGATCTCCGCATAGTGGCCGAGCATCATGATGCTTCTGATGCTGCCGACGATCTCTCCTCTGTCGCCTTTGGAAAGAATCACATCCTCCGGACGGACGGCCAGGGTCCTTCCATCGTTTTCTTCAATGAAGTTCATCTCCCCGATGAAGGAGGCAACATATCTGGACGCGGGGTTATCATAGATCTCCTCCGGCGTTCCGATCTGCTCGATCACGCCCTTGTTCATGACCACGATCCTGTGGGAAAGGGCCATCGCCTCCTCCTGATCGTGGGTAACGAATACCACGGTGATATTCAGCTCTTCCTGGATCCTTTTGAGCTCCTCGCGCATCTGCTGGCGGATCTTGGCATCCAGCGCGGAGAAGGGCTCATCCAGAAGAAGCACGGAGGGCTTCAGCAGAAGGGCTCTGGCAATGGCTACCCTCTGCTGCTGGCCGCCGGAAAGCTGATTGGGATATTTTTTCCCATAGCCGTCCATTCCCACCAGCTTCAGAGCGTCGTCCGCTTCCTTCTTCATCACATCCTTCGGAACCTTTCTCAGCTTCAGACCGAACATCAGGTTCTCATACACCGTCATATGCGGCCAGAGATTATAGCTCTGGAATACCATGGCCGTGGGCCGTTTTTCCGGAGGAAGCTCCTGGATCTCCTGCCCGTCCAGCAGGATCTGTCCCCCATCGATCTTCAGGAAGCCTCCCAGCGTTCTTAAGATCGTGGATTTTCCGCATCCGCTGGGGCCCAGCATGGTCACGAATTCCCCTTCATGTACCTGGATATTGATGTGCTCCACCCCGTCTCCGTTGGGATAGATCTTCTTCATATCCCTGATCTCCAGCTTGATCTTTTCTTTTACCGATGACATTTCTACCTCTTATTTCCGCCGCCGGAAGCGGCCTTTTTTCCTGTTTTCCTATTTCATGTTGTAGCCTTTTGCAATGGCTTCCGGCCCCACATATTTTCTCAGCGCCACCAGGATGACGATAGTGGGGATGATGAGCAGCAGGGAGAGTACGGGACCCGCGGTGATCGGGTACTGCATGATCACGCCGTAGAGCTCGACCGGCATGGTCTTGATCTGCGGGAAGCCCACCAGCAGGGTGCCCTGAGATTCCTCAAGGGAGCCAAGGAAGGTGAATACGGATGCCACGATGATGCCCGG
>CALWGL010000072.1 GCA_944380025.1 uncultured Lachnospiraceae bacterium
GTGGGGCATCTGCGCACCGCGATCATCGGCGAGAGCGTGAAGCGGATCCTGCGTTATGCAGGGCACGAGGTGATCGGGGATATCCATCTGGGAGACTGGGGCCTGCAGATGGGGCAGGTCATTACGGAGCTTGAGGAAAGACAGCCCGATCTTCCCTATTTTGATGAAAGCTATACCGGAGAATATCCGGAGGAAGCGCCCTTTACCATTACGGATCTGGAAGAAATCTACCCCACGGCAAGCGGAAAGTGCAAGGCGGATGAAGCCTATAAGGAGCGGGCGCTGGAGAATACGAAGAAGTTCCAGAACGGCGTGCGGGGGTACCGCGCGCTCTGGAAGCATATCATGAACGTGTCCCTGCCGGATATCAAAAGGAATTATGACAAGCTGAACGTGGATTTCGATCTGTGGAAGGGAGAGTCCGATGTTCAGGGGCTGATCCCCGGCATGGTGGAAAAAATGAAGCGGGACGGCTTCGCGCATGAGAGCGAGGGCGCTCTCGTTGTGGATGTGAAGGAGGAGACGGATACGAAGGAAATTCCTCCCTGCATCATCCTGAAATCCGATGGCGCTTCGCTCTACAGCACCACGGATCTGGCGACCATTGAAGAGCGGATGGAAAATTATCATCCGGATACGATCGTATATGTTACGGATAAGCGTCAGGCCATGCACTTTGAACAGGTTTTCCGCTGCGCGAGGAAAACGGGGCTGGTGGGGCCGGAGACCAGGCTGATCCATATCGGCTACGGCACGGTGAACGGAAGCGACGGAAAGCCCTTCAAGACCCGCCAGGGCGGCGTTCCCAGGCTGGAGAACCTGATCGGGGAGATCGATGACGAGATGTACAGGAAGATCCGGGAAAGCCGGGTGGAGCTTTCCGATGAGGAAGCCAGGAGGACGGCGGACATCGTGGGCCTGGCCGCCCTCAAGTACGGTGATCTTTCCAACCAGGCAGCCAAGGATTACGTGTTCGACGTGGACCGCTTCACCTCCTTTGAAGGGGACACCGGCCCGTATATCCTTTATACCATCGTCCGCATCAAATCCATTCTGGAGAAATACGGACAGCAGGGCGGAAGCCTTACGGGGCTTTCCATCCTTCCCGCGCAGAATGCGGACGAGAAGGCCCTGATGCTGGAGCTTTCCGGCTTCCAGAGCATGATCGCCGGCGCGGCCGGAGAACTTGCACCCAACAGGGTCTGCGCCTATATTTATGATCTGTCCAACGCCTTCAACCGTTTTTATCATGAAACGAAGATCCTGGCGGAGGAGGATGAGACGAGAAAGGCCGGTCTGATCGCCCTTCTGACGCTGACAAAGGGCGTGCTGGAAGCCTGCATCGATCTGCTGGGCTTTTCCGCTCCGGACCGGATGTAAGACGGCGGGGCAGGGAAGGCTTTTGGCCGAAGCGCCGCAGGCCTTCTGCCTGATGTGGAATTTTCACGGACGGACAGACGGTTACTGTTCAGACAGGTCTGCGCATTTACTGCGCAGACCGTACAAAAACGTACAGGCAGGAAGCATCCGGCCCATCGCGAAGCGATTGGAATGGCCGGATGCCGTTACTGTTCTGCCGAAGGCTGAACAGTAACGGACAGACGCGGAAGAGAAAAAATTCCGTCCTTTTGCGGCTGTTGTCCTGCAGTGTTTTCTGGTATAATAATACCGGATGGAAAGTCATCAAACGAGCACAGAGAGGAGAAGAAAAATGTACTGCACACGCAAGGTATCTGAAGAAGTGATCTGGATCGGCGCGAGCGACCGCCGTCTGGCTTTATTTGAAAATCTTTTCCCGATCCCCAGGGGAGTGGCCTATAATTCCTATCTCATAAAGGATGAAAAGACCGCGGTGCTGGACACGGTGGACAGCTCCGTTTCCCGCCAGTTTTTTGAGAACATTCAGCACGAGCTGGGGGACAGACCGCTGGATTATCTGATCGTCAACCATATGGAGCCCGACCACTGCGCCAATATCGCGGAGCTGCTGCTTCGCTATCCCGATATGAAGATCGTGGGAAACGCCAAGACTTTCACCATGATCGGCCAGTTTTACGGCGTGGACCTGAAGGATCAGGCGGTGGTGGTAAAGGAGGGCGACAGCCTTTCTCTGGGAAAGCATAAGCTGAGCTTTTATTTCGCTCCCATGGTGCACTGGCCCGAGGTCATGGTTTCCTATGAGGAGACGGAAAAGATCCTGTTCTCCGCGGACGCGTTCGGAAGCTTCGGCGCTCTGAACGGAAACATTTTCAATGACGAGCTGGATTTCGACAGGGACTGGCTGGATGACGCCCGCCGCTATTACGGCAACATCGTGGGCAAGTACGGCCCGCAGGTACAGACGGCGTTAAAGAAGCTTTCCGGCCTGGATATCGCAGTGATCTGCCCGCTGCACGGCCCCGTGTGGAGAAGCGATCTGGGATATCTGCTTGAAAAATATGACCTCTGGAGCAGATACGAGCCGGAGGAGAAGTCTGTGGCGATCCTGTACGCCTCCATGTACGGTGATACGGAGAATGCGGCGAACGTGCTGGCGGCGGGGCTGGCCGAAAAAGGCGTGAAGAACATCGCCGTGCACGACGTTTCCGGCACCCATGTGTCCGAGCTGATCGGCGAGGTGTTCCGCTGCAGCCATCTGGTGCTGGCGGCTCCTACCTACAACAACGGCATTTATCCGGCCATGCTGAACTTCCTGCATGACTGCAGGGCGCTGAACCTGCAGAACCGCACCGTCGGCCTGATCGAGAACGGAACCTGGGGCCCGGTTGCCGCAAAGCAGATGAAGGAGATCCTGGACAGCCTGAAGAACATGAACGTTCTGGAACCGGTCGTGACCGTGAAGTCCGCGCTGAACGACGCTTCCCTGGAGCAGCTTGACGCCCTGGCGGATGCTGTGGCGGCTTCTCTGGCGGAATGATCTTCCGTTTTTCTGTTACTGTTCAGCCTTCGGCAGAACAGTAACGGCATCCGGCCATTCCAATCGCTTCGCGATGGGCCGGATGCTTCCTGCCTGTACGTTTTCGTACGGTCTGCGCAGTAAATGCGCAGACCTGTCTGAACAGTAACGTTTTTCTTGACTTTACAGATGCATTTTTATACAATATGAACATCCATTCAGCAAAAAAACAGGTATCTGATGTGGAATGGATCAGAAAAAAGACAGGAGGGAGACAAAAGATGGATCAGGGAACAAATCAGAACGTGAATCAGGGCACGAATGCGGCGCCGGTGAATGACAAGGGCGGTTTCCTCTGGGGACTGCTGGGCTGCTGCGTTCCGATCGCCGGGCTCATTCTTTTCCTGGTATGGAAGGATCAGAAGCCGAAGACGGCAAAGGCGGCGGGGATCGGCGCACTGGTCAGCGTAATCATCGGCGTTGTTTACTACATTATCATGATCGCGCTCGGTATCGGTATCGCGTCCATGGGAATGTAAGATGGGAAAATTTCTGCGGATTTTTTTCGGATGTCATGCCAGGCCGGACAGATCTTTTTACTGGCACGGCCGACAGTTTCCGATCTGCGCAAGATGTACGGGAGAGCTGGCAGGGATCCTGATCGGGATCCCTGTCATCCTCATTTGGGGACTTCCTTCCGTTCCGGTCGTGGTCCTGCTGATGATTCCCATGGTCGCTGACGGGTTCCGCCAGCTTCTGACAGAATATACCAGCACCAATCTCCGCCGCGTATCAACGGGATTTTTTTTCGGGATCGCTTTTGACGGCCTTCTCGTTTATTTCCACAGGATCTGCGTGACGCTTGCGGGAGAACTGGTGAAGCTGATCCTGGGAGATACCGAGGCGGTAAACCGGGCGATCGAAATGTTTTTGTGAAAGGTTTTCTTCAGCCGGCGCTTTTGTCCTGAGGACAGGAGCGCCGGATCTGTCTGTCAGGGGGACAGGACGGCAGAAAAGGCAGAGACGGGCCGGAAAAAGGAATTCAGAAAATAAAAAAGGAAAATGCACATCCATGCATTTTCCTCTTGAATAGCGAGAGGGGGATTCGAACCCTCGACACTACGGGTATGAACCGTATGCTCTAGCCAACTGAGCTATCTCGCCATATCTATGGGACCTATAGGGCTCGAACCTATGACCCTCTGCTTGTAAGGCAGATGCTCTCCCAGCTGAGCTAAGATCCCATGTCTCACAAGTTTCAGGAATTTGTCTCACCCGCAACCTGCTTGAACAGTATACAAAAATTGGGGCAGATTGTCAACAACTTTTTTCGATTTTTCACCGCGAATTTTTTCGCGAGATTTTTCCGGATTTTTTTCCGCAGTTTTCCGCGGCCGGGGCCGTGCGTCAGCGCTTCAGGGTTCTGCGGGAAGAACCGGGAAAGAAGATAGGATACTTCCCCGGTTCCGTCCTGCTGTGTTCTCCGCTTTCAGGAAGCGTCAGGCCGCGTCTGCGGCTTCCGCCGCGCCGACGACCCGAATCCTTCCATCCCCATAAGGATTGGTGTAGCCGCTTCCGATGGTTCCGCCGAGGCGGTCGGTGATGTAGTCGATCAGGAGCTGGTTATCCAGCATGGTGCAGTCCTGGAGAAGGGTATTGTCCATGAACATGCTGAAGCCGCTGCCGCCCTCCTTGATCATGTAATTGTGGGAGGCCACGGTATAAACGGCGTTAAGGTCCAGAGGCTGTCCGTTCACAAGAACATCGGTGACGCGATAGGGACCGGCCACGCCCGCAAAGGCCCCGCTGTCATCCAGAACGACGGAAGAGGGGACAGAGGCGTCAATGGTGAAGGTAAGGCCGGATACATGCTGGAAGCCTCCGTCCTCGAAGGGATAATTCATCACGCCAAGCTCCAGAGCGTCCAGGATCTCCTGACCGGTGGCCTCAACGAGGCACATTTCATTTCCGTAGGGATGGACGTTGATGATATCCTCATAGGTGATCTCCCCTTTTTCAAGGTCTGCACGGATGCCGCCCCCGTTTACCATTCCGATGTCAGCGCCCATGACGACGCGGTATGCGTCAGCGACCAGGTCGCCCAGATTGGTTTCCCCGTTTCGGATCCGTCTCAGACCGGTTGCGGGATCCATGGTGGTCAGGTCCACTTCAGAGTCAGCGACAACCTGGTCCAGAATGTCGGAAAAACCGGCCTCCAGCGCCTGGAGGAAGACATCCATGACGGGGTCCTTTGCCGTATAGTCAGTGATCAGCCCGGAGCTGACGTCACCGGAAGCCGGATCGATGACCACTTTGCCGACAGCGGCAAGCTTTGTGCCCGTCTGAGCAAGAAGAACATTTTCACCGGCAGCGTTTTTCACACTCCGCTCACAGGTCTCATGGGAATGTCCGTCGATGAATACGTCGATTCCGTCGGTATGGGAAATGACCGCTTCCGAGGTATATTCCGGCGTGATGCCTTCATTGCCGAGATGGCCGACGGCAACCACATAGTCGGCTCCCTGCGCCCTTGCGGAATCCACGGCGGACTGTACGGCAGCGTAGAGAAACGCGCCGTCCTGGCCCTGGCAGAAGCCATAGATGAAATTCCCGTTTTCATCCTGAAAACAGGCGGGGGCGGTCTTGGTCAGGCTCTCCGGTGTGGAAATGCCCACATAGGCGATCTGAATGTCGCCGTAATCCTGGATCAGATAAGGGTCAAGAGCAGGCGCTCCGGCGGTCAGATCCATGAAATTGCAGGAAAGCCAGGGGAAATCCGACCGGCTGTCCGCCAGCGTAAGGAAATTTTCCATCCCGTAGTCAAATTCATGATTCCCGGGAACCGCAAGATCGTAGCCGGCCTGATTCATGATATCCACCACAAAGGCGCCGTCGCTGAGGGTTCCCAGCGCTCCGCCCTGAATGGCGTCTCCCGCATCCAGAAGGGTGACGCGGTCGGCTCCGTATGCGGCTTCCATTTCCGCCTTATAAGCGGCAAGTCCCGCATAACCGATTGCGTCGTCGATACCGCAGTGCACATCATTGGTATGAAGAATGACGATGGGCGCAGCATCCGCCCCGGTATCGGCAGAGGGAGCTGCAAAAGTGACCATGGGCAGGGACAGGGCCAGCGAGAGGCTGACGAGTATGCCTGCCAGTTTTCTGTGCTTCATAAAGATCCTCCAATCTTCCGGGAAAGGTATGGTATGAGATCCCGGATCTGTTAAAATGATAACGGGCGGATCCCACAGATACAAGCGAATGCGTGCAGGCGGCAGAAAAAGCTCCTTATCGGCCAGGCGGTTTCCTGCTCATGAAGCAGGCGCTCCCTTCGTCCGCTCAGATTCAGTCAGCTGTTCGTGCAGGCACGACATCCGCCTGGTTCTGACGGACGAGTGAACTCGGGATTCCCGGAAATGTCCGGCTTGCATATCCTGACAGGGACGAATTATAATAGAACAGGAAAAAGAGGCCGGAATGCCGGAAAAAGGTCCGGCATGCGCGTCTCGGAACAAAACGCTTGGGCATGGAGGTAAATATGAGGATCGGAACAGGATATGACGTGCACCGTCTGGTGAGGGACCGGAAGCTGATCATCGGCGGCGTGGAAATTCCATATGAAAAAGGGCTTTTGGGGCATTCGGATGCGGACGTGCTGCTGCATGCGGTGATGGATGCGCTTCTGGGCGCGGCCGCGCTGGGGGATATCGGAAAGCATTTTCCGGACTCGGATCCGGCCTATGAGGGGATCAGCAGCCTGAAGCTTCTGGAAAGGGTGGGGCGGCTTTTGGAGGAGCATGGCTTTCTGATCGAAAACATTGACGCGACCATCATCGCGCAGGCGCCAAAGATGCGTCCCTTTATCGAGGATATGCGGAAAAATATGGCGGAGGCGCTGCAGATCGATATCAGCCAGATCAATGTTAAGGCGACCACGGAGGAGGGGCTTGGCTTTACCGGAAGCGGGGAAGGGATTTCCTCCCAGGCGGTCTGTCTGCTGAATACGCCGTACGGACTGTATTCCCGGGAAGTGGGAACGGCGGGCTGCCCGGGCTGCGAAGACTGTCCGGGACGACAGGACTGAGTCCGGCTGAAAAAACTGTCCGGGGCGGCAGAGTCTCAGCCCTGCTGCCCGGACAGAAAAAAGAAGGCGTCAGTCGATATCGTAATCAGTTTCCAGAACCAGAATTTCATGGCTGTCAAAGGAAAGAAGTACGGAACCATCCGGTGTGGAGATATAAGGGGTGCTGAATTCTGCAACGCCCTTCTCTGCAAGATCGTGGATATACTGCGTTGTGATGCCTGCAGGCTGTCCCGCCTGATAATAAATGCAGGCAAGTTCCACATTGTTAAAGGTCAGGCCGGTAGGATTGGTGACCGCCGCGAGGACGCTCCCGTCAGAGCCGATGTTGGAAGCGATTTCCAGGCTTGCTCCGTAATTATGGCATTCATAGGAAGGGTCGATTTCCTCTGATTCCACGATGAATTCGTAATGGTCATAGGCAACCGGAGCATAATCCCGGTCGCGCGGGGCAGGGATGGAAATCACAGATCTGCCGCCTGCGGGAACGCTGTTCAGATAACGTTCTTCAATGGAAAGCATTTGGCCGTCCCTATTATAGAAGACGACGTTCATGTGCAGATTCACATCTGTCAGATTTTTATTTTCAAAGAATACGATAAGCTGATCGGAAAGCGCGTATTCCTTACGGGAGAGGTTGGCATCCCTTTCCTGCGCCACCTGTCTTTCAGCCTCTTCCGCGCTCAGGGCGTCAGACTGTCCGGCTTCAGGAGAATCGCTGCGGGGAACTTCCTCCTGTGTTTCGGATGACGGCCATATCCCGCCGATAGGGTGAGTGAATATGAAAGAGGCCCCGGAGCTGAAGAGGGAGAAAAGGGAAAACGCAATCGCCGCAGCCGCGAGGGCGCGTTTTCGCCTCCTGACAAATGCATAAATGCCCAGACAGAGGGCGCAGAAATCCAGAACGAAGCCGAATGGAAAATGACCGGGGAACAGTCCGATCAGCGCCAGGATCAGGGCGGTCAGGGCGGCGCCTCCGCCGTTTTCCGATTCTTTTCTGTCACTGGATGTGCTGCCTGTTGGGGAGGAGGCTTCTCTCTTTTTATATGAGCCGCTCACCTGGTCGTAGTAATAATCATCCTGTGGATAACGGGTGTTTTCAGTGCCGGTATTCTGATTCATGTTACATCCTTTCCGTTGATTGATATAGTGGCAGGACTATGGAGCAGTCTTTTGCCCTTCTCTTCTTTCCTGCTCCCTGCCGCTTTTATTATAGCTGGTCACGGACGTAATTTGGGTGCTTCTTCTTAAAATCCGCGTAAAATCTCCATAAAATCAGAGTAAGATATGAAATTTAAGGAAATATTCATTTTTTTTACAGGAAATCGGAAGTTTTATCTGCTATATTCACTTCAGCAACAAAACGGTCGGATCGGATACGGGATATAACAGAGGATAAGATGGATGGGACAGATAGATGTTTCCGCGCGGGTAAGGAACGTACGGCCGAAGAAAAGGGGATACAGCCGGTCGGCAAAGAGCAGAAGAAGACGCCGCCGGTTATATGCAAGGCTGATGTTGGGCGGCTGCATCCTTCTGGCGGGTCTTTTGATCGGCATTTTGGTCTGGGGACTGTTTTCCCTGGTCATCCGGCATCTGGAGGGAAGCAAGAGCACGTTTCTTCCGGGGGAGGGGATGGCTATCGATGAGGAAGAAGCGGGAAGACCCGCAATCACGGAAGCCTTTCTGACTCCGAACCCGTATTCCAGGCCCGGGGAGCTGCTGCCAGAGGTAAAGAATATTTTTATCCATTACACGGCGAATCCGGGCACGACGGCGGAGCAGAACCGGAGCTATTTTGAGAATCTGGGGATTACGGGGGAAACGTCGGCCAGCGCGCATTTTGTGATCGGTTTCGACGGGACGATCCTTCAGTGCATCCCGCTTGACGAGATCGGATATGCGGTGAAGACGAGGAATTATGATTCCGTTTCCATTGAGTGCTGCTATCAGTCGGAGGACGGGAGTTTTACGGAGGCAACCTATGCTTCCCTGATCAGGCTGACCGCCTGGCTTCTGGAAAAATACGGCCTTACGCCTGCGGATGTGCTCCGCCACTATGATGTGGGAGGCAAGAAGTGCCCGCTCTATTTTGTGGAGAATGAGGATGCCTGGGAAGGGTTCCGGCAGGATCTTTCGGATTATATCCGGAAATCATGAAGTCCGGTTACTGCTTCGCCAGGTCTGCGCATCTGCTGCGCAGACCGTACGAAAACGTACCGGGAGGAAGCATCCGGCCCATCGCGAAGCGATTGCAAGTCCGGGAAAAAACAAAAAGCGGGATTGACGGATCCCGGAATGGATGGTATGATCTGATTTACAATATAACCGCCGCGGGGCGGTCAGTTCTGTTTTTTATTCTGCAAACTCTGAAGTCCGCTGCAAAGCGGCATATCTTTTTCTTATCTGCGAAAGCCTGCGCTTGGCAGGAATCGTTTTTTTTCAGCGGCTATGGTATCAGTGGGATTCTGTCTGATCTGTTATTTCTGGAGCAAATTCTGTCATTTTGTCTGAAATGTCTGTCGGAAGCAGCCGGATATCCGGCTGCGGATCAAGTCTCTTTTGGCTGCAGCAGCCGGAAGATCCAGTGTGCCGGGGAAGCTTCCTTTCGGGGAAGGATAAAATAGAGCGTTCACTGCGAAAGGAGGGATCCTGAAGAAAAAATTTTTACTGGAACTGATAATAATCAAAAAAGGATGGTGGAAACGAAGATGAAAAAAGAAGATTCAGTAAAAATCATAAAGGATAAAAGGATCCTTGCATGCATTGCGCTGCTGCTTGTCCTGATCGCAGCGGCGCTCTGCGCGGCTGCGCTGAAGCAGAATGCCGGGCGCAGAGCGGTCGGGATGGCCTCCCTGATGGCGGACAGACTGGAACAGTCGGAATTTTCCTGGCTGCCTTCTGAAAGACGCGAGCTGGAGAAGGCAGCGGAGGCGGCCGCGGAATTTCTGGACGAGCTGGTAAGTATGGGAGCGGGGCGTCAGGAGATGGTGGACAGCCTTCAGGGATACCTGTTGGAGCTTGGATGGGAGCTGACGGAAGAGCAGGCGGCCGAGCTTGCGGAATGGCTTGTGGATATCTATCTGCAGAATTATGAATCCGTCTATGGAAAGCCGTCCGGGGTCGAACAGACGGAGAGGGGGATTTCCGGGACTTATCTGGAAGAGATGCGGACGGATCTGGAAAATATTTCCGAATATCTGACCCGGCTGGACGCCTCGGTGACCGGCAATAAGGAAGAGCTTGTCAGCTTGAAGGAGATACAGAACGGCAGCTATGAAGAACTGACAGAATATCTGGATCGCATGAAAAATGTGATCGCCGCAATACAGACGGAGTTGTCGGAATATCAGAACAGCCAGTCGGAACAGCAGACGGCTTCCGGCCAGGAGTTCGCAGAGATGAAGGTCAGGATGGACGGCCTTTCCCAGGCTGTTCTGGAGCTGGAGGAGCGATTGAAGGAAAGCATCCGCAGTACAGAGGGAAACAACGGCGGCAGGTACGAGGCGCTGGAAGAGGAGATCGACGGCCTTTCTGAGGAACTGCGGGATAAGTGGGAGGCGCTTGACCAGAGGCTTGCCGCAATGCTGGCTGATCTGAAGGCGGATGGAGCCGGGATGAACGCCGGACTTTCGGAGCTGGTCAGCCAGTCGCAGAAAGAGCTGTCCAGGCTGCTTTCCGATCTGGAGGCGGCAAATCAGCTTCGGTACGAGCAGGCGGAGACAGGAAATGCGGGAAGGAACGAGCAGACCAATCAGAACATTAATGAAAAGGTCAGCCTCCTATCCGGAAAACTCGATCAGGTACATACGGATATTTCCGCAGCACAGGCTGAAATTGAGCAGGTGCTTGCCGATATGGGAGCTTCTGACAGCCTGCGTATGGATGAGATCATGAAGAGCTTCACCGGAATCAACGCGGCTCTTGCGCAGATCAACACGGATATGGACACCGCGCATGGTGAGCTGAAGACGCTGATCGAAACGGTCAGGACAGAGGCGGGAGAAGATCAGAAGGAGCTCCTTGGCGTCCTGGACCGGATCGATACTTCTTTCACAGAGCAGAACAGCCAGAACTATGACGCTCTGGTCCGGTCTCTGAATTCCCAGACGGAGGCGATGAAAGCGCAGCTGGAGGCCATGAACAGCAGCATCACGCAGAATACGGCGCAGATCGCGGCGGAGGTAAGCGTCGGCAGTGCGGAGATCCTGCAGAAGCTTGCGGATATGGAAAGCAGCACAAATACGATGCTTTCCGGACTGTCCGGAGATGTGCAGTCGGTTTTTCAGCGTGTGAGTAATGGCAAAAAGCTCCTTGCATCCGCATTGCTCACAAAAAACGTCGTAATTGACGAGGATGCAACCTTTCAGGAAATTCATGACGGGATATTAAGCATGGAACAGCAGATCGTGATCGGCGTGGATAAGATCCCGGGAACCATCGAATATGAGTATCATTACCATACCGGAAGCCCGGAAAACGGCGGCGGCTGTTACACGGTGGAGGATGTCCATCAGCATAACGCCGGCTGCTATCAGCTCTGCACCTACTCCTGGAGCGGCTGCGCGGGAAACGGATGGACGGACGGAAACAGCATTTCACACTGCCCCTACGAAGAGAAACACAGCATCTGCAACGGCGGACAGACTATGTACAAGACATACAGCCATCCCAATCACGGAGGCAGCCAGTCCGGCCACAGAAGCGGAGGGTCCTCTACCCACGCCATTCCGGTCTGCGGCAAAACGGAGGGCCAGAATTATGGGTGGAAAACCGGATGCGGCCTGCAGGACGGACAGATCATCGGCGCGCATATCGTATATGACGCCGATGCAGTATCAGAGGCAGCGGCCGCTTATGAAAAAGCGGCGGTTCAGGATGCGTTATCCTTCCGGGAAATGATGAAGCTTATGGCTGTTCCTTCCGGAACGGACAATGCAGAATGGCCGGAAACGGAACTTCCGGATCAGCCGGAGAGCGAGACAGAGGAAACAGAAGCGGCGAAGGAAACAGAAACGACGGAAGAAGCAGAATCGTCGGAAGAAACAGAAACGCCGGAAGAGTCGGAAGAAGCGGAAAAGACAGAATCGCCGGAAGAAGCAGAATCGCCGACCGCTTCTGAAGAAACGGCTGCCGGGCAGGAGACGGAAGATGAAATGCTGCCGGAGGAAACAGGGATGCTGCCTGAAGGGACAGAAATACCGCCGGAGGGAACGGGAACGCCGCCGGAAGGAACAGAAATGCCGCCGGAAGGGACGGAAACTGAAGAAAATGAGCCGAATCCGGAAAAGCCAGAGAGCGAATCGGAGAATTCCGGTACAGAGCCGGAGATGCCAAAGGCAGAACCGGAGGAGGCCGGGATGGATCCGGAGGAACCGGAAACAGATCCGGAAGAAGCCGTACCGGAAAACAGTGTGAAGCCGGAACCGAAAAACGTATGACGGAAACGAAGGGGATTCGGACAGCATCTGCCGGAAAAGAGATATGTCCGGATACCATTGAAGGAGGAGAACAAGATGGAAAAACTGGATATGATACTTAACGGAATAGAACTTTTGAAGGAAACTGTCGGAGAGATCAGTCATGATATGGCAGAGATGAAGGATACCATTTACAGGCTCGGCGAGAAGGTAGAGGGTCTGGAGAGGAAGACGGACGAGCTTGGTGAGAAGGTAGGGAGCCTTGAGAGGAAGACGGATGAACTTGGCAACCGGGTAGAGAGTCTGGAACAGAAGACGGAAGAGCTCGGCAACCGGGTAGAGAGTCTGGAACAGAAGACGGAAGAGCTCGGCAACCGGGTAGAGAAGCTGGAACATAGGACGGATGAGCTTGGCCAGATGGTTAAAAGCACGGAGTTGATATTGGAGAATGAAACGAACCGAAATATCAGGATGATAGCTGAAGGCCATCTGGATCTGAACAGAAAGCTGGACAGTGCGCTTCGGATTGAAAATGAAAAGGAGCTTCTTGTGGTACGTGTAAATATTCTGGAAGGCGAAGTGAGGAGAATCAAGGAGAGGATGCAAAGCGCATAACGGAGGGAAGCGAGGCGGGAAATACGCCGTCCGGCGTATTTCCCGGTACACGGATTTGAGCGATTTGGCGGGAAAAGGGGGAAGGCTTTTTGTTACCAGCTCCAGAGCGTCCCGGCTATGCCGTCGGCGATGGCTCTTGCTGTGGCGTCAAACTGTGCGTCAAGGAGGGTGTTGTCACGGTCGTTGTTGATAAAGCCTACTTCGACAAGAACGGCGGGCATCCTGCTTTGTCTGAGGACCACCAGGTTGGGACGGGCATTGACGCCAAGATTTTTGTAGCCGATCCGTTCCAGCTCCCGGTTGATGTTTGTCGCTATGGTGCCGGCGGGAAGCCATTCATTGTATACAAGACTTTCCACACCGGAATATTGATTGGAATAAGGGCTGGAGTTGCGGTGAATGGAGATAAAGATATCTGCCCCGGAGGCGTTTCCTTCTGCCGCCTTCTGATAGGGGGACTCGTAGATATCCTCTGTCCGGGAGTAGATAACGCGGAAGCCGTAGCTTTCAAGAATTCTGCCCACAGCAAGGGT
>CALWGL010000073.1 GCA_944380025.1 uncultured Lachnospiraceae bacterium
GTCCCCAGTACCAGCCCTCGGAGCTGGCGAAGCTGGGGATCATCATCTACTTTGCCAACACCATTGCCGCCCGTAAGGAGAAGATGCGCACCTTCCGCTACGGTATCCTGCCCTATGCCCTCCTCCTGGGGATCTATGCGCTGCTGATGCTGTGGTACCGGCCGGATTTTAAAAAGGAGGAAAATCAGAAGAAAAGGCCGTTTTCCTCCATGGAGGAGCGGGCGGTGCTCCTGACCGGGGAGATCGCGTTCGTACGGTTCTGGTATCTCCACGGGAGCGGAGGCTTCACGGATCTGACCTTTGTCCTGGTGTTTCTGATGCTTGCGGGGATGACGTTCTTCTGCATGGCCGATATCCGGGAACAGGTGGTGCCCAATAAGGTCCTGCTCGTATTTCTGTTCCTCTTTGTCATCGCGGCGGGGCTGCAGGGACTCGCCAATATGGACAGGCTGCTGGAAACGCTGCCGTCGGTGGTGCTCGGCGTGATCTTCTGCGCGCTGTGCTTCGGGGCGGGATATGTGCTCAGCAGAAAAGCGATGGGAGCCGGCGATGTGAAGCTTTCTCTGGTAATGGGACTGTATCTTACCGGGGAATACGTGGTGGGAGCGATCGTATACGGGTGTCTTGCGGGAGCCGCGTATTCGATCATCCAGCTGCTCAGGAAAAAGGTCACGAGAAAGGACAGCATACCGTTTGTTCCGTTTCTTTATACAGGACTGATCATCAGACTATTGGTTGGGTAGGGGAGAATATGAAAAAGAAGAATACTTTGGTTGGAAAAGCAAAAAGCTCCATGACTGCGATACTCCTTGTGCTGCTCGCGGCGGGCTGGCTCTGTGCCCTTTATTCCATGACAGTGGACAGGGACCTGAGAGACCAGACGGCGCTGATCCGTTCCGCGGACATATTTCTGGAGGATAAGCTGTACATACGCGCGGTCAACGTTTACCTGCAGGCCCTGAGCGATTATCAGACGGAAAACAATGCGCAGATCGAAGAAACGCTGGCAGACATCTACCGGGAAGGCGGCATGTGGGACGCGTATTATGAGCTCCTTGCCGACCGGATCTCGGCGGGCAGGGCCGGCGCGGATGAGTATCTAGAGCTGGCGCAGTATTATCTGGATTCCGGAAATTCCGCATATGCGGTCCGGTATCTGGAACAGGGCTGCAGCGTGTTCCCGGACGACCAGGAGCTGACGGCTCTGGACGAGTCGGCCCGGTATGAGGTGTCGAAGACGGAAACCGTCTATCAGTCCGTGGGAACCGCTTCCTCCGACTACTATTTCCCAGCCTTCGACGGGGAAAAATGGGGCTATATCCTGGAAAACGGACGGACCGCCCTGGATTTTCAGTATGAGGAGGCGCTGCGCTTTTCCGGAAGCTACGCGGTGGTAAAGCTGGACGGAGTGTATACGCTGATCGACAAGAACGGATACTGGAACGCCGTGGACAAAAACGGACTTGACGAGGTGACCTCCATATGCGGGACACGTATCGTCGGGGTCAGGGACGGCAGCTGCGGGATCTACTCCAACACCTTCAGCCGGCTTTCGGCGGAGGAATATGAGGATGTCTGCCTGAACGCGGACGGCTCCGCCTTTGTCAGAAAGAACGGAAAATGGGCGCTGCTGGATGAGAAGCTGCAGCCGGTCACGGACTATATCTTCACGGATGTGGCGAAAAACAGCTTCGGTGAGGCCTTCTACGGAGGCTATGCGGTCGTGGCGGATGAGCAGGGCTATTACCTGATCCGCGCGGACGGGGAACCCTGCTTTGACGCCCGCTTCGCGGCGGCAAAGGGGATCGAGAGCGGGCTGGTCGCGGTGTCCGACGGGAACGGCCTGTGGGGCTACTGTGATGAAACGGGAGAGCTTGTGGTGGACTTCCGGTATGAAGACGCGAAATCCTTTTCCGGCAGGCTGGGCGCCGTCCGGTATGCGGGAAAGTGGGGATATATCAACAAATACGATACCATGGTGATCGCAAACGAATATGAGGACGCGTCGCCGTTCCAGGGCAGGATCGCCCTGGTCCGGGATGAGCAGGGCTATGTGAGCCTGCTGGAGCTGGAGCACTATGATATCTATATGAATGAGCAGGGAGAAGCGTAAAAATAAGCCCGACGGCTTATTTTCAGACGCTCCGGAATGGAGATTGAGATGCTGAGAGAAGAGGTAATTGCAAACAGAGGCTATGTGGTGTTCCCGGTAGGAGAAAACGACCGGACGGACGAGGTCGCCGTCAGGGTACTGAAGCAGGACTGTCCGGATTTTCTGCTTCCCTTCACAACGATCAGCATGGACGGAAAAGCGGAGTTCAGATATGAGCTGACGGACGGGATCCGGATGAGCTACCAGAGGCCGCAGATGACCAGGCGGGAATTCGTGCGGCAGATGGCGGGCATGCTTGCTCCTCTGAAAAGCTGCAGCGACTGGATGCTGGATTATCACTGCTTCTGCTTTGACAGACAGTACATTTTCATCAACGGAAAGGATCAGACGGTCCGCTACATCTATCTTCCGGTGGGCAGCGCCGCGGTCACCGATAAGGAGATCAAGGATTTCTTTATCAGCATTGCCCTGGGCGCGGAGCTGCAGGACGACAGGGACTTCATCCTGAAGCTGGTGAGACTGCTGCAGGACAGCCAGACCGGTCTGTTCACGGTCCTGGAATTCCTCCGGACGGAAATGGAGGCTTCCGAACCGGCGGCCCGTTCTGTCAGAACAGCGGGCGGGGCGGCAGACGGCGGCCGGGTACAGGAGATAACAAGAGAGCCGGAAAGGCCGAAGGCGGACTGGCCGGGCGGCGCGGCGTCTGCCGGCAGGAATCCCGGAAATCCGGCCGCGCAGGAGCCTGTGCCCGCGGTCAGAGAGAACCCTCCGGCTACGGCAAAAGAGACCCCGGCGAATCCGGCCGGACAGAACGCCGGAAAGCCTTCCTCAGGCCAGTTCGGAAGATCCAATCTGGAGGAGGAGCTGATGCGCAACCTCTACGGGGAAGACGTGTCCGAACCGAAGAACAGCAGGAAAAAGAAGGAAAAAGAGAAAAAGAAGGAAAAGGAAACAGCCGCCGGCCGGGAGGAGAAAAAGGGCCTGTTCGGAGGCATCATCAAAAAGAAGAAGAACGAGAAAAAGGAGCCTGCGGCGGGAGCTGGATATGCTCCGGAAAACGGGGCAGACCGGTCTTACGGGAAGCTGGAGCCCGCCTCCGGAGATCAGAGAAACGATGTCTGGGAAGCGGGAAGGCGGGAAGCGCCGATGTCGGACTACACGGAAGTGGCCGGCCTGGGATATGAGGAAAGCAACGGCACGATCCTGCAGCTGAGACTGGAGAACGCAAGAGGCTATGCGGCGCCCGAAGTGATCGAGCTGGATATGGGAAAGGGCTTTGCGACGGTGGGACGCTTTGACAAGGCCGGATATCCGTGCGCGGATTTCAATTTTGACCACAGTCTGACCTTCATCAGCAGAAATCATTTCCGTATCGAGCAGCGGGAGGACGGCTACCGGATCATCGACCTGGATTCCAAAAACGGGACCCTGCTGAACGGGAGCGAGCTGGCAAAAAATATTCCCTACCTTCTGAATCACGGCGATCTGATCTCCATTTCTTCGCAGATCCGCCTGACGTACCGGGTATTGTAAATGTGGAAAAAGAGGCCTGAAAAGATCATAACGGGATGCGCCACGGACAGGGGAACGGTGCGGGACAAAAATCAGGACCGGATCGTCTGCCTGTCCGGCCATATCGTTCAGGGAACGGCGGCAGTGGGCTGCGTCTGCGACGGGATCGGAAGCTTTGCGTACAGCGAGATCGCTTCCGAAATGGTGACGGAGGGCGTAAGGCTCTGGTTTCAGAGCGCGGCGGACGGACGGCTGGGCAATCTGACGGAGGAAGAGCTGACGGAGGATCTCTGCGCCACCATCCGCGAGCTGAACGAGCTGGTATGGGAACGCGGGGAGCGGGAGCGGCTGGATCTGGGATGCACCATGTCCGCGCTTCTGCTGATCGGACGCAGCTACCATATTTTTCACGCGGGCGACAGCCGGATCTGTCTGGCCGGGGATTTGCTGCGCCAGCTTACCCGGGATGAGATCGTTTATACGAGGGAACGAGGGAATATCCGCAGGAAGCTGGCCAACTGCATCGGAAGGAGCAGAGAGCTGCGGCTGAGCCGTCTGTCCGGGACGGCGGAACCGGGCGATACGTTCCTCCTCGGCTCCGACGGGCTGTTTCACAGAGCGGAGGAGGAAGAGCTGTGCCAGAAGGCGCGCAGAGTGACTTCTGACGCCCAGGCCCTGAAATTCTGCGGAGAGATGATAAAAAGGGTCGAGCAGCTGGGAGAACGGGATAATGTCTCCTGCGGCATGATAAAGCTCCGGGCGTGAGGAAGGCCCGGGAACGGCGTCCGGTACTGTAAGGAAGGCCCGGAAACAGCGCCGGCGCCGCGAGAAGCGTCCGGAGACCGCATCCGGCGCAGCGCGGATCAGCGGGAGGCCGTGTCCAGCGCGGCGAGGATCGCCAGAAGGACGGCGGCATAGATCAGGTGATAGACGTACATGAGCGCCAGACCTTTCCGCAGGCTTCGGAAGTGCTTTTCGGAACGGAAAAAAAGGAAGGCCGTGACGAACAGATACCACAGGCCGACGCAGAAAAGAGGACGGCTGTGAAAGGCAAGAAAGGCCGCGGAGTAAAAAAGGATGAAGCTCCCTTCGATCAGAGGATAGCGGAGCGGGATCCGGGTTTTGCAGCTGCGGCATCTTCCGCGCAGAAGGAGCCAGCTGATCACGGGGATCTGATCCGTTACGGCGATCCGGCAGCCGCAGAAAGGACAGAAGCAGTCCTTTGTGATCAGAGGAAGATCCTTACGGATCCGGTGGTCGATCGTGGTGCAGTACGCGCCGATGACGGCGGAAAACAGGATGACGGAAAGAAAGAGCATGCAGGCATCAGGAGTAAAAGGGGACATGGACAGCGCCTCCGGCAATGTTGATGACTGCATTTTAACATAAGGGTACAGAACCGGCAAGGTGGGAGAGAAAAGATGCTGCGGAAAGGGACGAGACTGAACGATACCTACATCATAGAAGAGGAGATCGGCGCGGGAGGAGGCGGCGTGGTATATAAAGCGTACCATGAACGCCTGAAGACCTGGGTGGTGGTCAAGCAGATCCGGGAGAAAGTAAAGGGGATCCTGGAAAGCCGGGCCGAGGCGGATATCCTGAAACGGATCAAACACACCTACCTTCCGCGTGTCTATGATTTCCTCGAAGCGGACGGAGAGATCTATACGGTCATGGACTATGTGCCGGGCAGGAGTCTGGACAAGGTCCTGAAGGAGGAAAAAAAGATCGCTCCCGGACAGGTGCTGAAATGGGCGGAGCAGCTGGCGGAGGCCCTGGCATATCTGCACGGCCAGACGCCGCCGATCATTCACAGCGATATCAAGCCGGCCAACATCATGCTGACGCCGGAGGGAAACATCTGCCTGATCGACTTTAACATCTCCCTGGCGTTCGACAGCGGGATGAAGACCTCCACGGGAACCAGCGGAGGCTATTCCCCGCCGGAGCAGTATGGGAATATCGGAGGTTACCGGAGATCGGCCGGCCTCCTTCCAGCGGGAAAAGAGCCCGTTTTCACGGATGAGACCGCGGCGGCAGGTCCGGAGGGCATTGACGAAGACGCCACCGTAACGGTCAGTGCCGGGAAAACGGCGGAGACGAAGGAAACGGAAACGGCGCGGGAAATTGAAAACATGGTCGGACGGGGCGTGGATGAAAGATCGGATATCTACAGCCTGGGAGCCACGCTGTACCATCTTCTGACCGGGGTAAAGCCGGACCGGAATTTTGAAAAGATCGTGCCGATCGACCGGTATGGCCTGAATCTGGGAAAGGGCTTTCTCGTGATCCTCAGGAAGATGATGCAGCTTCGTCCGGAGGACCGGTACCAGAACGGCGGAGAGCTGCTGTATGCCCTGCAGCACATTTACGAGCTGGACGACGAATACAAAGCCTATCGTGCCGGAAGGCGCGGATTAAAGCTGCTGACGGCGGCTCTGTGGATCGCCGGCATTCTGCTGACGGCGGCGGGGGCCGGCCTGCGTGTCAGGGAGCTGAACACCAGCTACAACCGCAGCGTGGATGCGGCGGAAACGGCGATGGAAAACGGAGACTTCGAAGCGGCGCGCGGGTATGTGGAGACGGCGAAAGCGACGCTTCCCGGCAGGATCCAGGCATATGAAAAGGAAGCCCTTCTTCTCTACCGCACCGGGGATCACGAAGGGACCATCCGGTATATTTCCGATATCATCCAGAATCCGGCCTACGCGGTGAAAGAGGAGGAGGACAAAAAGGCGCTGGCGGATATCTATTATATTGCCGCCCATTCCTATATGGAAATGGAGGACTATTCCAACGCGGCCCTGAATCTGGAAAAGGCGGTCAGGCTGGATCCGACGAACAGCCTGTACTTCCGGGATTATGCCATTTCTCAGGCGAAGCAGGGAAAGACCGAAGAGGCGGAAGCCTGCCTGGAGGAGGCGGTGAAGCTGGGACTCGGAGAAGATTCCATCTATATGGTGCGCGGGGAAGTCTCATTCGTGCAGAACCGCTATGAGGAAGCGGCGGAGTATCTGGAACAGGCGATCAGCACCAGTACGGACGGGGACCTGAGAAAACGGGCGGTATTGCTGTATGACGATATCTTCCGGGAGCTTGGGGACGCTTATCTGGAGGAGGAGATCGCTTTCCTGGAGCAGGAAGAAAGCCGCGAGTCTGGTTCGGCGGCCGGCATGAACCTGACGGAGCGCCTTGCGGATGCCTACGCCAGAAAAGCGGAAGCGGACGGGGAAAGCCGGGAAGAATATTACCGGAAAGCCCTGGACCGGTTTCTTGCCTTATATGAAAACGGTTATACCACCAGACAGATGATGGAGAACATAGCGATCATCCGGCAGGCGCTCGGCGAATACGACCAGGCGGAGGAGATGCTGTTTGCCATGGCAGAGCAGTATCCGGATTCTTACATAAGCTACAAGAGGCTGGCCTATCTGGAGGCCGAAAGGCAGCAGGAGAAAGAAAATCAGGAGCGGGATTACAGCCGGATGAAAGAGTACTATGACCGCGCCAGGGAGCTTTACGGGGATCAGGATACGGACCAGGAGATGCAGATGCTGGACAACCTGATCCGGGATCTGAAGGATGGGAACTGGCTGTAGGAAGGAGCGGAGGACAGGATGAGCATCGGATTGTTACTTGCGGGACTGGGAATCCTGCTGTGCGCGGCGGCGCTGGCGGCGACCGTTATCCTCGCCGCGACCGCCGGGAGATCCAAAAGAAAGATCATGGAAAAGATGGAGAAAAAATACTGATCAGTCCGTATATGGGCTGACGGATCGGGAGGAGCTGCTGTTGAAGAATCTGGAGGGATACAAAATGAGATGGAAGAAAATGGTTATGTTCATCGGCATAATGCTGGCTGTTCTGCTGTCCGCTTGCGGCAGGGAGAGCCGCTGGCAGAAGCAGTATGACCTGGGTATGCAGTATCTCACGGAAGGCAGCTATGACGAAGCCATAGTGGCCTTCAATGAAGCGATCCGGATCGATCCGAACCAGGCGCCCGCCTATCTCGGCCGGGGCGCCGCATATGTGGGGAGCGGAGAGACGGAGGAGAATCTGGCGGCCGCGCTGGCAGACTATCAGAAGGCGGTGGAGCTGGACGGACAGAATGCGGAAGGCTATCTCGGCCTTGCCGACGTATATATCCGTCTGGGAGACTATGACGCCGCGCTGGAGATCCTGCAGGAAGGGCTGGAAAAAACCGGAGGAAACGAGGCGATCGCCGGAAAGATCGAGGAAATGGAGTCCGGAAATATCACGGACTCTTCCGGAAAGATCCGCAGACAGAGCAGCCGTGACGCGTCCGGCACGCTGATCTGGTATCATGAGCTCACGTATAATCCGGACGGGACACAGGCATCGGTCACTTCTTACGACGGTTCCGGAAATCAGACCGGACATGTGGATCTGGCGTATGATGAAGAGGGGAAAAGTCTGGTGAGTTATCAATACTCGACTGAGAGGGGAGAAGTAGGGAAGGTAGACAGCGAATATGATGCGTCAGGAAACTGCGTCCGGGAAGAATGGTATGATGAAACAGGAAGTCTGATGTTTTATTTCCTTAACGAGTATGACTCTTCGGGAAACTGTATCCGGGAAGAACGATACAGTGAAACAGGAGAGCAGGAATGGTTCTATGTGAATGAATATGACGAAGACGGCAGAATAGTGCGGCGCAATATGTATAGAAGCGACGGCCAGTTAGACGCATACTATCTGTATGAATATAATACGGATGGAAAAAGGGCGGAAGAGAGCCATTATGATGCAGACGGCCAGCTCACCATGCGAGTGGTTGACAGGTACGATGAGGAAGGAAACAATATCGGCCATGACATCTATGACGGGGAAGGAAACCTGGAGCAGTCTGTCATGAATGAGGGGTAAGGGCGGATAAACGGAAAAATCGGGTTTCAGTCATACAAAAGGGAACGGGAAAAGGGGCATGCCTCTTTTCCCGTTCCCTTTCTGCCGGGAGGATTGGCAGGTTTTTCCTGGGATAAGGCAGGAAAACATTGCGGTCTTAACCTGACTTCACCATGCATTCCTTACGGTAAAAGGCAACGCCGTATTTCATAATATCCTGATACCCTTCCCGGCGAAGCTCCGCCTCGTAATTCTTTTCTTCGATCTGCTTCAGGGCCTCTGTGCATTTTTTCTCCAGCTCCTTCCAGGAGCCGGCAACCTTGATTTCGATAATGACAGCCTTTCCGCGTATGCTGGGATATTTAAGGACAATATCCGGCCGTCCGTTTCCTGCTTCCCGGTTGGAAAGGACGATGTAATTTCCGATGTTTTTCAGCATTCCGGCCAGAAATCCGTGGTAATAGCTTTCCTGATAATCATAGAAGCTGATGGTTTCCATCAGGTTTTCGGAAAGGATCTCAGCCATTTTTCCGGCATCGCCGTTCAGAATGCTCTCGTACAGAGGCGACAGCTCTTTCTTTTCGGTTTTTTCTTCAAACCAGTGCAGAACGGTATTTTTATAGATATAACGGACTTCCCGGTTGGGGATCGTCATTTCGATATAGATATTTTCTTCTTCCTGAAATTCCCGCAGCTTTTTCAGATAACCTGTGAAAAACAGAAAGTTCCAGAGATTATCCTGCGTGGACTGCATATCTTCATAGGTGATGTCTTCGTGAACCGGTTTCGTAATGGAGCTGCCTTCAATGAGCGTTTCAATCTCCCGGCGGACGGAAAGATCCGATTTTTCCACAAGAATGCGGACAATGTCATTGGAGCTGGTATTGGACCAGTAGGGCCTGGGCAGAGCGTTTCTGTTTCTGCGGCAGGAGGATACGAAGTTAATGACGCTCCAGGGGTTATAAACCTCTGTATTGCCGAAACAGTATCCGTCGTACCATTGTTTTACCGCTTCCGTGCGGTCAGACAGGTCATAAAAAGCAAGCATCTGATCCACATCCTGCTGCGTAAAGCCGAAATACTCAGAGCAGGAATCATCCGTGACGGACAGGATCCTGAGATTGTTCAATCCGGTAAAAATAGATTCTCTGCTGATCCGCAGGCAGCCGGTAACCACCGCAAAAGCCAGATTGTCATTTGTCTTGAGTGCGGACTCGAACAGGGAGCGGACCGGAAAGAGAACGTCGTCATAAAATCCATGAAACCAGGCGTTTTCCAGCGGGACATCATATTCATCGATCAGGATCACGGCCTTTTCACCGAAACAGGCATGCAGACATTCAGAGAGGTATTTAAGGGCGTCTGCATAGTCCGCATCGGATCCATTCAGATCCCGGAGCCGGACATAGCGTTCCAGTGCGGCTTCCGTCAGCTGCCCGCTGTCACGCACGGCTTTCCAGTGGCGGGAAAATTCTGCGCCGACCGCCTTTTTGAGCATGGCAAGAGAAAGCTCCGGGGAGGGCTGCTTCATGGACTTCAGAGAGAGGCTGATCACCGGATATCGTCCCATATGGGACAGATACTGTTCTCCGGCTTCCAGGATTTTCGTGCCGGAAAAGAGAACGGCGGGATCTTCCCCGCTTTTTTCAAAAAAACAGCGGAGCATGCTCATGTTTAGGGTTTTCCCGAAACGGCGGGGACGGGTGAAGAGGTTCACTTCTCCCTTCATATCCAGAAGTTCCCGGATAAAGAGGGTCTTATCTGCAAAATAGTAACCGTTTCTGATCAGATTTTCAAAATTATCCACACCGATCGGCAGTGGCTTCCAGGACATAAAATCGCCTCCCTTCCCAATGCAGTATTATTTTACCGCATAAGGAAGGCAGGCGCAAGGCATGGGAAACAGCGTTTGTTGTAGCTTGTACGATTCAGCCAGGTCTGCGCATTTACTGCGCAGACCGTACGAAAACGTACAGGGTGGAAGCATCCGGCCCATCGCGAAGCGATTGGAATGGCCGGATGCCGTTACAATTCTGCCGAAGGCTGAATTGTAATTACAGTTTCAGTCCCCGGTACCGGTTGAAGCAGGCGAAGATCTCCTGCCGTCTGGGCATGGCCAGGTCGGAGAGAAGGCTTCCGCCGGATGAAAGGCCGGCAAGCCCTTTTTCCTCCATCAGAGCGCAGACGGCATCTACCACCTGGGTCAGGGTCTTCCGGCCGTCCAGCAGGTTCTTTTCCGCCAGAGCGAGGATCCGGGAGAGAGCGGCGGTCTGTTCGTGGTCCGCAAGCTGCTCCAGATAACGGAGGTCGATGTTTTCATGGCCCAGCTGAACGTCGTCGGTGCCGCGGTTTCTGGTCTTCAGGCGGTCGTCCTTTCGCAGGGCCATGTTGCAGGAGGGAACGCGGCGGAAGGAGGGCAGGGCAGGATCGGGCAGCTGCTGGACGGCGGGCCGGGCCGGCACGGAGCTGCGGCTGTCTCCGGCAGTGCGGTTGCGTGCGCCGGCGGCTTCAGGCGCGGCGTTCTGCCTCCGGGCGGCGTATTCCGCCGCTTCTTTTCGGGCAAATTCCGTGATGTCCTTCGGCACGTAGCGGTCCATCTGAAGGACGGTGTCCGCGATGTAGAAGTACGCGCCGGAGCTTCCGGCGACCAGAACGGAGGAAATGCCGCATTTTTCATAGAGGAAGCGGGCCCGCTCGATGAAGGGGGTGATGGGCTCCTCCTCCCGGCAGACCACCCGCTGCATCAGCTCGTCCCGGATCATGAAATTGGTGGCGCAGGTGTCTTCGTCGATGAGAAAGACCTTCGCGCCGCTCTCCATGCCCTCGATCACGTTGGCCGCCTGGGAGGTGCTTCCGCTGGCGTCCTCGGAGTAAAAGGCCTTTGTATCCTTTTTGTTGGGCAGGTTGTTGATGAACATGGAAATGTCCGTTTTTTTGATGCTGCGGCCGTCCTCGGCGCGGATCTTGAGGGCGGTGCCGTCGGTGATCACATATTCCCTGCCGTCGCCCGCGATGTGGTTGTAGACGCCCAGCTCCAGCGCCTCCAGGAGGGTGGATTTGCCGTGATAGCCGCCGCCCACGATGAGGGTGATGCCTTTTCGGATGGCCATGCCGGAAAGGGGGCCGCGGTGGGGAAGATTCAGGGTGATCTCCATGGATTTCGGGGAAACGAAGGGGATGCCGTCCTTCATGGGCCGGTCGGAGACGCCGGACTGGCGGGGAAGGACGGAGCCGTTCGCCACGAAGGCGCACAGGCCCAGGGGCTCCAGCTGAGAGCGGATGAACTGCTGGTCCTCGGCCAGATGGATGACGGCCTGAACCTTCGCCGCGGGAAGCCTGCGGTAAAACAGCGCCGCCTGGACGCAGGAGGGCAGGAATTCAAAGAGGATGCGCTCCAGCTGGGAGGCGTTGATGGTGCGGCCGTTCGCGGGAAAGCCCACGGAAAAACGCACCAGAAGCTGGCCGTCCGCCGGGCGGATGGTGACGGCGGAGCGCTCCAGCACCTCCTGGCCGCAGCGGCTGACCGCGATCAGACCGCTCTTGCCGGAGCCTTTGGCCTGGAAGGTATATTTTTCGATCTCCTTAAAAAACAGCCGGTTCAGGTGATCCTGCAGGGCGATGCGGCAGTGCTTTTCCTTATAATAAGCGGGCGGAAAGGCGGCCTTCGCGCCGTCCACCTGGACGCTGAGCCGGGACGGGGAGGCAAAGGGATCTCCCTGGACATGGTCGATGCCAAGGACGAAGCTTCCGAAGGAATAGAGTCCCTTCAGGTCCTTGTAGGCCGGGTAGCTTTTATGATCCACCGCGCGCAGCAGGCGTCTTAAATCTTCTGAGCTTTTCATGATGCAGATCCTTTCTTTTTTTGAAGTGACTGCAGCCCGCTTCGGGGCTGTAACTGTAATCTACCACAAAAGTCAGGGAGATACAATCCCGCTTGACACGGGCCGGGCGGGGGAGTATCATCAGGACATAATAATCCTACTGGAATAGTGTGAATTAAGGAGGGCGGGATGGAGATTCGGAAAAATGTGACGGAGCTGATCGGGCGGACGCCTCTGATGGAGCTGGGAAATTATGCCGGACAGGCGGGGATCGAAGGCGTGCGGCTTCTGGCAAAGCTGGAATATCTGAACCCCACCGGAAGCGTGAAGGACCGGGCGGCGCTCCGGATGATTCTGGACGCGGAGGCGGACGGGAGCCTGAAGCCGGGAGCGGCGGTCATCGAGCCCACCAGCGGAAATACGGGGATCGGCCTGGCGGCGATCGCGGCCGTCCGGGGATACCGGGTGATCCTGACCATGCCGGAAACCATGAGCGAAGAGCGTCGGAAGCTGCTGGCCGCCTACGGGGCGGATATCGTCCTGACGCCGGGAGAGGAAGGCATGGCGGGGGCGATCCGGAAGGCGCAGGAGCTGAAGGAGCAGATCCCGGGTGCGTTCATTCCGGGGCAGTTTGACAATCCTTCCAACGCGAAGGCCCATTATCTGACCACGGGGCCGGAGATCTGGGAGGATACGGACGGAAGGGTGGATCTTTTCGTGGCGGGCGTCGGCTCGGGCGGCACCATTACGGGCGTGGGAAGATATCTGAAGGAGAAAGCTCCGGCGGTCCGGGTGGTCGCCGTGGAGCCGGCGGGCTCGGCTGTGCTTTCCGGTGGGAAGGCGGGAGCGCACGGCCTGCAGGGGATCGGCGCGGGCTTCGTGCCGTCGGTGCTGGATACCGGGATCTGCGATGAGGTGATCCCGGTATGGGAAGAGGACGCTTACGCCGCCGGGCGCAGACTGGCGGCGCAGGAGGGGATCCTGGCGGGCATCTCCTCGGGCGCGGCCCTGCACGCGGCGCAGATCCTCGCCGGGCGTCCGGAAAATCAGGGAAAGACGATCGTGGTGCTGCTTCCGGACTCCGGGGACCGGTACCTGTCCACGCCGCTTTTTTGATCCCGGGGT
>CALWGL010000074.1 GCA_944380025.1 uncultured Lachnospiraceae bacterium
CCCCTCTCTACGGTCAGAAATCCGATTTCCCAGATTCCTACCGTAGAAAATTGCCCCTCTCTACGGTCAGAAATCCGATTTCCCAGATTCCTACCGTAGAAAATTGCCCCTCTCTACGGTCAGAAATCCGGTTTCCCAGATTCCTACCGTAGGATATTGCCTCTCACTACGGGTAAAAATGACAGAATTCTATTTTCTGCCGTACAAAACCACCAAAATCTACGGTAAAGAAACCGAAATTTCCTGTTTTGGCCGTAGTGAGAGACCGATCTCTACGGGTCAGAATGCCATTCTTCTGATTTCTGCCGTAGAAGCCTGCCGCAGGAGAGGTTCCTGTTCACTGGCAAGCCGGCGAACAGGAATCCGGCCCATCCTCCCGGATCGTCTGCGGCGATGAACGGGCAGGATTCAGGCCAGTGCCGGCGGCCTGGAACGAAGAACGTGAGGCGGCCGGATGACAGAAAACGGCCAGGCGACAGAAAACGGCCAGGCGACAGAAAACGGCCGGATGACAGAAAACGGCCGGATGACAGAAAGCAGACAGGTGACAGAAGGAAGATAGAATGTTACAATGAGGCTGTGAAAACAGAAGCGCTGCGGGGCGGAGCCTTCCGGGCCGCGGCGGAAAGGAAGGGATATATCATGGACATCCGATTCAACCTGTTCCCCGGAGGGAGGGACAAGGCGCTCACCATGAGCTATGACGACGGACGTACGGCCGACAGGCGGCTGGTGGAGATCTTCAATGCGAACGGCATCCGGGGGACCTTTCATCTGAACAGCGAAAAGCTGGATACACCGGACTATATTTCCGCGCGGGAGGTAAAGGCGCTGTATCAGGGGCATGAGATCGCCGCCCATACCTGCACCCATCCGTTTCTGGGACAGTTGCCGGAGCGGATGCAGCTGCAGGAGATCCTGGGAGACCGGGAGCGGCTGGAGGAGCTTGCCGGTTATCCCGTGACGGGCATGTCCTGGCCCTATGGCTCCTTCAGCGACGACGTGATCCGAATGGCGCGCGCCTGCGGCATCGTTTACAGCAGGACGGTTCACAGTACGGGAGGCTTTGACATTCCGGCGGATTTCATGCGCTGGGATCCCACAGCCCATCATGGCGAGGATCTGGACCGGCTCTGGGAGCGCTTTCAGGACGCGCACAGGAACGATATGAGGCTGTTTTACATCTGGGGGCACAGCTATGAATTCGACCTGGATCACAGCTGGGAGCGGATGGAAGCTTTCTGTGAGAAGGCGGGAGGACATGCTGATGTCTGGTATGCGACAAACGGCGAGATCAAAGCCTATCTGGACGCGCTCCACAGTCTTGCCGTCGGCGCCCGGATGGATATGATTCATAACGGCTCCGCCGTCGACGTATGGGTGAGCGTGGAAGGAAAGCCCGTACGCATCGGCGCGGGAGAACTCTGGAAGAGGGAGGGAAGCGAATGAAATATCTGGCTCTGATCGCCGCCATTTTTACAGGGGAGTATTTCCTGAAAGATCACATGGAACAGAAGCTGGAAGCAGGAAAAACGAAGGAGATCCTGAAGGGACGCATCCTGCTCCGGAAATATCACAACGAGGGCGCCTGCCTGAACCTGGGGGAAAAGCAGTCCCGCATAGTCACTGCCGTTTCCCTGTTCCTTACGTCCGCGCTGTCCCTTGTGTTCCTTTTCACCCTCACAAAGCACGGGCGCGGCGCGCTGAAGACCGGCCTGTCCCTGCTTCTCGGCGGCGCATGGAGCAACACCTATGACCGCCTGAAAAGGAAGTATGTGGTGGATTATTTCAGCATTAACGTGAAATGGAAGCCCCTGCGGCAGATCATTTTCAACATCTCCGATTTCTGCATCCTGATCGGCGCGCTGATCGTGGCGGTGACTGGAGACAGCATCGCGGACTGATCCTTTTCGCACCGGCGGCGGGCTGTTTCGGCCTGAGCGAAGCCGTCCGCCGGATTTTACATGAAAATTACGCTGGACTGCTATCCGTTTTCGAAGAAATGGGTACAATAAAAGCAGAAGAGTATCCGGAATGGACTGACGGCGGCTTTTGTATGCGGCGGGCCCCGGAACGGAAACGGGAGTTTTTATGAAGCAGATCAGCACAAAAATCGAAAATCAGACAGCAAGAACAGCAGAACCTGACGTGTCGTTTGGCAGAACAGCGGCGGTCTGTCTTGCTGTTTACCTCATCCTCGCTCTCGCCGGAGCGTGCGCCATCGCCGCCGAACGGATGGGATGGGAGACCCCGCCGGGGGAATATTATGAGATGGAAACGGACATGAGCGAGTTTGAAGGACCGCTGGAGGAAATCGGCCGAATCAGATGAGATTCGGCCGGTTTTCTGTTATTGTAAGAAAACCGTAAGAATTTGATGCAACGGTCTGTAAGAGAAGGGGAGTAAGCTGTACCCGTAAAACGGAAAACTGGAGAAAAGAGGATACCATGAACGAATGTGTGCTGGTTGTGGACGACGACAGAGAGATCGTGAAGGCGATCGCCATTTTGCTGGAAAAGGAGGGATATCAGGTATGCCGGGCGTATGGCGGGCTGCAGGCGCTGGACGTTTTAATGAGCCGCGAGGTGCATCTGATTCTGATGGATATCATGATGCCGAAGCTGGACGGGCTTTCCGCGCTGATGAAAATCAGGGAGCAGAAGAATCTTCCCGTGATCGTTCTCAGCGCCAAGGGAGAGGAAACGGACAAGATCCTCGGCCTGTCCATGGGAGCGGACGACTATATTGCCAAGCCCTATCTGCCCCAGGAGCTGGCGGCGCGGGTCAGGAGCCATCTGCGCAGGTATATGAGCCTGGGAAGCATTCACGAGCAGGCGCGGGAGGACAGGCTGGAAAACGGAAGGCTGTCCTACAGCAGACCGGAAAAGACGCTGTATGTGGACGGCGAACCGGTGAAGCTGACGGCCACGGAGACGAAGATCATGGAGCTGTTCATGGAAAATCCGGGCCGGGTCTTTCCGGCAGAGGAGATTTACAGCCGCGTCTGGGGAGAGGAGGCATTTTCTCCGGAAAATACGGTGATGGTGCACATCCGGCGCATCCGGGAAAAAATCGAGATCAACTCCAGGGAACCGGAATATATAAAGGTGGTGTGGGGAATTGGATACAAAATGGAAAAAAAGTAAAAGAGCGATAAGCATGTCCGGCTGGATGCTGGGCGTTTCTGCCCTGGTCGCCTGCGCGGTGGCAAATCCGGTCCGGGTCTGCGGCGGGCTGCAGGAAGCCATTGCGGCAGCGGACCCGGAAGGCTCCTATGAACAGAGCGCGTGGTTTCGCGGCGAGGTGGAGGAGATGCTGGACGGCCTGATCCGGATCGGCGCGGGGCAGCCCGTTCTGTATTCGGGAGTAGCTGTGGAAACAACGGTGACAACGGAAGAGACGGGACTGGAAGCCGCTTCCGCAGAAGAAGCTTTGGCAGGAGAGATCGTGACGGAATCCTTCGGCGGATGGACCTCGGTCGTGTCGGCAACGGCGATTGCCGGAGATGGAGCGGCGGAAGAAACAGAGCGGGAATGGACCCCGGAGGAAATCAGACGTTCGGCGGAGCTTTTTCTGGAGCAGCGCCGGTCTGACAAAAATATCCTGTTTGAACTGAAGCAGGACGGAAAGGTTCTGTATGACAATCTGGACGGACAGGCAATCGGAGGGCCGGAAAACGAGCTGCCTCTGCAGTATGATTTTCTTCTGAAATTCGACGGGGAAAAGGCCGTGATTTTGATGGACGGCATGGAGCAGGACGTATACGGGGACGGCGTTTATACCGCCGACGGAACGCACTGGAGAATACCGGGCTATGAAAATTACCGGCTTCCGGAGGACTGGAAGAAGAGTGAGATTACTCTGGCGGTCCGGGCAGAGCCTGTGCAGTATGTGGGGGAGGATATCATATACAGCGGCACGCTCTATTATATCTGGCAGAATTTCCAGTGGAACAGGCGCTACGTCCTTGGATACTGCGCGACGCTTGCCGCGGCGGTGCTCTGCCTGATACCGGCCTTTGTGTGGAGAAGATACAGAAAGGAGTCCCGGATGGCCATTGGCGCATTTCTGGGAAAGGTGCCGGGAGAACTGCGCCTTGCCGCAGGGGGCCTTCTCATCTGGCTGGAGGCTCTGTACTGGGGAAACGGAGGCGGGGACGGGATCGGAGACGCCATATTCGTTCTCGCGGCGTTCTGGGCGCTCTGGCTGGCCGTAACGGATATGCGGTCCGGCAGGCGGCTGTTTGAGAGCAGCTTTCTCTGCAGGCTGTTCCGGTTCCTCCAGGAAAAAGAAGAGAAGCTTGCCATTCAGAAAAGGCTGGAGCGGCAGTTTAACCGGCCGTTCCTTCTGTCTCTGGCTGTGCCGGCGCTGTTTCTGGGGATCATCTGCAGCCTGAGAGACAGGGAGCAGTGGGCGGTTTTTTTCATGATCCTTCTGGCCGCGGACGCCGCTGCTCTGATCGGAACCCTTTTTTTCTCCGCCAAAAGTCAGAAACGGCTGGCGGCAGATCTCGGGGCCACTAACGACTGCATCCGGCAGATCTGCGGGGGCGGCCGGCCCGACGCGGCCTGCCAGCCTGCAGATCCTGAGCTTGCCGACCTGGTGCGGAGAGTGGCAAAGCTTTCGGACGGCCTGGAAACGGCGGTGGAGGAGCGGCTGAAAAGCGAGCGGATGAAGGTGGAGCTGGTCGCCAATGTGTCCCATGACATCAAAACGCCCCTCACCTCCATCATCAGCTATGTGGACCTGTTAAAGCAGGCGGAAAACCTTCCGGAGGAGCTGCGGGATTATGTGAAGATCCTGTCCGCAAAGTCGGAGCGCCTGCGGGAGATCGTCCAGGACGTGTTTGAGATCAGCAGAGCGGCTTCCGGGCAGCTTCCGCTGAAAATGGAACGGCTGGATCTGGGAAAGCTTCTGCGCCAGACGCTGGCGGACCGGGAGGATATCATAGAAGAAAACGGCTTTCAGCTGAGGGTCAGCCTGCCGGAGGAAGAGGTAATGATCCTTGCGGACGGCCAGCGGATGTACCGGGTATTTGCCAATCTGATCGAGAACGCGCTGAAATACTCCCTGGAGGGCTCCCGCATTTTCCTGAATCTGAAAAAGGAGGATGGAAGGGTTAAGGTGCGGCTCCGGAATACCTCGAAGGAGGAGCTGGAGGCGGGAAAGGACTTCACGGAACGGTTTGTGCGCGGGGATGAAAGCCGCACGGACGGCGGCAGCGGGCTGGGCCTTTCCATCGCCAAAAGCTTCACGGAGGCCTGCGGCGGGGGCTTTCGCGTGGAAACGGAGGGAGACAGCTTTACGGTGACTGTCGAATTTCCGGAGGAGGAGAGAAGATAGCGTTCCTGTTCAGGTCAGCGCCGGTCACATGCTGATTGGCATGTAAGGAAAGTGCTTCGCCCTGAATCCGGCCTGTCCATCGCCGCAGGAAACCCGGCAGGGCGGAGGGACAGGATTTTTTCGGGAGACGGTTTCATCCCGCTTCTGTTTCTGATACAATGAAGCCTGAATACGGCAAAACAAGCCGGGTAAGCAGAGAAAACGGCGGGAGGAATGAAGGAATGACGGCTGAGACTTTCATGGAAAAAATCGGACTTTCCGGGAGCGCGCGGAAAGAGATTCTCAGGCAGGATACAGACCGGACAGAAACAGAAGCGTGGGAAAAGATGTACCGGACGGATGAAGAAGGCTTCTGGAGGAAGCTTCGCGGGGAAGAACATCCGCGGAGGCTGGCGCTTACTCTCTTTGTGGCGTTTGCCATGTCGGCTCATGAGGAATACCGGAAAAGGGGAATAGAGGATCAGATATATTTCGATTCCTTCCGCGATATTGCCATCTGGAACCGGGAGTGCAAAAGGAAATATGGGGAAGAAGGCCTGACAGAGGCGGAATGGATCAGCAGCTCGGTGAAGCTTCGGCTGTTCCGTCTCGGCAGGCTGCAGTTTGAACCGGGAGCGCTGGAAAAAGAATATCGGTGGAGCGGCGGGATACTGCCCGCCGGTACGCCCGTGCTCCATGTGCATATCCCCGCAGAAGAGCCCCTGGCAGAAGAAGCCTGCCGGGATTCGCTGCGCAGGGCGGCAGAATTCTGGAAAAACACGAAAAGAATCTACATCTGCGAATCCTGGCTCCTTTCGCCTCATCTGAAGGATATTTTGAAGGAAAACAGCAATATTCTCCGTTTCCAGGAGCTGTTTGAGGTGGTTGAAACGGATGAGAACAGTCGTCAGGCTGAAGAGAGGGTGTTTGGAGAATTTCTGACTGATAAGGGCCGGTATCCGGAGGAGACCTCCCTGCAGCGTTCCATGAAGGCGTACCTTCTGAATCACAACAGAGTCGGATCGGGAACAGGCGTGCGGGTGGAGGAGGAAGGGAATTAAAAGCATATCATATCTGTGAAAAAGCCAGAACAGCTTTCCTGTACATGAAGCTGCTCCGGCTTTGCTGTTTTATTTTACGCCGTGATCACCGTCCCGGCCTTTCCCTTAATGGCCTCCGCCACGAAATCCAGGGAGGTGATCAGCACGCTTCCCTCCGGCACGGCCTCCAGATAGCTGACGGCCGCCTCGATCTTGGGCAGCATGGTGCCCGCTTCAAACTGTCCGTCCTGCATGTAGGCCCTTGCCTCCGCCGCGGTCATGGAACGGATCGGGGATTCGCTTTCCTTCTGATAGTCCTTATAGACCTGCTTCACGCTGGTGAGGATGATGAGCTGATCCGCCTGCAGGTCGCAGGCCAGCTTTCCGGCGATGCTGTCCTTTTCAATGACGGCGGAAGCGCCCTTTAGGGCATGCTCCTGCGGGATGACCGGAATGCCGCCGCCTCCGCAGGCAATGACCACCTGATCCGCGTCTGCCAGCGTGCGGATGGCGTCGATCTCCAGGATATCGATGGGGCTGGGGGCGGCGACGATCCTGCGGAAGCCCTTTCCCGGCTCCTCCACCACATAATTTCCTTTTTTCTGTTCCGTTTCCGCGTCCTCTTTGGACATATACCGGCCGATGATCTTGGTGGGCTCATAGAAGGCCTCGTCATAGGGATCCACCGTCACCTGGGTCAGGATCGTGCTGACCGTTTTCGTAATGCCGCGGCTTAACAGCTCCGCCCGCAGGGAGTTCTGGATATCATACCCCACATAGCCCTGGCTCATGGCGCTGCAGACGCACATGGGAGCGGGCGAGTAGTCGATGTAGACCCTGCGCAGCTCCGTCATGGCCTTGTGGATCATGCTGACCTGCGGCCCGTTGCTGTGGGTGATGGTGAGCTGATAGCCCGCCTCCACCAGATCGGCGAGCGCCTTCGCGGTCACCTTTACCGCGTCTTTCTGTTCCGTGGTGGTATATCCCAGAGCCTGATGCCCCAGGGAGACCACGGCCCGTTTCTTTCCGGCCGCCTTCCTGCGCTGCTCCCGGTTTTCCATATTCTGATTCGTGTTCATATGCGTTCCCTCGCTTTATATTTTGATTCGGTCTGTGATCCGGAATCCGTTCCGTTTCCTGTGTGCCAGAGTCCCCGCCCGGCGCTGCCGCGGCTTTCCTCGTCCGCGCTTCCGGAAGGGACTGTTTTATTATAGCAAAAACGGGAGGGTTTGTATACCGGGAGAAAAAACGGCATCCGTCCCATCACAGTACCCGCTTTTTCGTATGGGAAAGAAAAGATCTGAAATATATGTCTGTAAAAAACTCCTTAAAAAGGGAAATTTTGAAAAAATATTTGATTTATTTCAAAATTTTCTGATAAAATAAATAATACGGAAAGGAGAAAAAAATATGTTTCAGAAAGGAGAATTTGTAATCTACGGAAGCAAAGGGGTATGTGAGATCACGGACATTTCCACCATTGACATCAGCGGGATGAACCGGGAAAAGCTGTATTATTTGCTTCGGCCGGTAAACGACCGGGACGGGAAGATCTTTATCCCGGTCGACAGCGACAAGACCCGGATGCGCCGGATCCTGACAAAGGAGGAGGCAAGGGAGCTGGTGGAGAGCATTCCGCAGATCGGGTATCTGGGGATCGAGGATGAAAAGCAGAGGGAGGCCTGCTACCGGCAGGCGGTCAACGACTGCGACTGCAGGCAGTGGGTCATGGTGCTGAAAACGCTGCGGAAGCGCAACCGGGAACGGACGGCCAGGGGGAAGAAAGAGACGGCCATGGATAAAAAGTATTTCCGGATCGCGCAGGACAACCTGTATACCGAACTCGCCGTGAGCCTGAAGATCGGAACGGACGAGGTGAAGGAGTACATTGCCGGGAAGATCGAAGCCGCGCAGGAGGAGCCGGTTTCCGTATGAAACAGACCGGGGGAAACGGCCTTCGGAAAAAGGAGAAAAAACGAAAAAACGCGTCATTTTTGTTGACGGAAACGCAGAAACAGGATATGATAACAATAAGAAGAAAATATCGGAAACGCGCAGGTTCCCATATGATCCTGATGAACAGAGGGAAAGGGGTGGATACATATGATGGGAGCATTTATTATCTTTTTCGCCGCGGTTTATCTTCTTCTGGTTTTTGCCTGGATCATGAAGGATCCGGATATTGAAAAGGGATTTGGGAGTAAGGCATATCACATGCTTTTGCTTTTCTATATGAAGGCGGATCTTGCTTTCGCTTCGGGCCTGGAATATGCGAAGCTCACGGTGGAGCGCATCTGCCGCGGCTATCATCGCCCGGCGTCCGGCGCGCAGAGCCTTGCCGGAAAACAGGAGCGGCTGCAGGAGTTTCGCCGCAGGATGAGGATGGACAGTCAGGATTACCGCCGCAGGGAGCGCTACAACCGCAAGATCCCGGGATGAGGATCCCGGATCACGCTTCCGGGATGCTGATTTTCCGGAAGACAGCGGACGGGCAGACGGCCCGGTGACAGGAAAACGGAGACGGAGCTGACGCTTCCAAAGAGAGTTCTGAAAAAAGAATGTGACGGGCACCCGCTGATCAAAAAGGATCGGCCGGCGCCTTTTTTGCGCGATAAGCCCGGAGAGCAGCCGCGTGTAAGTGCAGGCGTGCCTGCACAGACACGCGGATATTCGACGGGCAACGGACAGGGAGTTACTGTTCAGTCAGGTCTGCGCATTTACTGCGCAGACCGTACGAAAACGTACAGGCAGGAAGCATCCGGCCCATCGCGAAGCGATTGGAATGGCCGGATGCCGTTACTGTTCTGCCGAAGGCTGAACAGTAACGACAGGGAGCAACAGAGCTGCGAGCTGAACCGATAAGCCCGGAGAGCAGCGGCGCTGCGAGCTGGCGCGATTTCTGGTTGCTTTTGCGGGGAAACTGAGATATACTTTTTTTATTCTTACAGAATTTTCATTTCTTTTCTGCCGGTCGGGAACAGGGACAGCCGGCATTCATGCGGGCATCTGCTCCGGGCAGATTTCTGGTTCCGCCCGTATTTCCATTGTGTGAAAACAGGTATGGCAGGAGGATTACAGGAGGACAGGCATGAAGACAGCGGTTTTATCGGATACCCATAACCTGCTGTGGCCGCAGGTCTCAGCGCTGCTGAAGGGCTGTGATGCGGTGATCCACGCAGGAGATATCGGCGGCCGGCAGCTGGCGGAGGACATCCGGGCAGCGGTGGGAAAGGACGTTCCCGTTTATTTTGTGCGCGGCAATAATGACAGAGAATGGGGGGAGGAACTCCCGGAAAGCCTGCGTTTTACGCTGGGCGGCGTTTCTTTTTTTCTTGTCCATAAAAAGAAGGACGTGCCGGAGAAGCTGGACGGCGTTCAGGCCGTTATTTACGGACATTCCCACAGGTATGCGCAGGAGGAGAGGGAAGGAAGGCTGTGGCTGAACCCGGGAAGCTGCGGAAAGCGGAGGTTCGGCCAGGAGATCACCATGGCGTTTCTCTATATGGAAGAGGGGAAATTCCGGGCGGAGCGGGTGGATATCGGGGATATGCTTTCCGCGCGGGAGAGCGGAGAGACGGGGTCCTGCCGGATCCCTGCGGACGGGCTCCTTTCCGCCATTGAAGGGATCCTCAGGAGGATGGACAGAGGATGGCGGATCGAAAGGATCAGCAGGGAGCTGAAGCTGGATGCGGGCTTTGTGGAAGAAGTCTGCCGGATCCGTGTCACCCATCCGGGGGTGAGCGCGGAAGGGATCCTGAATAAGATTGAGGTGAACCGGATGACCGGAACGGAGGGGAAATGATTCCTGCGATCGATAAGAAGAGGACGGGGGACAGGATTCGCTATTTTATGGAAAAAAGAGGTTTGAGCCCCGCGGATATCCAGGCGTATCTCGGCCTTTCCTGTGTACAGACGGTATACAGGTGGCTGGACGGAACGAACATTCCGAGCGTGGATAATCTGTACGCCCTGGGCTGTCTGCTTCGGGCGGACATGGACGATCTGGTCGCGGGGAATGCGCAGGATATCCGTCCGGCGCGTCCGGCGCGGGACTGGCGAAGCTGGCTTCTCATGGACGGATACCGCCGGAGAGTGCTGACATACTGCGCGGCGCTGTGTGCCGGCTCCGGAGCGGCGTAGAGGGAGGGGACGCTGCAGAGGAAGAGGATGCCGTTTCGGAGCGGGATATCGCGGCGGAGTGGAGCTTCGGCGCAGCGCCCCTTCCGCTTTATTTCGGTCAAAAATTGAATTTTGCGTTCAATGACAGAAGAAACCATGCGGGTTATACTTTTCATACCACGGAGAACAGATGTTTCCCGGCGGGAGAAAGGAGGCCGGCATGGGTATTTTTATTGATCTGTATATTGCGGAGGATGTGACGGATGAGGAGTGGGCTCCGGTCTATGAGGAGAGTCTGAAGCTGGCAGAGGCCTTTCACCTGATGGATTCGCAGGCACCGGAGATGTATGGGCACAGGCTGGTCTGCGGCATTCCGTCGGGTCAGAAGGGCAGAGAGCAGGGCTGGCGCGCCGTCGGAGACAGCGTGACGATGGGGCGGGCGGAGGAGCAGAGCCTGCCGGCGAAGCTGAGCGGGGCGCGGGAACAGAGTGCGGGAGGAACCGGCCCGGCCGGACGGAGCGCTGCGGCGGGGGGAAAGGCTGAGGCAGGGCGGAGCGCTGCGGCGGGGAAAAACGATCCGGCCGGACGGAGCGGCTCGCCGGGTCAGGACGATCCGGCCGGATCAAAAAGCCTTTCCGGCCAGAACGGGACAGGAGGAAAGGGCGCGCATGGGAGGATCATCCTATGCGGAAAGGGGCTTGACGGCTGCCGGGGCGGATCCGGGAGACGGTTTGCCCAGAGCGTGGTTTCCGATCCGCTGCTTGCGGCCGCACCCGGCCGTACCATGCTGGATTTCCGGGATCCCAGGTGCGAGGGAGGCCTGCATTTCTGGGGGAATAAGACGCAGGGAGAGGCTTACCATATTTATCTGCTTGCCATTGGCTGTATGATCGAAGACCGGCTCGGGGGAAGGGCGTGTGTGGACGGAGACATCACCATCGGGCAGTGCAGGAGGGCCGTCCGGATGGCGACCCGGTATCTGGACAGGCCGGTGAGGCTGCCCGCCCGCTGCGTCCCGGAGCGCCTGTACAGGCGCATCCGCTCTCTGCCGCTGAAGAAGCAGGAGACGCTGAACGTCTTTCATAATCTTTATCTTGGGGAGCTGGACGGTGCGTACGGAAGCTTTATCAGAGAGCATTTTTCCAGGGAGGAGCAGTCCTTTTTCTGGAAGCGGGAGTTCAGGGGGCTGCGGATCGGCTCGCCGGGCTTTGCCTCCGCGCTCAGGGATTATCTGAATCTGGGCAACAGTCTGGAGGATCTCTGCCGTTACGTACAGTTTGTGGACCGCGATGGGACGGAATATTATCAGGCGTTTGTGGAAGCGCTGATGAAGTCGAAGCTGTTTCTGAAAAAGAAGGATCTGCGGGACTGTCTGGAGATCGACCGGGAGGAGGAGGTCCCCTATTCGATCTATACGCTGCTGGCGCAGTTTGCCCTTTCCGGCGCGAAGAATTACAGTGTGAACCGCTATATTCCGCCGGAGGAGATCCGGGAAACACTGGAACGCTTCATCGGAGGATACTGCGATGTGCGGGGGATCATGGCGGATCATCTGAAGCATGCGGCGCAGAAGGAGCCGTCGTCTTTGCTGAACGACCTGATGGATAAAAAGATGGAGAATCTGAGAAAACGGCAGGAGATGTACGATATCTGCGAGTATCGGGAGCTTCTCCAGTATGAGCCTGGCGCCCGGATCGAGCCGGGGATGGAGGAGCACTGCCGGAAATTCCTGGATTTTTACAGAAGCCTCTGCGGGGAGGAATGCTTTGAACGGCTGATGAAAGGTACGGCGGAGGAGAAGAATGCCTTTCTGGTCAGTCAGAACGCGGATATCTTTCTGATGGAGGAGAAGTGGAAGAAGATCTTTGCCGATGTGGAGGCATGTCCGGAGCACTTCCGGCGGTATTATCCGATGGTGAGGATCCAGGGGGATGAGAACGGAAGATGGGTGATCTGCGCCTATGTGTCCAATGACGCGCTGTACAGGCATTTTGAAGAGGGAGGGAAATGAACGCCTGTCCCGTCTTTGGCCCCGCTGTGTCCCGCCTCTGACAGGCCGGGGCAGAACGCAGCGGGGAAGGAAGGCGGCTTCTGCCCTCAGAGAGTAAGCCGGTGATATGTCTTCCCCTCCAGGGTCTTCCATTCCGCAGCATGCTCTGTCAGGATCAGATAGCCGCGCGGACTGTTTTCCTTGGGAAGGGAGACCGATCCGGGGTTGAGGTAGAGGCATGTCTCCCTGTTTCCCGTATGGGATCCATCCAGGGAATCGGAGGAAAAGGGCTCCCATGCCGGGACATGGGTATGCCCGTGCAGAAGGATATCGCCCGGCTGCAGGGGCGGGAGTGAACCGGTATTGAAATGATGTCCGTGTGTGGCGAACACCATGCGCTTTCCCGTCCAGAGAATGCAGGATTCCGCCAGGATCGGGAATTCCAGCACCATCTGATCCACTTCCGTGTCGCAGTTTCCGCGGACGCAGAGCAGCCGGTTTTTTGCCGCGTTCAGAAGGGGGATGACCTCCCTGGGCGCGTAGCCCTCCGGGAGGTCGTTCCTGGGGCCGTGATAGAGAAGATCGCCCAGGAGCAGGAGACGGTCGGCGCGCTCCCGCCGGAAGGCGTCGAGCATTTTTTCGCAGTAAAGGGCGGAGCCGTGAATATCGGAGGCAGCCATGATCTTCATATTTTTTATTTCCTTTCCGGACAGCGGCATCGCCGGGACATCCGGAACGGTTCCGGATCCAGCCCCGTCTTCGGCACTGTCTCCCGTTCATTATAGCGGACGGGGAGTCTTTCGTCACGGGGAAATGCGGATTTTTGCTGATTGATTGTTACTGTTCCGCCAGGTCTGCGCATTTACTGCGCAGACCGTA
>CALWGL010000075.1 GCA_944380025.1 uncultured Lachnospiraceae bacterium
GGTATGGAGGCGAAGACAGATGAGACAATGCATGGATTCGGAAAACCTGCACCGCAGGCTGAAAAAGATCATCGGCCAGGTGCAGGCGATCGACCGGATGATCGATGAGGATATTCCCTGCGAGGATATCCTGGCGCAGATCAACGCCGCGAAATCCGCGCTGCACGGGTGCGGCAAGGTGGTGCTCGAGGGCCATATCCGGCACTGCGTCCGCGACGGGATCGAGCATGGGGATGCGGACAAGACCATCGAGAGCTTTACCAAGGCGGTGGAGCGGTTTTCCAATATGGGCTGAGGGTCTGCATTTTCCCTTGACAGGCGGAATCTGTACGGATATTATATACATATACCCCCTATGGTATAAATATTCGGAACGGAGATCGTTATGAAAGCATTTATGGAAAAACTGGAAGCCCTGCTGGAGCTGGGAGGGATCCGGAAGGATATCACGCTGCTTGTGATATCGGGCGCTGCGGTTCTGTGCAGTCTGTTCCGGTTTCAGCCCTTTCCCTTTGATATGGCATGGATCGCCATCCTTCTGTGCGGTGTGCCGATCGTTCTGGAGGCCGTTATCGGGCTGGTCACGGCATTTGACATCAAGGCTGATGTGCTGGTGTCGCTGGCCCTGATCGCTTCCGTGCTGATCGGAGAGGATTTTGCCGCCGGAGAGGTGGCCTTTATCATGCAGCTGGGCGGGCTGCTGGAGGAGCTGACGGTGGCAAGGGCGCGGGCCGGCATCGAGAAGCTGGTGCATCTGACGCCGCAGACGGCGCGGCTCCTGAAGGACGGAAAGGAGACCGTCATTCCGGCGCAGCAGGTTCAGGTGGGCGATCTGCTCCGGGTCCTGCCGGGAGAAAGCGTTCCGGCGGACGGCGTGATCGTATCGGGGCAGACCTCCATCAACCAGGCGGTCATGACCGGAGAATCCCTGCCCGTGGACAAGGCGGCGGGCGACCGGGTATCCAGCGGCACGGTGAATCAGTTCGGCGCGTTTGAAATGAAGGCGGACAGGGTGGGGGAGGACAGCTCCATTCAGCGCATGATCCGGCTGGTACAGTCCGCGGACGCGGGAAAGGCGAAGATCGTCGGACTGGCGGACCGCTGGGCGACCTGGATCGTGGTGATCGCCCTCAGCGCCGCGGCGCTGACCTGGCTGCTTTCCGGCGAGATCATCCGCGCGGTCACCATCCTTGTGGTGTTCTGCCCCTGCGCCCTGGTGCTTGCCACGCCCACGGCGATCATGGCGGCCATTGGAAACGCCGCGAAGCACGGCTTCCTTGTCCGGGAGGGAGACGCGCTGGAACGGCTGGCGAAGGTGAAGGCCATCGCCTTTGACAAAACCGGAACACTGACCTATGGAACGCCGGAGGTGGTAAGCGCCGTTTCCGTTTCCGGAGAGTATCCGGAGGAAGAGATCTACCGGCTGGCGGCCTCCGCCGAGCAGCTGTCCGAGCATCCTCTCGGGAAGGCAATCACTTCCTGTTTTAAAAAGACCTGTCGGAAGACGCCCGCGGCGGCGGAGCACTTCCGGATGATTCCCGGACGGGGCGTATGCGCGTGGGTGGAGGGAAAAGAGATCCTTGCGGGCAATCCGGAGCTTCTGCGGGAGCGGGGAGTGGAAATGACGCCGCCCGAAGGGGCGCTTGCGATGCTTCAGAAGGGCTGCAGCGTGACCTATATCGCGGCAGATGGAAGATTTGCCGGCTATATCGCCCTTTCCGATACGCTGCGGAAGGACAGCGCGGACATGATCCGTGCGCTTTCCGAAATGGGGACGGAGCCTGTCCTTCTGACGGGCGACCATGAAAACGCGGCGAAAACCATTGCCGCGCAGCTTCAGATCCGCACGGTGCGTGCGAACTGCCTTCCAGAGGACAAGCTGAAGGCCATCGGCGAATATCAGGATGCGGGCAGCCCGGTCTGCATGATCGGCGACGGCATCAACGACGCGCCCGCCCTGAAAAAAGCGCAGGTGGGCATCGCCATGGGCGGCGTCGGAAGCGACATCGCCGTGGATGCGGCGGATATCGCCCTGGTGGACGACGAAATAAAGGAACTCCCCCATCTGATCGCCCTTTCCAGGCGGATGATGGTTACGATCAAATGCAATATGACCTTCTCCATGGCGCTGAATTTTCTCGCCATCGCGCTTGCCATCAGCGGCGTACTCAATCCGGTGGTCGGGGCTCTGGTCCACAACGCGGGTTCGGTGCTCGTCATTGTGAACTCCGCGTTCCTGCTGAAATGGAGAAGAAGGGAAGACGGCGTAACAGTTTAGCCAGGTCTGCGCATTTACTGCGCAGACCGTACGAAAACGTATCGGTAGAAAGCATCCGGCCCATCGCTGCACGATAAAGCGAGTGCTGCGATTGGAATGGCCGGATGCCGTAACAGTTCTGCCGAAGGCTGAACTGTTACGGGCCGGCGTCTAACGGGAGTGCCGGTTCATATACGCGATGGAGGAAAGCGTGGGCAGATGGGCCGGGCAGATGTCCCGGCAGGCCAGGGATTTGGAGCAGCCCGCTTCAAAATGCCTGGCATACTGCTTTCGGATCTCTTTTTTCCGGTCTTCGGAGGAGGAGTACAGAAGGTATGCGCTGTTGGCGAAGGACGCTCCGAAAAACTCCCGTGAGAGCGGGACATAATTGGGGCATACCTCCAGACAGAGCCCGCATCTGAGGCATTTCGCGGCGGAATACTGGCGGGCATATTCCTTCTGATCCGGCGTCGCCCGGGTTCCGAGATACATCATGGCCTCCCGCTGATATTCCTGGAGGATGGAACGGTCCACCACAAGATCCGTGACTACCGGGAATTTTGTCAGCGGTTCCAGAACCAGCAGGCTGCTCTGGCCGGTATCGATAAAAGTACCGCAGGCCAGGCCGGGGCGGCCGTCGATCACCATCGCGCAGCCGCCGCACATTTTCTGCATGCAGCTGCATTCCCATCTGACCCTCCGGCAGGGGACGCCGTTTTCATCCGTCAGATCGTCCCGGTAATTCAGCCGGTCCAGGATCCCGGCGGCCGTGATGCGCCCTTCGTCCGCGAAATCAAAGGTCTGCCAGTACGGCGCTGCGTCTGCGGTATCCTGACGCCTGATCTTTATTTTCATGCTGCTGCCCTTCCTTTCTATTCCGCTTCAAAGCGGATCCGGATCTCTCCGTCCTTCCACTGTGCCACAGAGCATTTCCGAAATTCGTCCTTTGTTTCCGGGAAATCCGCCCGAAAATGAGAGCCGCGGGATTCCCTGCGCTCCAGCGCGGATTGCATGACGGCCTTCGCGAGAAGGGTCATGGAAAAGATCCTGTAATTTTCATAAATGGAAACAGAGGGGTCAAAACGCAGGGATTTCAGCGCGTTCAGGTAAAAATCCAGGGCTTCGATCCCTTCGGCAAGTTCCTTCCCGGTCCTGACGATGCCCAGGCTCCGGATCATGATTTCCGCGATATTTCTCTGAACATAGACCGCCGGATACAGGCTCCGGCTGTTTTTCAGCGCATCCAGCCCGCGCTGCTCCTCTTCGATGAAGGAGGAAAACATCCGCGGCCCATCCTCTTTAAAAGGGGAACAGCCTTCGTGAACAGACTGCGCCGCCGTCCTTCCCGAATATACGGCCGCCATCAGGGAATTCCCGCCGAGGCGGTTGGCTCCGTGATATTTGGACGCGGCCTCTCCCACTGCGTAAAGCCGGTCGATATTCGTGCGGTGCTCCCGGTCCACCCGGATCCCGCCCATGAAAAAATGGATGGAAGGGGCCACGGGGATCGGCTCCGCGGAAACGTCCAGCCCCAGATAATCCCTGCACAGCAGGCGCACCTCGTCCAGGCGTTCGCGGATCAGCTTTTCCGGCAGGAAGGAGATGTCCAGATATACCTGGGAGGGACACAGATACATTTCCCGGGAGACGATGTCGCGCGGCATCAGGTTCCCGCCACTTCCGTATTTTTCTTCCATAAAATAAACGCGCCTGTCCCCGTCCAGATAGTAGAGGCGTCCGCCCTCGCCCCTTGCGGCTTCCGTGATCAGCATGCGCTTGTGGTCCGTCTCGATGGTGGTGGGGTGATACTGCAGAAATTCCAGATTGCGCAGTAAGACGCCCTGAGAAAACAGCCTGCCCGCCGCATAGCCGTCGCACAGCTCTGAGCCCGTGGTCTTCCCGAAAAGCTTGTTCTGTCCTCCGACGGCACAGATAACGGCGTCCGCGAAGATCGGAAGGAGCCTTCCCGTTTCCGGCTGAAAAAACAGAGCGCCGAAGCACCGGCCTTCGCGGATCAGCGCCGAATGGAAGAAAAGGCCGGTCTCTCTTCGGATCCTGCCCTGTATCTCATATTCCAGACATTTCTGCGTGAGGGCGGTGACGATCTGCTTCCCGGTGGACGAGCCGGCATAGGCGGTCCGTTTCCGGCTCTGGCCGCCGAATGCCCGGACACAGACCGACCGGTCCGGATTCCGGTTGAACAGGACGCCCATGTCGTCCAGCCATTTCAGATTTTCCGGCGCTTTCCGGCAGAAGGCGAGAACATCCTGCTCCGATTCCAGAAAACAGCCTCCCTTCAGGGTATCCTGCGCGTGCAGGGCGGCGGAGTCGTCCCCTCCCGCACAGGCCGCGTTGATGCCGCCTGCCGCCATGACGGACTGGGTCCGCTCCGGAGGAAAGGGAGCCGCAAGAAGGACCTCCTCCCCGAGAGAAGCGGCCTCAATGGCGGCCGACAGACCTGATATTCCATTTCCGATCACCAATATCTTCATAACACGTCACCCGCCGAAGCCTGTCCAGGAAACCACAAATTTTACAAGTGCCGCCGCCGAAACTGCCATCAGAAGCGCGCTTATGGCCCAGGCGGCCCGGTCGGCTCTCTTTTCCGCCGTGTCTGAGGAAAGCAGCCCCATCGTAATGAGAGAGCGGCTGAAGGACACGCCCAGATGAAGGGAGACCGCGCCGAAGAACAGAAGCTCCGTGATCAGGAGGAAGGCTTTGTCCGCGCCGGAGAGGGACGCGCCGCTTACGATGAAGCCGAAGGCCTTCACATGCAGATGCAGCAGCGCGAGGATGACAAGCGCGCTTGCGCGCTGAAGGATGACCCGGAGATTCTGCCGCCCGTACCGGCCGGGGCCGGTCCCTCCGTTCACGAAGAAAAAGATCGCCAGCGTGAGCGCCGCATGCGCCCCGGCGGCCAGGGCGGTCCCCCTCGCCAGCATCTTGCAGAGACCGTAAGCGTACCATCCGGTCCACATGGAATAGGACATGACAAGAAGATGCCCCATCAATAACAGCGTCAGAAGCCATGAACAGACCGCGTTCCATTTTTTGATCATTTTTATCCCCATTTCGGTGAATGATTTCTGCGGAGAAAATGCGTTTCGGCATCCGCAGATAGTTTCTTTTCCAGTATACCAGATCCGGCGCGGCATTGCCATTGCCGTCCGGAACGCTGTTCTGCCGCTGGCATGGGAGGGATTACAGTTCACTCGTCCGCCAGAACCAGGCAGATGTCGTGCTTGCACGAACAGATGACGGGCTCTGAGCGGACGAGTGGACTGTAACCGGAAGATCTGCGCATTTCCTGCGCAGACCGGAAAAATAACGGATTTCCCCTTGACCGAAGGGGCGGTTTATGTATTATATTATCTTTAGAAGGTCGGGGAGGCCGCAGAGGCCGAAGGCCCGACAAGGAAAGGAGTACACACATGCTAGTTGATACAAAAGCAAAGATCGGCGTATTCTCCATCGCGCTTGGGGCTTATCTTCCCCAGTTTCCGTCTCTGGTGCCGGAATTTGAGGCACAGTATGAGGCGTTCAAGAAAACGATCCCGGATACCGTTGAGATCATCGACGGAGGTCTTGTGACCACGAAGGAGCAGTCCCAGGCGGCGGGGGATAAATTCCGCGCGGCGGATGTGGACCTGGTGTTCCTGCAGCTTCTGACCTATGCCACCTCCTATAATATGCTTCCTGCCGTAAAGGATCTGGACGTGCCGGTGGTTCTGGTGAACATCCAGAAGCTGAAGGCGCTGGATTATGACCATACGGACATCGCTGCATGGCTGGGAGAGGGCTATGCCTGCGGCGCTGTGGGTGAAATGGTGGCGGATCTGGAGCGCTTCGGCAAGCGCCACGCGGTGATCACCGGCGTGGTAGAGGGCGGAGATCCGGGTGTGCAGAAGGAGATCGAGCAGTGGTGCCTGGCCGCTCAGACCAGAAGAAGATTCCGCGATACCAATATCGCGCAGATCGGAAGACCCTATCCCGGCATGATGGACCTTTACATCGACGAGTCCAACCTGTACAGAAGGATGCATCTGTATACCAAGCAGTTCGACTGGGAGAAGATGTGGGCCATCGCCGACAATATCACCGATGAGGACGCCATCCGCGCAAAGGCGCAGGATATCCTGGATACCTTTGATATCGAGGGCGGCGGAAGCATCGAGGAAGTATGGGAAATGGCAAAATACGTCGTTGCCTTTGAGCAGTGGGTGAAGGACGAGCAGCTCGGCCTGATCGCTTCCCATTACGACGGCTTCGCAACCGGCAAGGCGGGCGTTCTGGACAGCATGCTGATCCCCGCGTTCTCCATGCTGATCAAGCAGGGAACGGCCTGCGCGGTGGAAGGGGATATGAAGGTGGCCATGGCCATGAGCATCTTAAAGACGATCTCCGGAACCGGACAGCTTGCGGAGATGTACTCCATTGATTTCAACGATGATATCGCCATCATCGGCCACAGCGGTTCCGGCGATGCGGATATCTCCGATAAGAAGCCCACGATGAAGATCGTGAAGGTGTTCCACGGAAAGACCGGCGGCGGCTATCTGACCCAGTTCTATCCGTTCACCGGACCGGTCACCTACCTGGCCATCACCCAGGACGGCGACGGTCACTTTAAATTTGTTGTCGCAGAGGGCGTGAACGAGGAGGGCAAGATCCTTTCCTTCGGCGATACCAACATGAGGACCCGCTTCACCTGTGGAGCCAGAGAGTTCGTGACCCGCTGGAGCGAGTGCGGCCCCACCCACCATTTCGCGGCCGCGACGGGAAGACACATCGACACGATCCTGAAGGTGGCGAAGATCTTCAACGTGCCGGTGGATATCGTGACCAGATAACCGATAAACAGCAGATAACAGATAAACAGAAAAAAGATAGAAAAAGTCCTCTGACGGAAGCTTCCGCCAGAGGATTTTTTTCTGCGTGCGTTTCCTTAGGAAAAATGTAAAAGACATCCTGATTCCCAGCGAGGAGCGAAAGCTTGGCATGTATCCCATGGATTATGAGGAATTTCTCTGGGCGCTGGGAGATCAGACTACAATGAAGCTGCTGAAAAGCTGCTTTGAGAGCCGGAAACCGGTCGGGGAACAGATGAACAGGAGGCTGATGCGGGATTTCCGGCTGTATATGCTGGTGGGCGGGATGCCACAGGCGGTGGATGAATATCTTCAGACCAACAATTTCCGGAAGGTGGATGCGGTCAAAAGAGATATCCTGAATCTGTATGAGGATGATTTCAGAAAGATCGATCCGACCGGCAGGATTTCCATGCTGTTTGACGCGATCCCTGCCCAGCTGAACAAAAACGCTTCCAGATATCAGGTTTCCGGCGTGCTGGAGAAGGAAAGGGCGAGCAGCGTGCTTGAGCTGATCGCGGAAATGAAGGATTCCAAAACGGTCATTGCCGCTTATCATGCGGACGACCCGAACGCCGGGATGGCAAACCATAAGGATCTGGCAAGGTTTAAGCTCTTTCTGGCAGACACGGGGCTGTTCGTCTCTCTTGCCTTTAAGGACAGGGATTTTACGGAGAATGTGATCTATGAAAAGCTCTGGAATGATAAGCTCGGAGTGAATCTGGGATATCTGTACGAGAACGCGGTCGCTCAGATGCTTACCGCAGGCGGAAATGAACTGTTCTATCATACCTTCCTGAATGAAAAGACCAGGCGGAATCATGAGGTCGATTTCATTCTTTCCAGAAAAAATAAGATATGCCCCATTGAAGTGAAATCATCCGGATATAAAACCCATGCGTCTCTGGATAGATTTTCCGAAAAATATTCCGGACGGATCCTGGAAAAGTATCTGGTGTATACGAAGGATCTGCAGAAGGATGGAGATATTCTGATGCTTCCGGTTTATATGGTTCCGTTTTTGTAAACATTTGCGGTCGATGCGGCCGCTTCTTCTACCAGCCTCTGCTGATACTGCTTCGGAGAGACGCCCATTTCCCGACAGAAGGCCCGGTAGAAGGTGGCATAGTCGTGAAAGCCCGCCTGTTCGCAGGCCTCCCCGGCGGTAAGTCCCTCCTGCAGACAGCTCTGCGCGCGGGAGATCTTTTTGGCCAGGATATACTGATTCAGAGTGAGGCCGGTGATCTGCTTGAAGCGCCGGTTCAGATAGACGCCGTTATGATGCACGTGCCCGGCAAGCTGTTCTATGGTGAGCGTATCCTGGATGTGCGCTTCTATATAGGAAAAGAGCTCCGTTATAAAGGCGGGCATGACGCCCGGACTCGCACCGGAAGGCGCGGCCACATGCTGGTTGAGCATGACGAGGATCAGCCGGAGGAGAGAGAGGGAGAGAATGTCGCTTCCCCATTCTCCGGAAGAAAGGGCGGACTGCAGATCCCGGGCCAGACAGGTAAAGCGTTCGATCTCCGCACCGCTCAGATGCGTCAGGTTCAGCATGGCGGGCGGCACGCGGAAAAAGCAGGAGGACAGATCGGTCCTCCTGCTGTTTAAGGACGGGAAAGCGGTCTCCCGGATATTGATGATGATTCGGTCGTAACGGGAGGGATCAAGCGGCCTTGCGGAGTGGAAGGCATGGGGACGGACGCATACAAGATCGCCCCGCACCAGCTTCCCGCTCCCCGATTCCATGAAAAAATCCAGTTCCCCGCCCAGGAGCAGAAGGATCTCATAGCCGTTATGGCTGTGAAAATACGGGGGCTGAATGGTGGGAAACTGGATGTCTTTATACTGACAGGAAAAATCCTCGTCCAGATGCAGAAATATTTTTTTCTCCGGCGTGTCCATGGCTCATACCTCCCGTTTTGCCGCCGCAGGCGGCACTCTATTCCGGCAGGAACCTTCGGGTTCCTGCCGGCCTTCCATCTGCCATTTTATATCATATTGGGCCCGGCCGCCAGAGGGAAAGGACTCCTGTCTGCCGTTTTTCCGGGGAACCGGAATGAAAGGTTTCTTCCTGCAAGGTTTTGGTTTTTTATTGTATAGGTTATGACCCGGATCTGTGATAAACTGTTGTCATCAGAGAGAGGCGGCCGAAAGCCCCAGCTTTCGGCCTGGGAATTGACCTTGCGGCCAATTCCAGCGAATGAAATGCTGCCCGCAGGGCAGCGGAAAACGAGGCAGATATGGAGAAAAAAGACGGAATGAACTATGCGCCCAAGGGAAAGCCGGCGCCGGTGGTGGCTCCCGGGGAATTTAAGATCGCTGCCATCGCGCTGGATCACGGGCATATCTATGGGATGTGCAACGGCCTGACGGAGGCGGGGGCCGAGGTGAAGTGGGTTTATGACCCGGATCCGGAGAAGGTTGCGGCTTTTCAGAAGAGCTTTCCCACGGCGAAGGCCGCGGCAAGCGAGGAGGAGATCCTTTCCGACCCGGAGGTGAAGCTGGTATGCGGAGCCGCGGTGACCAGCCTGCGCTGTGCGCTTGGGCTTCGGGTGATGGCGGCGGGGAAGGACTATTTTACGGACAAGGCTCCCCTCACCAGCCTGGAACAGCTTGAGGCGGCAAAGGAGATGGTACAAAAGACCGGAAGAAAATATATGGTCTATTACAGCGAGCGCATCCATGTGGAGGCCGCCGTCTTCGCCGGGCAGCTGATCGAACAGGGAGCCATCGGACGGCCCATCCACATCGACGGCTTCGGCCCGCACCGGGTGGGCGATCCGAAGAGCCGTCCGGCCTGGTTTTTTGAAAAGGACAAATACGGCGGGATCCTCTGCGACATCGGCAGCCATCAGATCGAACAGTTCCTGTATTACTGCGGCGTGAAGGACGCGAAGGTGCAGTACAGCCAGGTGGGCAATTACGGGCATCCGGACTATCCGGAGCTGGAGGATTTCGGGGACGCCGTCCTCGTGGGGGACAACGGGACGACCCAGCATTTCCGGGTGGACTGGTTCACGCCGGACGGCCTTTCCACCTGGGGGGACGGGCGGACCTTCATCCTGGGGACGGAGGGTTACATCGAGCTGAGAAAATATGTCAACGTGGGAACCGGGGACAGCACGGCAGATCATGTTTTTCTGGTCAATAAGGATGGGGAGCAGCATTTTCAGGTGACCGGGAAGGTGGGCTATCCCTTCTTCGGACAGCTCATCCTGGACTGCATCAACCGGACGAAAAACGCCATGACCCAGGAGCACGCCTTCAAGGCGGCCGAGCTGTGCGTCAGAGCGGAGCTGCAGGCCGTGAACCTGACGGCGGAAGGGAGAGAAGACTGAAAAATACGCCCGACAGCGTATTTTTCAATCCGGATTTGCGCCGCTTCGGCGAAGGAGGAAAAATGATACAGACAGCAATCGTGGGCTGCGGAAACATCGCCCACGCACATATGGAAGGACTTCTGACCTTTCCGGACAGGTGCCGGATCGCGGCGCTCTGCGATATTTATCCGGAAAAGGCGGAGAAAATGAAAGAGCAGTACGGGCTGGACTGTCCGGTTTTTGACGATTATGAGAAAATGCTGGCATCCGGCATAAAGCTGGATCTGGTGCATGTGTGCACCCCGCCCTATGTTCATGCAGAGATCGCCATCCACGCCATGGACGCGGGTGTCAACGTGGTGGTGGAAAAGCCCATGGCCGCCTGCCTGGAGGAATGTGACGCCATGCTGGAGGCGGAAAAGAGAAACGGCGTGACCATGGCCTGCATCGCCCAGAACCGGTTCCGCAATTCCATTTACAAACTGAAGCAGACCGCGGACAGCGGCCTGGCGGGAAAGATCTGCTTTGCCCAGGTCAATTCCCTCTGGTGGAGGGCGCACTGCTATTACGATCTGTGGTGGCGCGGCACCTGGGAGAAGGAGGGCGGCGGCCCCACCCTGAACCATGCGGTGCATCATATCGATATGCTCAACTGGATCAAGGGGGAGCTTCCCGTGGAGGTCACCGCCATGCTTTCCAACGTGATGCATGACAATTCCGAGGTGGAGGATCTGTCCGTGGCCTGTATGCGGTATGCGGACGGCAGCCTGGCGGAGGTGACCAGCTCCGTGATCCATCACGGGGAGGAGCAGGGGATCGAGCTGCAGTGCGCGGACGCGAAGCTTTCCGCCCCCTGGGAGGTAAAAGCGGAGACCGGACAGGCCAACGGCTTCTGGAAGCCCGGTGGCAATCAGGAGCTGGTGAAGCGGCTGAACGATTTTTATGAGTCCCTTCCTGACCTGAAATACGAAGGCCACACCGGGGAGATCGACGACGTGCTGCGCGCCCTGGAGGAGGGAGGACGCCCCATGATCACCGGAGAGGACGGAAGGAAGACTGTGGAGCTGATCAGCGCCATTTACAAGGCGGGCTGCACCAGGAGCATCGTGAGCCTTCCCATCGCGAAGGAGGACGACTACTATACCTTCCAGGGAATCCTGAAGCACGCGGTTCATTTTTATGAAAAAAAGGCCTCCGTGGAGAATTTCGCGGACGAGGCCATCAGCCTGGGAAATTATGGAGAAAAGAAATGATCGACAGAAAGAAGGCCGAAGCGGCCGCAAAGGAACTGGTATCGAAGATGACGCTGGAGGAAAAGGCTTCCCAGCTCCGGTATGACGCGCCTGCGATCCCGAGGCTCGGGATCCCGGCGTACAACTGGTGGAACGAGGCGCTGCACGGTGTGGCGAGAGCGGGAGTGGCAACCAGCTTCCCGCAGGCCATCGGGATGGCGGCGGCCTTTGACGACGGCCTGCTGCGCAGGATCGGAGACGCGGTGGCGTCGGAGGGACGCGCCAAGTACAACGAATCCGCCAGGCACGGCGACCGGGACATTTACAAGGGACTGACCTTCTGGTCGCCGAACGTGAATATTTTCCGGGATCCCAGATGGGGAAGAGGGCATGAGACCTACGGAGAGGACCCGTATCTGACCTCCCGCCTTGGCGTGGCCTATGTGGAGGGCCTGCAGGGAACCGGCCCGGCGGAGGACGAAAAGAAGGAACACCTGAAAGCGGCGGCCTGCGCCAAGCATTTTGCGGTGCATTCCGGCCCGGAGGGCCTGCGCCATGAATTCAACGCGGAGGTTGGGAAAAAGGATCTGTATGAAACCTATCTTCCCGCCTTTGAAGCCTGCGTAAAGGAAGCGCAGACGGAGGCGGTCATGGGAGCCTACAACCGCACCAACGGAGAGCCCTGCTGCGGAAGCAATACGCTGATCCGGGATATCCTGCGGGGAGAATGGGGCTTTCAGGGGCATTTCGTGTCGGACTGCTGGGCCATCCGGGATTTTCACGAGCACCACTGCGTGACGAAGACGCCGGAGGAATCCGCGGCCATGGCGCTGAAGGCGGGCTGCGACGTAAACTGCGGCGTCACCTACCTGCATCTTCTGAAGGCATATGAAGAGGGCCTGGTGACGGAGGAGGAGATCACGCAGGCCGCGGAGCGGCTGTTTACCACCCGTTATCTGCTCGGCTGCTTTGAGGAAACGGAATACGACCGGATCCCTTATGAAACTGTGGAATGCCGGGAGCATCTGGAGCTGGCGCAGAGGATCGCCAGAGAGAGCATGGTGCTTTTAAAAAATGACGGGATCCTCCCTCTGCAGAAGGACCGGCTGCAGACCATCGGCGTGATCGGCCCCAACGCGGACAGCAGACGGGCGCTGGTGGGAAATTATCATGGAACCTCCTCCCGCTATATCACCCTTCTGGAAGGCATCCAGGACGCGGTGGGAGATCAGGTGCGCGTGCTCTATTCCGAGGGCTGCCACCTGTATCGGGACCGGGTGGAGGGCCTTGCCTGGAGACAGGACCGCATCTCCGAGGCCCTGACGGTGGCGGAGCACAGCGATGTGGTGATCCTGTGCCTGGGACTGGATGAGACCCTGGAGGGCGAGGAGGGAGATACCGGAAACAGCTATGCTTCCGGAGACAAAGCGGATCTGCAGCTTCCCGAATCCCAGCGGGAGCTTCTGGAAGCCGTGGCGACCTGCGGCAAACCGACGGTTCTGTGCGTGCTTTCCGGAAGCGCGCTGGATCTGCGCTTCGCGGATGCGCATATGAACGCCGTTCTTCAGGTGTGGTATCCCGGAGCCAGAGGCGGAAAGGCCGCGGCGGACCTTCTGTTCGGAGCCTGCTCCCCTTCCGGAAAGCTGCCCGTGACCTTCTACCGGGAT
>CALWGL010000076.1 GCA_944380025.1 uncultured Lachnospiraceae bacterium
GATGCGGGCATCCCGCTGGCGAGCGCCGAAGTGACCATGATCCCGCAGAATTACGTGGATCTGACCGACGAGACGGCTATCAAGAACCTGCAGAAGACCCTGGATCTTCTGGACGATGACGATGACGTGCAGGCGGTCTACCACAACTGGAACGAGTGAGCCGGGCCTGAGAGCGTTCCGGCCGGACAGACAGCATCATACATAGAGATACCGTTTAACAAGGGGATAAAAGAAAATGAAAAGACCATACGAAAAGGAAACCATCTGCGTCCAGTCCGGCTGGAAGCCGAAGAACGGGGAGCCGCGCGTGCTTCCCATTTATCAGAGCACGACCTTTAAATATGAGACCTCCGAGCAGATGGGCAGGCTGTTCGATCTGGAGGAGGAAGGCTATTTCTACACCAGACTGCAGAATCCCACCAACGACTGCGTGGCGCAGAAGATCTGTGAGCTGGAGGGCGGTGTGGCCGCCATGCTTACCTCCTCCGGACAGGCGGCCAACTATTATGCCGTGTTCAACATCTGTGAGGCGGGAGATCATGTGGTGCTTTCCTCCACCGTTTACGGCGGCACCTTCAATCTGATCGTCAATACCATGAAGAAGATGGGGATCTCCTGCAGCATCGTGGATCCGGACTCCGATTATGACACGCTCTGCGCCGCGTTTCAGGAGAATACGAAATGTGTGCTTGCGGAGACCATCGCCAATCCCGCGCTGGTGGTCCTGGACATAGAAAAGTTCGCGAAGGCGGCCCATGCCCATCAGGTCCCTCTGATCGTGGACAATACCTTTGCCACGCCCATCAACTGCAATCCCTTTAAGTGGGGGGCGGATATCGTGACCCATTCCACCACCAAGTATATGGACGGCCATGCCATGTGCGTGGGCGGAGCCATCGTGGATTCCGGCAATTTTGACTGGAGCCTGTATCCGGACAAATTTCCGGGACTGTGCACGCCGGATGAATCCTATCACGGCATCGTCTACACGGAGAAATTCGGGAAAAAAGCGTATATCACCAAGGCGACCTCCCAGCTGATGCGGGACCTGGGCTCCATTCAGTCCCCCATGAACGCGTTTCTCTTAAATATCGGGCTGGAGACTCTGCATCTGCGGATGCCCAGGCACTGTGAAAACGCCCTGAAGACGGCGCAGTATCTGGAAGATCATGAGAAGGTGGCCTGGGTGAATTACCCGGGCTTAAAGAGCAGCAGATACTATGAGCTGGCGCAGAAGTACATGCCGAACGGTACCTGCGGCGTGATCTCCTTCGGCTTAAAGGGCGGAAGAAGCGCGGCGGAAAGCCTGATGGACAGGTTGAAGCTGGCCGCCATCGTGACCCATGTGGCGGACGCCAGGACCTGTGTGCTTCATCCGGCAAGCCATACCCACAGACAGATGAACGACGAACAGCTGAAGGAAGCCGGTGTGAATCCGGATCTGATCCGTTTTTCCGTAGGCCTGGAGAATGCGGATGATATCATTGCGGATCTGGAACAGGCGCTTGCACAGATCTGAACCGGAAGGACAACGTTTTCTCCGGCAAACGGAGCATATGCGCGGCAGCAGCCGGATCTACAGAAGAGCAGGGGGACAGGGTGCGGATGAGATTCAGAAGGGGTATTGTGAGCTACATATTGTGGGCGCTGTACGGGCTGACGGTGTGCGCGGCGCTTACCCTGCAGATCAGGACGATAAGTCTGACTTTCCTGCGGGAAGAAACCTTATGGTATCTTCCCGCGGCGGCAGGCTGCGTCCTGTTTTTGTTTGCAGGCTGTTTTCTTCCGATCCGGCTGATCTGCCGAAAAACGGAGGAAAAGACTGCCGGGAAGCGGAAGGCCGGCAGGGCGGGAAAGAGACGGCAGAGAAAGATCTGCGAAGCGCTGTATGTCCTTGCGGTGTTCGTTCTTTCTTTGGCGCTTCGGCTGGGAAGCATGGAGGAAACGTTCTCCGCGGTATCCGGAAGCGTGCAGGGGCAGGCGGTATCCGCGGGCTTTCCCTTTGCCTCCCTGACCTGGACGACCCTGGAGGCATGGCTTGGGATCCTTTTGTCCGGCCTTCCGGGAGGCGCTGCTGCAGCGGAGCTTGTACGGTGCCTGTATGAAACGGCGGGAATCCTCCTTTTTTACCCCGCGCTCCGTATCCTTGCCGGGAGGATCCCGGCAGCCGCGGTAACGGCGGCGCTGGCGGTCCTTCCCGTATTCCCCGTCTCCTCGAGAGGGGGAGGCCTTTTTCTGCCCGCTGCCGCCGTCCTGCTTCTCTCCGCAGCGTTCTATCTGAAAAAGATGTCCTGCGGAAAAGGGATCCCGGCAGAGTGGGCCGTCCTCTGCGGATTTCCGGCGGGAGCCGCGTTTTTTCTGGATTCCTTTTTTTTCCCGTTTCTGCTCCTTCCAGTCTGGGCATCCGCCTTTGTATGCGGGGCAGGAAGGGCGGGACGCAGGGCGGCGGGAATGGCTCTTGTATGTGTTTCCGCCTGCGCGGGCTTTTTCTCTCTTGCCGCGGCTGCCTGCTTCTTCCCGGCGGAGAATCCGGCGGTGCTGACCGCCTGGCTGTATGCGGCAGTCAGGGGACTGTCCGCGGACGCGTTCCTGTCGTCTCTGACCGGAACGCCGGATCCTGTCCTTTTTCTGCTCTGCTGCCTGTGCGTATTTTATATTTTCGGGTTTTTTGATCAGAAGGGAAATGCGGGAAGCATCTGGATCCCCTCCTTCCTTCTTTCTCTCTTTTTCTCTCGGGATAAGGGATACGCGGGGATGCCGGCGCTTCTGTTCTGGCTGATCCTTGCCGGCATGGGGATCCACAGCGCCTGCGTCCCGGGCAGAAGAAAAGAGGTTTCCGGGCGGCCGGCAGGGGAAGCGGAGCGGCTGCCGGACGGAACCAAGCAGCCGGATCCTCAGCCGGATCCGCTGCCCGGCAGTCCGCTGCCGAATCCGCTGCCCGTTCCCAAAAGGCATGCGCGCGGGCAGATGGAATATGCCTATGAGCCCGGAGAGGAGGAGATGTTTTTTGATATCGACCAGCTGAAGGAAGGGGATGACTTTGACCTTTCCTGATCCCTGTCTGCATAAATCCGCGTTCTCCTGCGGAAACTATGAGAAAGACCCCGGCGTTCGGAAAGCGGGGAAGAAGGATCCCTTCCGGACAGTCTGTCCGGGAGAGCGAAAAGGCAAGGAGAAGCGGAGACGATGGGAATCTGGTTTGATACGGCGGATTATTATGGAAGAAGGCCGGGCATGAAGCATCTGGCGGAAAATCTCCGGCAGATGGAGCAGGCGGGAAAGCAGAAAACGGAGAAAAACGGGAAACAGGAAGAGGAAGAGCAGGAAAGCGAAAAGCAGGAGAAGGAGCGTCAGCGGGACGAGCGGATCGAGCAGACAGGACAGCTGACGCTGGAAAGGCACGGGGAGGATGACCGTGCCATCCACATGATCAGCATCATCGGAGAGATCGAAGGACACGATAATCTGAGCAGCTCCTCCAAGACCACCAAATATGAGCACATCCTTCCGCAGCTGGCGGCGATCGAAGACAGCAGCAGGATCGAAGGGCTTCTCATCCTGCTCAATACCATGGGCGGAGATGTGGAGGCGGGACTTGCCATCGCGGAAATGATCGCCTCTCTGAGCAAGCCCACAGTATCCCTGGTTCTGGGAGGAGGTCATTCCATCGGTGTGCCGATCGCTGTCAGTGCGGATCATTCCTTCATTGTTCCGACAGGAACCATGGTGATCCATCCAGTCCGCATGAACGGTACGGTGATCGGCGCGCCGCAGACCTTTGATTACTTCAAGCAGATCCAGGACCGGATCACCGGCTTCGTCTGTTCGCACTGCAGCCTGTCCAGGAGCAGGATGGAGGAAATGATGATGGAGACGGGAATGCTCACCAAGGATCTTGGCACCATTCTGGTGGGAAAGGAGGCGGTGGATGCGGGCCTGATCGATGAAGTGGGCGGGATCAGAGAGGCGATCGCGAAGCTGCATGAAATGGCGGCGGAAGCCTGAAAGAGGAGGATGACAACAGCTGCTTTTCGTGGTATACTAACTTCGATTCAGTCTGTGAACAGACAGATCCAGGGAGCGTCAGCCGGCATGAGCCGGACAGCTGTTTCGCTGCGGACGCTCCGGAACGGAGAGTGGAATGGCGTCAGCTTCAGGAAGCAGGTCAGGCACAAAGAAAAAAAATACAGCTTCTTCCAGAACGAAAAAAGGCTCCGGCAGAAAGACCGGAGGAAACGGTACGAAAGGCATCCGGCAGGAAGAACGGGCGATCGCGAATGAGATCCTTCTGATCGCTGCCTTTGCGTTCTGTGTCCTTCTCTTTCTCTGTAATTTCGGTGTGATCGGCCCCGTGGGAAACGCCGTGAGCAGCGTGATGTTCGGAATCTTCGGCATGGTGGCCTATGCGGTCCCCGTGCTTGTTTTTGTGGGACTCGCCTTCGGTCTGTCCAACCGGGGGAACTTTTTCGCCTCTCTGAAGATAGCGGCGGGCATCCTGCTGGTCCTTCTGCTCGGTGTGGTCCTGGAGCTGATCGGAGGACAGGCGGCCTCCATGGAGAGCTATTCCATTACGGCGCTCTATACGGCGGGAGCGGATACGAAAACAGGAGGGGGCGTCCTGTCAGGCTCCCTTGCCTGGCTTCTGGAGCATTTCCTGGGGATGGTGGGAGCGGTCCTTCTGGTGATCGTGCTTTCCATCATCTGCCTGGTGATCGTAACGGAAAGGTCTTTTGTCAGCGGTGTGAAGACGGGAAGCCGGCGGGTGTATGAATCCGCCAGAGAGGACGCCAGGGCCCGCAGGGAAAGGGCAAGGCTGAGACGGCAGGAGCTGCAGGAGCGCCGGGCCGGAGAAGAACGGGAGAAAGAAGAGGAAGAGGCGCGCCGGGACGCGCAGAAGATCCTCCGCATGGACAGAAAGGTAAGCGGCGTTATGCCGGACCTTACGCTTCCCAGATCTTCCCGGGCGGCGGGAGCGGAGAACGAGGCCGAGCCGGGCGCCGGCATCCGTCGGATCCTGCCCTCCTCTTCTGCGGACAGGGAACCGAAACAGCGTGCTGCCGCGCCGGATAATCTGATCGATTTTGAAAAGAGACGCGTTCCTTCCCCGGCCCGGGAGCAGGAGGAGGTGCCTGCGGCTGAGGCAAAAGAGCAGGCAGAGCGCACTGCCGTGAAAAAAAAGGAGGATCCGCTGGCGGAGGCATTCCGGGATGCGGACGTTTTCCGGGATATGAAGCGGATGGAGCCGCTGCATGTCACGGTTCAGCCTCTGGGACGGCAGACGGATGAAGAAGGAGAAGAGATGCGGTTTCCTTTCATGCCGGAGGCGGAGGACGCCGCCTTCCCGGAACAGGAGACCGGCCCCGGACTGTCGGAGGAAGAGCAGCTTCTGCCGTTTGAAGCAGAGCGGCAGAGGACAGAAGAAGCGGCAGAGGAGGAGCCGGAAGAGGAAGCGGAACCTCTGCCGGCTGCCGGGTATCTGCCGGACCGGGATGCTCCTTCGGAGGAAGAAACGGAGGAGCAGACGGAAGCACCCTCTGAGAGGGAACAAAAGACCCGGAAGCCGGCGGCAGCCGCTGCGGCACAGGCCCGCATGGCGCCGGAAGGAAAGGCCGGAGCGCCGGCGTCCCGGGAAAGTGTTCCGCCCCGCCCCAAAACGCCTCCAAGGCCCTATCAGTTTCCTCCCCTGTCCCTGTTAAGGAAGGCGGAGAACCGAAACGGTCAGGACGCAGCCAGGGAGCTTCGGAATACGGCGGCGAAGCTGCAGCAGACCCTCGCCACCTTCGGCGTGAAGGTGACGATCACGGATATCAGTCAGGGACCGGCGGTGACCCGTTATGAGCTGCAGCCGGAACAGGGCGTAAAGGTGAGCAAGATCGTTGGCCTTCAGGATGATATCAAGCTGAATCTGGCGGCCACGGATATCCGGATCGAGGCGCCCATTCCCGGGAAAGCGGCTATCGGCATCGAGGTGCCGAACAGGGAGAATACCGTTGTCAGTCTCCGGGAGCTTCTGGAGAGCAAAGCCTTCCGGGAATTTCCCTCAAAACTGGCTTTCGCCGTGGGGAAGGACATCGCGGGCAAGGTGGTGGTCTCCGATATCGCCAAAATGCCTCATATGCTGATCGCCGGTTCTACGGGTTCCGGAAAATCCGTCTGCATCAATACGCTGATCATGAGCATCCTTTATAAGGCAAAGCCGGATGAGGTGAAGCTGATCCTGGTGGATCCGAAGGTGGTGGAGCTGAGTGTATACAACGGAATTCCCCATCTGCTGATCCCAGTGGTCACCGACCCGAAGCAGGCGTCCGGCGCGCTGCACTGGGGCGTGGCGGAGATGGAAAGCCGGTATCAGAAATTCGCAGACTGGAACGTGCGCGATCTGAAGGGTTATAATAAGAAGGCTGAGGAACAGCGCAGAAAGGGAGATCCGGATGCGCCGGAGCGTCTGCCGCAGATCGTCATCATCGTGGACGAGCTGGCAGACCTGATGATGGTGGCTCCGGGAGAGGTGGAGGAATCCATCTGCCGCCTGGCCCAGCTGGCGAGAGCGGCGGGGATCCATCTGATCATCGCTACCCAGAGGCCTTCCGTGGACGTGATCACCGGCCTGATCAAGGCAAACATGCCGAGCCGGGCGGCATTTGCCGTTTCCAGCGGCGTGGATTCCCGGACCATTCTGGACATGAACGGTGCGGAAAAACTGCTTGGCAAGGGAGATATGCTGTTCTATCCGCAGGGCTATCCCAAGCCTGCGCGGGTCCAGGGAGCCTTTGTATCGGACGCCGAGGTCTCCGATGTGGTGGACTTTCTGAAAAACCAGGTGATCGGAAATGTGTATGACGACCGGATTCTGGAAAAGGTGAAGACCATGGAGAGCTCCGCACCGTCTTCCGCAGGAGAGGGCGGAAGCGAGAGGGATCCTTATTTTGAACAGGCAGGCCGTTTCATCATCGACAAGGACAAGGCTTCCATCGGCATGCTGCAGAGGATGTTCAAGATCGGCTTCAACCGCGCGGCCCGTATCATGGATCAGCTGGCGGACGCCGGCGTGGTCGGGGAAGAAGAAGGGACGAAGCCGAGGAAGATCCTGATGAGTGAAGAGCAGTTTGAACAGTACATAGAGGAAAGCCTGTGACGGACAGGTGAGTTTCGGAGGAGAACGGAGGTTTACAGATGAAGACAGATATTGAGATCGCACAGGAAGCAGTCATGGAGCCCATCGGAAAGGTGGCGGAAAAACTTGGCATCAGCGCGGATGATCTGGAGTTTTACGGAAAGTACAAGGCAAAGCTTTCCGAAGAATTTATGGCATCCGTACAGGACCGTCCGGACGGGAAGCTGATCCTGGTGACGGCCATCAACCCCACGCCGGCGGGAGAAGGAAAGACGACCACCAGCGTAGGCCTTGGCGAAGCGTTCGGAAAGCTCGGAAAGAAGGCGGTCATCGCCCTCAGAGAGCCTTCCCTCGGGCCCTGCTTCGGCATCAAGGGTGGAGCTGCCGGCGGCGGCTATGCCCAGGTGGTTCCCATGGAGGATCTGAACCTGCATTTTACGGGAGATTTCCATGCGATCACCTCCGCCAACAATCTCTGCGCGGCGCTTCTTGATAATCATATTCAGCAGGGAAACGAGCTGGGGATCGATACCAGACAGGTGGTCTGGAAACGCTGCCTGGATATGAATGACAGGGTGCTTCGGAATATCGTGGTCGGTCTCGGCGCAAAGGCGGACGGCACGGTGAGGGAGGATCATTTCGTCATCACTGTGGCGACGGAGATCATGGCTGTCCTCTGCCTCGCGGAAAGCATGGAGGATCTGAAAAACAGGCTTGCCCGCATGGTGGTGGCCTATACCTTCGACGGAAAGCCCGTGACCGCACAGGATATCGGCGCAGTGGGCTCCATGGCGGCGCTTCTGAAGGATGCCATCAAGCCCAACCTGATCCAGACGCTGGAGCATACCCCTGCGCTCGTGCATGGAGGTCCCTTCGCCAACATCGCTCACGGCTGCAACTCTGTAAGAGCCACCAAAACGGCCCTGAAGCTGGCGGACTATGTGATCACGGAAGCAGGCTTCGGCGCGGACCTGGGCGCAGAGAAATTTTTTGATATCAAATGCCGTCAGGCAGGCCTGAAGCCGGACGCGGTGGTGCTGGTGGCGACAGTGCGCGCGCTGAAGTACAACGGCGGCGTGCCGAAGACAGAGCTGGGAACGGAAAATCTCGACGCTCTCGCAAAGGGGATCGTCAACCTGGAAAAGCATATTGAAAATCTGCAGAAATATGACGTTCCCGTGGTGGTCACTCTGAATTCCTTCCTGACCGATACGGAGCAGGAGATCTCCTTTGTGAAGCGTTTCTGCGAGGAGAGGGGCTGTGAGTTCGCCATTTCCCAGGTCTGGGAGAAGGGCGGAGAAGGCGGCATCGCCCTGGCACAGAAGGTGCTGAAGACACTGGAGGAGAAAGAAAGCCGCTTCCACGTGCTCTATGAGGACAGCCTGAGCCTTACGGAAAAGATCGAGACCGTGGCGAGGGAGATCTACGGCGCGGACGGCGTGGTCTATTCCCCTGCGGCAAAGAAGCAGCTGGCGAAGCTTGCCGAGCTGGGATTTTCCGGTCTTCCTGTCTGCATGGCAAAGACCCAGTATTCCCTGTCCGACAATCCTGCTCTTCTGGGACGTCCGGAGCATTTCGAGATCAGTGTCAGAGAGGCCTATGTATCCGCAGGAGCGGGATTTGTGGTGGTGCTGACCGGCGCGGTCATGACCATGCCCGGGCTTCCGAAATCGCCCGCCGCGTTCCGGATCGATGTGAATGAAGACGGAAAGATCACGGGACTGTTCTGATCCTGTCCGGGACAGAGAATGGTTTTTACAGGGAGGCGAAGCAGAATGGCACAGATCATTGACGGAAAGGCGATCTCGCAGACGATAAAGGATGAAGTGAAGCAGGAGGTGCAGGAGCTGTCCGCACAGGGAATCCCGGTCACGCTTGCCGTGATCCAGGTCGGGGAGGATCCGGCTTCCACGGTTTATGTGAATAATAAGAAAAAGGCGTGCGCCTATACGGGGATCCGTTCCCTGGCGTATCATCTGCCGGAAAACACCGGTCAGGACGAGCTGCTTGATCTGATCGGACAGCTGAATGAAAGAGAGGACGTTAACGGCATCCTGGTACAGCTTCCTCTGCCCGCCGGGATGGACGAGGATGCGGTCATAGAAGCCATTTCCCCGAAGAAGGACGTGGACGGCTTTCACCCGCAGAGCGTGGGCGCGCTGTGTATCGGGAAGCCGGGCTTTCTGCCCTGCACGCCGGCCGGTATCATTGAGATTCTGAAGCGTTCCGGGATCGACCCCGCGGGGAAGGAATGCGTGATGATCGGCAGAAGCAATATCGTCGGAAAACCCATGGCGCTCCTGCTGCTTCGGGAAAACGGGACGGTGACTGTGGCTCATTCCCGGACCGCGGACCTGAAGGAGGTGTCCCGGCGGGCGGATATCCTCGTCGTCGCGACCGGAAAAGCCAAAATGATCACCGCGGAATACGTAAAGCCCGGCGCGGCGGTCATTGATGTGGGCATGGACCGGGATGAGAACAACAGGCTCTGCGGCGATGTGGATTTTGAAGCGGTTTCGGGCATCGCCGGAGCGATCACCCCCGTGCCCGGCGGAGTTGGCCCGATGACCATCGCCATGCTGATGAAAAACTGTGTCCGGGCAGCACGGATGCAGAATGCCGCAGAGAAAGATTCCTGACAGGAAAGGTAGCCTATGAAATGTCCCAGATGCGGGAGCGAGATGAAGGACGGGATGCTCTTCTGTGAGAACTGCGGGGAAGAAATCCGGATCGTACAGGATTTTGAACCCGAGATCGACGGAATCGTGACCGGCTTTGAAAACGCCTCCGATGTCAGACCGGAAAAAGTGAATACACAGATCCACGAAGGACCGGAGAGGAAAAAGGAGGATTCCGCTGCGGCCGCTTTCAGGGAGAAAAAAAATCCCCGTCGGAAAAGGAGAGCGGTATGGGCGGCAGCGTCGCTCGGCGTTCTGCTCCTGATCTGCCTGCTGGCAGCGGCCGGGACGCTTTTCCGAAATGCGGAATATCAGTACAGAAGGGCCATGCGGTACATAGAAGAGGGGGCCTATCAGACGGCGCTTCCCTATGCGGTGAGAGCGGTCAGGCTGTCTCCGGATGATGTGGGATATCTGTCAGCCTATGCTGCGTGTCTGACACGGACAGGACCGGAAGAAGAGACCGTTTCCGTCTGCAGCAGGATCCTTGCCCTGGATGCTTCCAACGAGTTCGCTTACCGTACGCTCGCGGCCATCTATGAGGAAGCGGGCGATTATGAAAAGCTGAATGAACTCCTGCTTTCCTGTCCGGATGAGCAGATCGTCAGCAGCTATCCGGCCTATGTGGCGAAACCGCCGGAATTTTCCTATGAAAGCGGTATTTACGACGAGGCTCTTTCTCTGCGGCTTTCCGCCAATACCAGCGGGACCATTTACTATACGCTGGACGGAAGCGAGCCGGATGAGGACAGCCTGGTCTATGCCTCTCCCATCTATCTGGAAGCGGGAGCCTATCAGATCCGTGCGGTGTTCGTGAATGAATACGGCGTGTGCAGCGAAGAAGCGGAAGGAAGTTTTTACGTGGACGTAACGATCCCGGACGCCCCGCAGGTGTCTCCGGCGGAAGGCAGCTATGACAGGCCGACGCTGATCACGGCGGAGGGAGGAGAAAACTGCAGGATCTTCTATACCACGGACGGCTCGATGCCCACGCAGGATTCGGCGGAGTATACCGCCCCCATCCCCATGCCCATAGGCCAGACACAGTTCCGTTTTATCTGTTTCAGTCTGGCAGGCGCTGCAGGAGAGGAGACGCGGATGACCTATTCCCTGAATCTGCGGGCTTCTCTGAGCATTGAAGCGGCACGGAACCGGCTTCTGATCGAACTGATGGCCGCAGATGTGATCCAGGACATGGAGGGCACGGTGGAAACGGGAACCGGGCATAATGTCTATAATTACCGATATGTCATAACCGTAAATGGGGCGGATTATTATCTGTACCGGGAATATTATGAAGACGACGCGGGAAACAGCGCGGGCACAGGTACGGATTACGTGGTCGATATCATGAACGGAAAATGCTATAAGGCGGTGCAGCCTGAGCAGTTACAGGATGAGGAGGATCCCTGGAGCAGTCTTCAGCTGCAGGAGATCCGTTCCAGAGAAACGGATCCGACGGAAGGGGATCCAATGGAAAAGGACTCCACGGAAACGAATTCCACGGAAATAAATGCCGGAGAAATACCGGAATGAAACAGGCGGCGCATGCGGCTGCCGGAATGGAGCAAAAAACGCTTCGGAATGGAGGAAAACATGTACCAGATCTTACAGGCAAAAGAACTGACCGCAAACATTTTTGAAATGGTTGTGGAAGCAAAGAGGGTTGCGAAATCCTGTGAACCGGGACAGTTCGTGATCGTCAGAAAGGATGCGGACAGCGAGAGGATCCCGCTGACGATCTGCGATTATGACAGACAGGCGGGGACGATCACGATCGTATTTCAGATCGTCGGAGCCGGAACGCTCATGATGTCTTCCCTGAAGGCAGGGGACGCCTTCCATGATGTGGTGGGCCCGCTTGGCCGGCCCTCCGAGCTGGTGGAGGAGGATATGGAGAGCCTTTCCAGAAAGAGGATCCTGTTCGTGGCAGGCGGCGTGGGAACCGCTCCCGTCTATCCCCAGGTGAAATGGCTGCATGAGCACGGCGTTGCGGCGGACGTGATCGTGGGAGCAAAGACGAAGGACCTGATCCTCATGGAAGAGGAGATGAAGGCGGTTGCCGGAAACCTGTATATCACCACGGACGACGGCTCCTACGGGAGAAGCGGAATGGTCACCCAGACCATCCAGGATCTGGTGGAGAAGGAAGGAAAAGAATACGATGTCTGTATCGCCATCGGCCCGATGATCATGATGAAGTTTGTCTGCAGGCTGACGAAGGAACTGAACATCCCCACCGTGGTCAGCCTGAACCCTATCATGGTGGACGGCATCGGCATGTGCGGCGCCTGCCGCGTGACGGTTGGCGGCGAAGTAAAATTTGCCTGCGTGGACGGACCGGAGTTTGACGGACACCTGGTGAACTTTGACGAAGCGATGAAGCGCCAGCAGATCTATAAGACGCAGGAAGGAAGAGCCTATCTGAAGGCAAAGGAAGGCGCGACCCACCACGGCGGCTGCGGAAACTGTGCGGACTGATTTCGGAAAACAAGCCCGAAAGTTGAATATGGAGGTTATCATGGACGTATTAAAAAAGGTGCCTGTCAGGGAACAGGATGCGAAGGTCAGGGCGGCCAACTTTGAAGAGGTCTGCCTGGGATATAATAAAGAAGAGGCGATGGAAGAGGCTTCCCGCTGCATCAACTGCAAAAACGCCCAGTGTGTGAAGGGCTGCCCGGTATCCATCAATATTCCCGGTTTTATCGAGAAGGTGAAGGAAGGGGATATGGAGGCCGCGTATCAGGTGATCAGCGCTTCCTCCGCACTGCCGGCGGTCTGCGGCCGCGTCTGCCCGCAGGAAAGCCAGTGCGAGGGAAAATGCATCAGAGGCATTAAGGGAGAGCCTATTTCCATCGGCAAGCTGGAGCGCTATGTGGCGGACTGGGCGAGAGAAAACGGGATCCGGCCGGAAGGAGCCGCAGAGAAGAAGGGAAAGAAGGTCGCTGTGATCGGGTCCGGCCCTGCAGGCCTTACCTGCGCCGGAGACCTGGCCAAGATGGGCTACGATGTGACCATCTTTGAAGCGCTTCATGAGCCCGGCGGCGTGCTGGTCTACGGGATCCCCGAGTTCCGTCTCCCCAAGGAAGCAGTGGTGAAGAAGGAAATTGAAAATGTGAAGTCTCTCGGCGTGAAGATCGAAACCAACGTAATCGTGGGCAAATCCGTCACCATCGACGAGCTTTTGAACGAGGAGGGCTTCTCCGCCGTGTTCATCGGTTCCGGAGCTGGACTTCCCAAGTTCATGGGCATCCCCGGAGAAAACGCAAACGGCGTATTTTCCGCCAATGAATATCTGACCAGAAGCAATCTGATGAAGGCCTTCCGCGAGGATTCCGATACGCCCATCATGCGCGGAAAGAAGGT
>CALWGL010000077.1 GCA_944380025.1 uncultured Lachnospiraceae bacterium
TTGAAGTTGGAGCGTTTTACTTCAATAATAGTAGAACGTGGTTTAAAAAGATAGCCGTTGTATTGTTAAGCGCTTACCTATTAATTGCTGTTCGCAGAACCCTTCAACATAGTAAATACATTTACTGTTCATCAAGCCACCCCATTTCCAGTTCATCAAGAAGATAATCCTGCGGCAGAGAGCCAAAGACGTCATTTTCAACGGCATTGCGTATGGAATCGGTATTTCTTTTCAAAACTTCCGATGCGGAAATGGCAGATACTTTATATTCTCCCTCTTCCAGCTGTCTCCTTAAAAAAACGAAGCTATGCTTTGGCAGATTAAGATCGAGCATATCAGTGTTATGCGTAGTAAAGATCAGCTGTTCATCATCTCCGATGCAGTCCAGCATAATACCAAATATTCTTTTCTCTATATCACTTTGAATGTATGAAAAGTGTTCGTCACAATAGTAGAAACTGCTTTCTCTGGCAATCATGGCAGCAAGGAACAGGGATACATCAATGCCTTCCGCGGTACCGCTGGAAAGGACTTCGCGGTTTAACAGTTTTCCCTCCTGGATAATGATTTCGGTACTTCCACGCCGAATGATAAAAGTGTCCTTCAGGTCTTTGGCAAGAGTGACATCCTGAAGTGTCGGATCAAGTGTCCCGATCACAGCCCGGAGAGTTTTGAGAAGGATGCTTTTGCTGGTTCTGCTTAATTTCAGGGATTTTTCTATTTCCGGATAGGCAAACCGGTATTGGAAACTGCCGATCAGCCTTTTCAGAGCTGTCACAGATCGGATAGCTTCTTTTGTGTGGTCCTCCAGTTTTTCGATGCATTTCTCGTACGAATCCATAATGCCAATTTCGGCTGTGTGATATTGTATAACCACATCATTACAGGCAGGATCGATTTCCCCGGACAGTCTCTGCAGACGATAATCCCCATTTACGAAATCAATACAGAAATTTCCCTTTTGGGAAGAAACCATTTCACAGAGGGGAGAGGGGGTTCCGGTTGCAATATATTCAAAGATACGCAGCAGGGCTCTTCCAAGGCTGGTTTTTCCGGTAGCGTTTGCTCCCATAAGGATGACAGCTTTCTTGTAGCGGAAACGTTCTCTTCCTTTCAGGTGTTCAGCGTCAATGATGGAATTGACAATTTTTTTGGGATAACTGAAATTTATGGTAAAATTATGGAATCCATAGATCCCGTCAAGTGAAAGGCCCATTAAAATCATTGTATAGTCACCTCTTAAACATTACTTCGCAAATGCTGAATTAATGATAGCATATTTTATGCTGACTTTCAAGTTTTGTCTGGCTCGACAGTATTTTTCATTTATCTCCTGAAGCGCTTATTTAACATCCGCACTGGTATGGAATGATTAAGTGGCTGTCTACTTCCCGATAGACTCTTTATTACTGGACAAATTTTATAAAAGAAAAACCACAGTGACAAATCCTGTCCACATACAATGCTACAATGTCTATATACAGCGCTGGTACGAATTCTGAAGAAAAGGTATATAGAGAGGAGAAGAGAAATGTATTGCAGAAATTGTGGGGCGGAGTTATCAGAAGGCGCGAAATTCTGTTCAAAATGCGGAACGAAAGTCCAGCAGTCTTCCGGCGGGACGGTAACGAAGGAAGATGTCACTGCGGCTGTGGGAAAGATCATGCAGGCATCGAGACAGGCGGGCGGAGAACTGCGGCAGAAGCTGGAGGAAGCATATGGCGAAAAGCTGGTGCAGAAGCCTGATACCGCCGGAGAAAAGCAACAGGAAACAAAGCAGCAGGAAACGGGCCGTGCGGATACAGGTGCGATGTCTGCGGATCAGCCGGATAAGGGCGCAACAGACTCAGCTCAGGCAGATACGGAAAATAGAAGCTCAGCCCAGACTAATGCAGAGCAGATGAATGCAGGATGTACCAATGCAGGCCAGACGCAGGAAAAAGCCGGAAACGGAAGATTTTCAAAGGTATGGAATCACCCCATCTTCGCCATGGTTGCGGTGAAATTCGGCAATCTCCTTGATGTTCTGATTTCAATTGTGGGCATCTGGCTGGCATTCAGGCTGTTTTCGGAAGGCGGCATTTCCGGAACTCTGCTCGGAATCGTATGTCTGGTGGGCGGAATCTGTGGAATCGTCCGGGGAATCAGAAGCTTTCTGCTTGGCAACAAAGAGCCGGAGACAGCGGATAGTCTGAATAAGAAGAAAAGGAACCTGTGCATTGGTGTGATCGTTATTCTGTTTGCCCTGTTTGTTATTGGAAGAACCGGAGGCGGAATCTATTCCAGGGTGCAGAGTATTTCCTTTGATGACTATGGGCCGGAGACAATCGGGGAAATCGTTGACAGGAATATAACAGGCGCAGACTGGTCACAGGAAAGGCTGGATGGAGATTCTAAGCTGGTTACGGTAGAGGGCTATTGCCCGATGTATGCCCAGGATATCCGAATCACCTTCCGATATGAAGATATGGGATCCTCTTATGGTGCCAGCCTGCAGAGCATTGTGTTCCCGGAAAGTGGAGATACAACTTCAGATCCGATCAGCACGGCAGTAGTATGGGCAACCTTTTATGAGTGACAGGAAAGGGGAGACAACGGCTTATGTATTGTGAACATTGCGGCGCACAGCTGGAAGAAGGGGCGGTATTCTGCCAGAACTGCGGAGCAAAAGTAGAAGCGGAAGGAACACAGACCTTAAAGCAGACAGTAAAACAGGAAACCCAATTCTCCGGAACGCAGCCTATGAAGCGGAAAAAGGCAGGCGCCTGGAAATGGATTCTGGCGGTTGCGGGCATTGTGGCTGTGGTTCTGGCAGGTTTCCTTCTGTTTAGAGGAGAGAAGGATTATATTTCTCTGGTGCAGAGCGGATATCTGGGAGAATATACGGATGCCACAGTGCAGGAAATTCTGGAAACTTATTTCAAAACCAACGGTATGACCGTGGAATGGACGGGCACGGAGCTGGACGGCGTCCCATGCGTGGGTTTCCACGCCTATCCGGAGGGAGAAACCGTGAATGACGGAACAACGATTCTGTTCCGGCTCTGTGGAGGGAAAGTCTTTCAGGTGGCCGATATGGGAGGAAATGGTTACGATGATCTGGAGGCGACGGATATTGCATACTGGCTGAATTTCTATTATATGAACTGGTATGTGATCAGTCAGGCCGGTGTGGGCTCGACGGGCGAAGCGAGGCTTCCGGTGCTTCAGGAGCTTGTGCAGAATAAACTGGACAAGGTTTCCGGTACGGCGGTGCTTTATGGAGCATCAGCAGATTATTCAGGGGATCGGAGTGAACTCTATAAGGTGGCTGGTGATTCGGCGCTCATTGATTTAAGCGCCACGGAACTGATCGATTCCCATACCAACAATATGCTAACGGATTCTCTGGCAGAGCTGGAAACGGACAGTGCCGCAGATGACAACAGCGGCTCGGAAACCGTTATGGAAGAATATCCAACGGCAGGAGAGAGGATGGAAGAAGCAGAAAATGCCGGGACGGAAGAGGATGCTGTGGAAATGGAAGAGACTCCAGTTATGATGGAGGAGACAGAAACGGAAGAAGTATCCATCTATGGGTCATATTTTGCCGACAATGGGGTGGACGCTACCCTGAATGCGGAAGTAGGCGTTTATTCAGACAGCGGAAGCGATTATATCAGCCTGGCGGCGTTTTCCTATGGAGACAGGTATCTAGCTGAATTTACGGGAATTTTGTACAATGTGGACGGCAACGTATACCGCTCCATGGACGATTCAGGACTGGCTGTAATAAGAGTGGAGTTCTTTGCGGACGGAATGCAGGTGACGCTGGAACAGATGGAGACGGAGGATTACTATGATTACCATTATCTGGAAGGATATTATCAAAAAACGGACGAACTGAATTTTGAGGAGGCTGGCTGAAGGGGCATGGAAAGATGACGGACTATGAAAGCTTCAGAGAACAGCTGAAAAACAGCTTGCAGAAATTTGTGGGACGGGATGCAATGCTCGGGTACTCTGAATTTTACAAAAACGGCGGATACTGTTATGAAGGGATCTGTCTGAGAGGATCACAGGCTGACATGATGCCGATCCTGAATATCCGGGAATATTATCAGTATTTTCTGGAACACAACAGAAATCTGGACGAAGTAATGGTCAGGGTAAAGAAAGAACTGGCAGATGCGGAGCATACGGAAGCCGATCTGCTCTGGCGCGTCCGCCCCTTTGAAGAGATCAGGAAAAATATCTGCCTGGGGCTGGTGCATTACGAAACGAACAGACAGCGCCTGAAGGACCTGGTGCATGAGCGTTTTCTGGATTTGGCTGTGGTGTTCTATGTGGCTGTTTTTAAAGAGGGGAAATTTTATGCCTCCATGCTGATAACGGGGACGCTGGCGGAATTGTGGGGGATGGACGGACGTGCGCTGTATGAGCTGGCGCTTGAAAATGCCGGGAAACAGCCTGTGGTAACGATCAGGCTTCAGGCAAACGAACACCTCCCGGAAGGCATGATTTTTCTGACAAACCGCATACGCTGCTATGGAGCCGCCTGCATCCTGTATCCGGGTGTTCTACGTTCGCTTGCCGGAAAGGAAAAGAGAGACCTGTACATCATTCCTGCGGGCATCCACGGCGCAGTCCTTGTTCCTGTGGGAGAAAAGACGGATATCGGATTCCTGAAGGAGAAGGCGGCAGAATTTTTAAAGCAGGAGAGAAACGAAGCGGACTGGCTGTCCGGACATCTGTATCGCTACATTGCCAAACGGGATGTGATTGAGGAAGTTCTGTCATAAAAAAGCTTCCCCGGCAGGCCGGACCGGCCTGCCGAAAATTTTTCACAGCCGTTTCCTGTAAAATTTTTCCACCCCCTGAATCACCTGGTACAGCCCCATGGCGATCACGCAGAGAATGAGGATGGAGGTGATCACCATATCCAGCTGGAACACCTGACTCCCATAGATGATCAGATACCCAAGCCCCCGTCTGGCGGCCAGGAATTCTCCGATGATCACGCCCACCAGCGCCAGGCCGATGTTGACCTTCATGGTGCTTAAGATGATGGGGATGGAGCCGGGCAGGACGACCTTGAACAGGGAATCCCGGCGGCTTCCGCCCAGGGTGTAGATCAGCCGGATCTTTTCCTCGTCCACCTGCCGGAAGCCCGTATACAGACTGATGATGGCGCCGAAGAGCGCCACAGACATGCCGGCTACGATGATGGTGTTCATGCCGGTTCCCAGCCACACGATGAGCAGGGGCGCGAGGGCGGATTTGGGCAGGCTGTTTAAGACCACCAGATAGGGCTCCAGAATTTCCGAAAGCCTGGCGGAATACCACAGGATGGTGGCGCATATCATGCTGATGAGAAAAACCAGCAGGAAGCTCAACAGCGTTTCATATAAGGTGATCCCGATGTGCGTAAGGAGAGATTTTTCTTCCAGAAGGGTGATGAATTCAAGCGCCACCCGGCTGGGACTGGAAAAGAAAAAGGCGTCGATCACATCGAGATCGGAGCAAAGCTCCCACAGGGCGAGAAACAGAAGCAGCAGAAAAACGCGCAGGAAGGCGACCATGCGGCGGCTTCTCCTATGAGCGGCAAGAAAGGCCGCCTGGCGGGGCGTAAGGCTTCCGTCCCTTCTTTTTTCATTTCTTTCATACAATGATTTTTCATCCATGATTCAGTTCCTCCCACAGCAGATTGAAGCAGGTTTTGAATTCCGGCGCGTTTCTGGCGGCCAGTGGGCCGTCGTCCCGGAGCGTCAGGTGAATGGGGATCTCCTTCAGGACTCTGGCGGGGCGTCTGCTCAGTACGATCACCCGGTCTGACAGGCTGATTGCCTCGGACAGGTCGTGGGTGATGAGGATGGCGGTTTTCCCGGCGGAGCGGATGATCCGGCAGATGTCGGCGGATACATTCAGGCGGGTCTGATAATCCAGGGCGCTGAAGGGCTCATCCAGAAGCAGGATGTCGGGCTCCAGCGCCATGGTGCGCACCAGGGCGGCGCGCTGCTTCAGGCCGCCGGAAAGCTCGCCGGGGCGTTTGGAAAGAAAGGGCGTAAGGCCGTAATCCTCCGCCATGGCAAGTACCTTTTCTTTTTTCTCTGGCGTGAGCTGACGGGTGATCTCCAGAGCGAGGATGATGTTCCGGTAAACGCTGCGCCATTCAAACAGATGGTCGCGCTGCAGCATGTATCCGATTCCCGGCTTTTTGTCATGGGGATCCTTCGTATAAAAGGTAATGTCCCCGGATTCCGGCTTTAAGAGGCCCGCGATCAGGGACAGGATGGTCGATTTCCCGCAGCCGCTGGGGCCGACGACGGCGACGAATTCTCCGGCGCGCACATGGAAGCTGACGCTGTCAAGGGCACGTACCTCGCCGCTCTGGCTGTGGTAGGAAAAGGATACGTTTTTCAGGGAAAGCTGAGTGTCTTCCATGTCATTCCTCCATTTTGAAGCGATAGCGCTTCGGACGGCACATCTTTGATATAGGATATCATATGAAAAAGAGAAATTTTTGTTCCTTTTTGTTGAAAGGGGCCAGAGGAAGAGCGCGGTTCCGGGAGGGACGTACATCGTGCGTCCCGTGTCTTTGTGGGACGGCCGGATGAAGGAAAGAAGCAGGATCCTGGGCAGATCGAAAGTTGCATGCGGGGCGATTTTGTGGTAGTATCTTTTTTAATTGAGCCGCAGGCGGGGCGCAGCGCAGCAGGCCGCAAGCGGATTTCAAAAAAATTTGCCGGACCTGATGCGGCGGAACGGAGGTACATATGGCACAGCTCTGGGGCGGCCGTTTTACGAAAGAAACGGATCGTCTGGCATATCAGTTCAACGCTTCCATTCATTTTGACCAGCGTTTTCTGGAACAGGATGTGGAAGGAAGCATCGCTCATGCGGCCATGCTGGCAAAGCAGGGGATCCTGACAGAAGCGGAGAGGGACGCGATCCATAACGGCCTGAAGGGAATCCTGGAGGACGTGAAGGCGGGAAAGCTTGCCGCGACGGATGAATATGAGGACGTCCACAGCTTCGTGGAGGCAAACCTGATCGACCGCATCGGAGACGCGGGCAAGAAGCTTCACACCGGAAGAAGCCGGAACGACCAGGTGGCGCTGGATATGAAGCTTTACGTGAGGAAGGAGATCCTGGAGATCGACGGCGGCCTGAAGGAAATGCTGGAAACCCTCCTTTCTCTGATGGAGGAAAATCTGGACACCGTCATGCCCGGCTTCACTCACATGCAGAAGGCGCAGCCCACCACGCTGGCCCATCATCTGGGCGCGTATTTTGAAATGTTCAAGCGGGACCGGATGCGGATGAAGGATATTTATCGCCGGATGAACACCTGCCCGCTGGGAGCCGGGGCGCTGGCCGGGACCACGTACCCGCTGGACCGGGAATACACCGCGAAGCTCCTTGGCTTTGACGGCCCCGCCTTAAACAGCATGGACGCCGTATCCGACCGGGATTACTGCATCGAGCTTTTATCCGCCCTGTCCACGGTCATGATGCACCTGAGCCGTTTTTCCGAGGAGATCATCACTTGGAACTCCAACGAATACGGCTTCGTGGAGATCGATGACGCCTATTCCACCGGAAGCAGCATCATGCCGCAGAAGAAGAATCCGGATATCGCGGAGCTGGTGAGAGGAAAGGCGGGCCGGGTCTACGGGGATCTGATGGGGCTTCTTACCACCATGAAGGGGATCCCGCTTGCCTATAACAAGGATATGCAGGAGGACAAGGAGGGCACCTTCGACGCCATTGACACGGCAAAGAGCTGCCTGATCCTGTTTACCGGCATGGTGAAGACCATGCGCTTTAAAAAGGAAGCCATGGAAAAAAGCGCATCCGGCGGCTTTACCAACGCCACGGACGCGGCGGACTATCTGGTGGAGAAGGGAGTGCCCTTCCGCGACGCCCACGGCGTGATCGGACGGCTTGTCCTGTACTGTATTGAGAAGAAAAAGAGCATCGGCGAGCTTTCCATTGAGGAATTTAAGAGCTTCAGCCCCGCTTTTGAAGAGGACGTTTACGACGCCGTCTCCCTGAAAACCTGCGTGGAGAAGCGCCTCACCCTGGGAGCGCCGGGAAGGGCCGCCATGGAGCAGGTCATTGCCCTGAACCGGAAATATCTGCAGGAAAATGAGGCCATTGCCGCGGGAAAAGAAGAATAAAAAGAGAAAACAACCGTTTACGGACAGATAAAGGAAGAACGGCGGCTGCGAAAAGCCTGCCGTTCAGGTAAAAGCCGCGCCGGGCGCGGCGGAATGGAGGAGAGATTATGGAAAAGAAGTTGAAAGTCGGCATCCTTGGCGGAACCGGAATGGTGGGCCAGCGTTTTATTTCTCTGCTGGAAAACCATCCCTGGTTTGAGGTGACGGTGATCGCCGCCAGCCCCAGATCCGCGGGAAAGACCTATGAGGAGGCCGTGGGCGGCCGCTGGAAGATGGATACGCCCATGCCGGAAGCGGTGAAGAACATCGTGGTCATGAACGTGAACGAGGTGGAAAAGGTCGCGAAGGATGTAGACTTTGTTTTCAGCGCAGTTGACATGACCAAGGAAGAGATCAAAAAGATCGAAGAGGACTACGCGAAGACGGAGACCCCCGTGGTTTCCAACAACAGCGCCCACCGCTGGACGCCCGACGTTCCCATGGTGGTGCCGGAGATCAATCCGGAGCACATGCAGGTGATCGAGTTCCAGAAGAAGAGACTGGGAACCACCAGAGGCTTTGTCGCGGTAAAGCCCAACTGCTCCATTCAGAGCTATGCTCCCGTTCTCACCGCCTGGAAGGAGTTCGAGCCTACCGAAGTGGTCGCGACCACCTATCAGGCGATCTCCGGAGCGGGAAAGACCTTCCAGGACTGGCCGGAAATGCTGGGAAACATCATCCCCTATATCGGCGGGGAAGAGGAGAAGAGCGAAAAGGAGCCCCTGCGTATCTGGGGTAAGATCGAAAACGGCGTGATCGTTCCCGCCGCATCTCCCGTCATCACCTGCCAGTGCGTGCGCGTTCCCGTCCTGAACGGACATACCGCCGCCGTATTTGTAAAATTCGCGAAGAAAGCCACGAAGGAGGAGCTCATCGAGAAGCTGGTGAACTTCCGGGGCGTTCCCCAGGAACTGAATCTTCCCAGCGCGCCGAAGCAGTTCATCCAGTATCTGGAGGAGGACAACCGGCCTCAGGTGGCGCTGGATGTGAACTATGAGAACGGCATGGGCGTTTCCGTGGGCAGACTGCGCGAGGATACGGTCTACGACTGGAAGTTCATCGGCCTGTCCCACAACACCGTGCGCGGCGCGGCCGGCGGAGCCATCCTGTGCGCGGAGCTTCTGAAAGCGCAGGGCTATATCACCGCGAAGGAAGCCTGAGCATGCCCGATGGAGGAAGTGCGGCATTGAGTGAAAAAAAGGGAAAGGATCTTTTCATCGCGGAAAAGCCCAGCGTGGCCCGCGAATTTGCCAGAGCGCTGAAATACAATATGGCGAACCGGGACGGCTACATGGAATCGGAGGAGGCCATCGTGACCTGGTGCGTGGGCCATCTGGTGACCATGAGCTATCCGGAGGCCTATGATCCGGCGCTGAAGCGCTGGAGCCTTCAGACCCTTCCCTTTCTGCCGGAGGAATACAGATACGAAGTGATCCCCGGCGTGAAAAAGCAGTTCGATATCGTAAGCTCCCTTCTGAACCGGGAGGACGTGGAGACCATCTACGTGTGCACGGACTCCGGGCGGGAGGGGGAATACATCTACCGGCTGGTGGAGAAGCAGGCCGGCGTACACGGAAAAAAGCGGCGCAGGGTGTGGATCGATTCCCAGACCGAGGAGGAGATCCTCCGGGGCATCCGGGAGGCGAAGGACCTTTCCGCCTACGACAATCTGTGCGCCGCCGCCTATCTGCGGGCGAAGGAGGATTACCTGATGGGCATCAATTTCTCCCGCGTCCTCACCCTGAAATACGGTACTCCCGTGAAAAATTATCTGAAGCGGGACCGGGCCGTCATCTCCGTGGGCCGGGTCATGACCTGCGTGCTTGGCATGGTGGTCAACCGGGAGCGGGAGATCCGCCAGTTTGTCAAAACCCCCTTTTACCGGGTGACGGCATCCCTCGCCCTGGGAGGGCAGCCTTCCGCCAGCGCGCAGATTTCCGCCGGCGTGCAGCCTTCCGTTGGCGCGCAGTCTTCCGCCGGTGCGCAGCCGTCTGCCGGCGTGCAGTCTTCCGCCGGCGTGCAGTCTTCCGCCGGCGTGCAGCCTTCCGCTGACGCACCACAGACCTTCGAGGGAGAGTGGCGGGCGGTGGAAGGCTCCGCCTGGTATCAGTCGCCGCTTCTTTACAAGGAAAACGGCTTCCTGAAAAAGGAAAGCGCGCAGGCGCTGATCGATTTTCTGAAGACCGATGAGGAAGCCCCGGCGGTCGAAAAGATCGAGCGGAAAAAGGAGCAGAAGTACCCGCCCCTTCTGTATAATCTGGCGGAGCTGCAGAACGACTGCTCCCGCCTCTTTAAGCTCAGTCCCGACGAGACGCTGCGGATCGCCCAGGAGCTTTATGAAAAGAAGCTGACCACCTATCCCAGAACGGACGCCCGCGTGCTTTCCACGGCTGTGGCGAAGGAGATCGGAAGGAACATCGGCGGACTGAAAAGCTATCCTGCGCTGTCCGCCGAGGCTTCGCAGGTTCTGGAGAACGGAAGCTTTAAGGGCATCGCCAAAACCCGCTATGTAAACGACAAGCTGATCACCGACCATTACGCGATCATTCCCACCGGACAGGGTTTCGGCGTGCTCCGGTCCCTTGCGCCGGCATCGGCCAGAGTCTACGAGCTGATCGTGAGGCGTTTTTTAAGCATTTTTTACCCGCCTGCCGTGTACCAGAAGGTATCTCTGGTGTGCGTGATGAAGAAGGAGCGTTTTTTTTCCAGCTTCCGCGTGCTTTTGGAGGAAGGCTGGATGAAGGTGGGCCGGCGCGGGGAAGACGGGCGCAGAAAAACAGAAGTGACGGAGGCGGAAGGCGTCCGGACGGAAAAAGACGGACCGGGGCAGGGAGGCGGACAGAAGGAAGAAGGCAGTCAGAAGGAAACGGACGATCAGAAGGATGAAAGCGACCGGAAGGACGAAAAATATGACGCTGCCTTCCTGGAGGCGCTCCGGAAGCTGAAAAAGGGGACGAAGCTTTCCTGCGAAGGCTTTTCCATCAAAGAAGGAGAGACCTCCCCGCCCAAGCGCTACAATTCCGGCAGCATGATCCTGACCATGGAAAACGCCGGCCAGTTCATCGAGGACGAGGAGCTGCGCGCCCAGATCAAAGGCAGCGGCATCGGAACCAGCGCGACGCGGGCGGAGATCCTGAAAAAGCTGGTTTCCATCCAGTATCTGGATCTGAACAAAAAGACCCAGATCATCACGCCTACCCAGATGGGGGAAATGATCTACGACGTGGTATCGGATTCCATCCGTCCCCTCTTAAATCCCGCGCTCACGGCGAGCTGGGAAAAGGGCCTTTCCATGGTGGCGCAGGGGGAGATCACCGGCGACGAATATATGAAAAAGCTTACGGATTTCGTATCCAGAAGGACCAATATCGTCAAGCAGCTGAACAACCAGCGGGTTTTATATGCGCAGTTTGAAAGCAGCGCAAAATATTATGAAAAAGCATCCGGAGCGGATCCGGAGAAGCAGAGGAGGTAACAGCCATGCAGGCATGCAGAATCGACAGACTTTACGATCTGAAGGAGACCATAGCGGCGGAGCTTTTTGCGGGAGCGGAGTATCCCTGGGAGGTGCTTCCCAAGATCAAGGAATTTATTGTAAAGCTGGGAAACAGCCTTCCGGAGGACCGCTACGAAAAAAGAGGGGAAAACATCTGGATCGCGAAGAGCGCGAAGGTGGCTCCCACAGCCTGCCTGAACGGCCCGCTCATCATCGATGAGGAAGCGGAGGTGCGCCACTGCGCGTTCGTGCGCGGCAGCGCTATCGTGGGAAAGGGTGCCGTGGTGGGAAATTCCACGGAGCTGAAAAACGTGATTCTGTTCAATAAGGTTCAGGTGCCTCACTACAATTATGTGGGCGACAGCATCCTCGGCTTTAAGGCTCATATGGGCGCAGGCTCCATCACCTCCAACGTCAAGAGCGACAAGACGCTGGTGGTGGCCCGCTGCGAAGGGAAAGAATGCCACACCGGCCTGAAAAAGTTCGGCGCCATGCTGGGCGACAACGTGGAGGTGGGCTGCAACAGCGTGCTCAATCCGGGAACCGTTATCGGCCGGAACACCAACGTTTATCCCCTTTCCATGGTCAGAGGCTATGTGCCGGAAAACAGTATTTTCAAGAATGCGGATGAGATCGTGACAAAGCGGACGCAGGAGTGACCCTGCCGGGCCGCCTTCAGGCCGGAACGCTTTCCTTACGTGCCGGTCAGCAGGGCCCCGGCGGACCAGGGGGCAGGCGGACCAGAGGCCCGGCGGACCGGAACCGGCCCGAACCGGCAAGCGCGCCCGGGCTTTCGGAAAGCTTTTTGGGGAAGCCTTTCGGGGATGCCGGAAGTTCTGACGGTTAAAAAGGGGATTTTCCTATTCTTAACCGTACTTTTTGCCGCTATTTTTTCATCAGTACGGTTCAATACCTGATTTTCTCATCTGTAACCGTACTTTTAGGCATCCGGTTACGGTTAAAAACCGGATTTTCAATTTTTTAACCGTATCATGTCATGAAAAGTACGGTTCAGAATGGCATTTTCCGGAATTAGATCCGTAAAAAATGGATTTTTGTACGGTTACAAATCCAATTTTTTATTTTTCAACCGTATATGGGAGGAAGGTCCATGTAAGACCCTGCGAAATGTTTCCTGTAAAAATTCGCGGAACATTTCGTCTGATCCCCCGTCCCATGAAAAGTAACTACTATTCCCCTTTTTTTGAAAAGTGATTTTTCGGTTGACGGATTTCAGAAACTCGTGTATAGTATCAGTTAGACGCGTTAACGCTTTTATGCATTGAAGTGTCAGAAA
>CALWGL010000078.1 GCA_944380025.1 uncultured Lachnospiraceae bacterium
CATAATCCTGCGCATAATGACGCAGGCATCCGCCGTTTAAATCCCCATACGGATATTTTTTACCGTCTTCCTTTCGATCGTAAGATGCTCATAGACGCGGTCCCCGCCGTCTCCCGTGGGCGCCTGTGCCAGAAGGCCGACCTTGACCACCGGATCTACGGGAAGATGGAAATAGCGCATCATGTAGAAATGCTCTCCGTCAGTGGAATAATGAAAGGCAAAATCATTTCCAACCCTGCACATCTGAAGCCAGGCTGTGTTTCCTTCCAGATTGCATCCGTTGGCATCGTCAGAATCTCCCTTCGTGACAACGCTGACAGCGGCATGGGTTCCAAAATCCGTATATTCAAAGCAGGCCTTGGCCCAGCACTCCAGATCCTTCATGACCATGATCGACGCGGAGTCATATACGTTTTTAAAAGCGTGGGACACCTTCACCCGAAGGACAAAATCGCCTTCCATTTCCGTATAGTAAAAAGGCGCGTTGCTCAGAACCTCCGGAAGGAATCCATCCTCGCATTCATTGATCGCTCCCCGGAAAAAATCCGTTTTCGCAGGCGCGAAAATTGTAATTCTGTCCCCTTCTCTTGTAACCGTGCTTTCGTTGATCCATTGAAACTTCATTCTGCTTCCTCCTTTTACTGCCGCCTCGGGCGGCATTTCATTCTGAAAAGAACAGCGTCAGCTGTTCTTTGCCTCCTCATTGTTTATGACCGTCCTGTAAATTCTCCGTTTCTGAGCCTGTTCAGGTATTTTTTCCTTACCCCTTTTCTGCTGACCAGAAGCCCGATGAGCAGCAGGCAGGGGAAAACGGTCCCTGCCAGGATCCCCATTTTCAGGTTGTCCCCCATCACGCCCGATACCATTCCGACTAACGTAGGGCCTGCGGAGCAGCCCACATCGCCGGCCAGCGCCATCAGCGCGAACATGGCGGTTCCGCCTTTCGGCAGGGCCGCGGACGCTCTGCTGAAGGTTCCCGGCCACATGATCCCGACCGACAGCCCGCACGCCGCGCAGGCAATGAGGTTAAGTCCGGCAACGGGCAGAAGGGATATTCCCAGATACGAAAGGATGCACAGGCCGCTGCTGCAGATCATGAACCGCTCCAGATTGATCCGGTCTCCGTATTTTCCATAAAAAAGTCTGGATGTGCCCATCATGACCGCAAACGCCAGGGGACCGGCAAGATCTCCCGCCGTTTTGGAAATCCCGAGCCCTTTCTCCGCGAAGGTGGAAGCCCACTGGCTTACCGACTGCTCTCCCGCTCCCGCGCACACCATCATGACCATCAGGACCCAGAACAGCCTGCTTTTGAACAGGCCCTTCAGCCCCATTCCCTTCTCCCCGTCCTCGATCAGCGGCGCAATGGGCACTCTGGTAAAAACAAACGCGTTTCCAAGCGGAAGGAGCGCCCAGATCAGCGCAAGGATCCTCCAGTTCCCGATTCCGGCAATACTGAAAAACAGCGTGGATATCAGCACGACGCCCGCGTATCCCCAGCAGTAAAAGGAGTGGAGCATGCTCATCGCCTTCTCCTTGTTGTCGGACGGGCAGGCCTCTACGACCGGGCTCACCAGCACCTCCAGAAGCCCTCCTCCGACCGCGTATACTCCCACGGAAATCAGGATCCCGATAAACGGGACCGGCAGAAGCTCCGGCAGAACCGTCAGAAGGATCAGTCCGGCCGCCGAAAAGATATGCGCCGCGATCATCGCCGCCCGGTATCCGACCCTGTCGATCAGGCCGACGGACAGAAGATCGACCAGAAGCTGGATTCCAAAGTTAAAGGTCACCAGCAGGGTGATCTGCGAAAGCGGGATCTGGTAGCTCTCCTGAAACGTCAGAAACAGAAGCGGCGCAAAATTGTTTATGACCGCCTGAACGATATATCCGACGAAGCAGGCCGTGATCGTCTGATTGTACTTGTTTTTCATTTTCATCCTCCATCCCGGGACGCCCTCCGAGCCCCTCCGGCATCACCGGAAGCCCCTGCGGCATCCCATGCTGTCGGATGCGATTATAGAACAGATTCCATGAAAAATCATGGCACAAAACCACTTATATATGGTACAATATCGCATATCACATTTCTGGGAGGAGAAGGCTCATGCAGGGCTACAGAACCGCAACGGACGATACGCTCCATGAAAGCGTCAGACATGGGACCAGCGGCTATCCATTTGCTTACTACCGGGAAAATATCTGGCAGTTCGACTTTCACCGGATCGACTGGCACTGGCATCACGAACTGGAATTTCTGCTTTCTTCCGAAAGCGCCGTATCCTGCCTCGTGGGAACGGACCGGATCGAACTGCCGAAGGGATATGGGATTTTTATTAACAGCGGGCTTCTCCATCGATACGAGGCCAAAGAGAGCGCGTATTCTCCCAACATCGTTTTTTCTCCCGCCCTTCTGGCCCCGGAAGGCAGTCTGATCTATGAAAAATATATCGCTCCGGTCATCCGGTCCTCTGTGCCGTACCGGATCTTTGCCCCTGACGTTCCCTGGCAGAACCGGATCCTCCAGCTCCTGCGCCGGATATTCGCCCTTCAGGAGGCCCTTCCTCACAGCGAGCTGCCTACCGTGCGGTATCTGATGCAGCTGTGGGAAATCCTGTCGGAGCATCTGGAGACCGCGGCCCATTCTCCCGAGCTTTCCAGGCCGGACCACAGGCAGGCCAAGCTGCAGCTCATGATCCAGTATATCCATGACCATTATGCCGAAGAGCTCACCCTTGACAGGATCGCGGCGGCGGCATCGCTCAGCAAAAGCGGCGCGCTGAATCTCTTTCACTCGGGTATTGCCACCTCTCCGGTAGCATACCTGATCCAGTACCGTCTTTCCCAGGCGGCGGCGCTTCTTTCCACGACGCAGAAGGCCGTATCCGCCATCGCCGCCGAAACAGGCTTTGCCAGCTCCGGATATTTCTGCCGTAAATTCAGGCAGCATTATCATATGAGCGCCACCGAATACAGGCGGCAGAAGCATCCGGAGAGGCGGTAGGGCGCCGGTCGTTTTCGTCTTCCTTCCATTCCGCACAGCACTCTGATCAGAATCGCGGATATTCTGGTATCCGTCCCATAATAGACGCGGGATGGATCTTCCTGCGGACGAAGGTTTAAAAGCAGCGCCGCTGCCGAAACGCCCGCCAAAAACACCCACAAAAGCCATGCTTTCCTGATCCGCCGTTCCAAAAACGCATATCCCAAAAACAACGCCGGCCAGATCAGATAAAACTGCATTTCAACCGCCAGAGACCAAAGATGAGTAAAGGGCGACGTCCCGTCGATCTTTGTAAAACAGGAAGCATTCTGCATAATCTGCCACCAGTTGTTGCCGCTATCAGATAGCCGGAAAGGACAAAGAACAGGTTCACTCCCAAAAATCCGCCGGGAAAAAGTTCAGGGACGAGATGATATCCCAGCACCCCCAGAATCGCAATCCCACGCAGTCCGTCCAGTCCCGGAATTTTTCGATTTGGAATTCCTGAAGAAGCCTCCTTCATCCCATCCTCCCGTCAGCCTGATAAAACTTTCTTTCAAACCGGCGGATCGCAGTTTCCAACGGTCCCGTTTTTCTGCAGCATAAGATCCATCCGGCCATCAGTGTGACAAGAACGATTGCAAGGTCTCCTGCCGCCGACTGCGCCAGAGAGGTCGGATCCCGGTCAAGCAGCATCAGGAACCAGGCGAACACAAATTGAAGGCTGTACAAAGTAAGCGCAACCCTTCCCGTTTTTGCAAACGGAGAAAGGATACAGGGGAATCTTTTTTCCAATAACAACACTGCCCCAAGCAGGAGCATGCTCCCTCCCGTTCCGATCAGAAGTTCAAAGGCTGACCCTCCCTGTGGAGCATCCAGAAACAGCATATGCCAGAGGGGCGCTGTCGTGTTTCGGGGCCATACCGCATATGGATCCGGCATGGCCGCCGAAGCCGGGAATTGAGCGAGCCAGCTGCATACCGCATCGTAAATATCAGGCAGTATGAAGACGGAAAACGCTTTGACCGGCACCAGTATAGCCGCTCCCGTACCGATCAGGCGGATAATTGTTTTCGTCCTTCCAAGCTCCAGTCGTCCGATCGCCATGCCCGCCGTGAATACCGGCAGCCATGCCATTCCGGAAAGAGGTCCGCCGGCAATATCAGAAAGCAGTGCCGTACCTTCAAACAGGCTCAATCCAATCAGCATAAGCGGCGGACATACCCAGAAGGAAACTGCGGAAAAGGCAGCCAGAAATACGGTCGAACGTTTTACCAGGGCCAGCGCCATTAGAAACAGCATGGCGTACGCCTGCAGCACTACTCCAAACGGTCCGTTCAGCATCAGGATAAGGTATCCTGTAAAGTCGATAAATACGGATCTCGCAAGTATCCTCGCGCGAAAGACCGACAGCTCTGTCCCGCGCTCCAGCATGCTCCCTGCCATCAGGGAATAGGATATGCCCGAACAGAGAATAAACAGAATCATCGTATTTCCGGACACAAAAGCATTCCATGGCTGCAGCCCAAAGTGCTGTATAAACATTCCGATCACTGCCAGACCGCGGACGGCATCCAAAGCCAGCAGTCTGTTTGACGTATCTCCCTTTTTCCATCGCATCGTCTGATTCATAACAAGCCTCCTTTTTTATCCTGTTTTTTGTGACGGACGCAAGTGTATCACAGTTGACCGGATAAAAGCGGATTTTGGCTTCAGACGCGTTATTTTTTCCGCACTTTTTCTTCCTTTCCTTCATTCCGGACAAAAACGCACATTTCAGGACACGGCCTTTTTTCCTTCCCGTAAATCTGATATACTGAATTTCAGAAAAAATATAGAAAGGACTTGCCTCATGCTTCAGATCATTCTTTGCGACGACGACCCGTTTACACTGAGGCTCTTAACCGGCCTTCTTGAACGGGCGATCCGGAAAAGCGGAACGGCGGCCAAAATTGTCTGTCTGGCTTCGACCGGAATAGAGGTGCTGCAATTTATCAGGGGAGGCGGAACCTATCTTTATTTTCTGGACTATGATCTGGGGAAGGATACCCTGAACGGCATCGATCTGGTGCGGCAGATTTACCGTGCTGACCCGGAAGGGAAGATCGTTTTTGTGACCAGCCACGGAGATAAGGGGATGGAGATCCTGCGCAGCGGCGTCCGTCCCTATGGTTTCATGGAAAAACTCGTCGAGCAGGATGAAATGATACGTGAATACGTCCGGTATCTGAAAATGGCCTCGTACGAGGAGAAGAGCCCGGCGGAAGAAGCGTCCATCGAAATTTCCATCGGCATGGATGAAATGGTACGATTGTCCCTTTCCGAAATCCTGTATGTGGATTCTGTAAAAACAGTCGCCCACTCCGTCTGCTTCCACACCTTTGACGGTTCCGAGATCACTGTCCGCGACACCATCGAACACGTCGGAAAGCTCCTGGGAGATTCCTTTATCCGCTGCCACCGTTCGGTGCTGGTAAACGAAAAGCATATCCTCTCGCTGCGGGGCGGGATGATCAAATTATCCAACAGCGCGCTGGTTCCCTGTGCGCTGGGGAGAAAAAGGGCTGTGTCAGACCGAATGGCAGCCGGAAAGAAGGCTTAGGTCGATATGATCGATATTTTTTATTCAAATCAGCTGCACTATATGGGAGCCTGTGATCTGTCCGGGATGTTCGCCGGCAGCCTGCGGGAGTGCTCCCGTTTCCTGTTCACGCTTGCTTATTTATCTCTTCTGTTTCTCTTTGCGAAGCGGCTCCGAAAGAAAAATCTGCGGCTTATGGCTGCCGCCCTTATGCCGCTGATTCAGACAATATCTGTCTGGGCGGTAAGCATCCGTTCCGAGTTTTTCTTTTCCTTCCTGTTTGCTTTACTGCTGACCGCCCTGTTCAGGATTCCGGCGCTGCTTCCGCTCCGGGCAGAAGGATACCTTTTTTTCTTTTCCGTCCTTCTGTTTCCTGCCAGGCTCTTTAACTCCACCTCCGCGATACTTGGACATCTGTGGCTGTTCTGGGTCCTCTTTGCCGCCTGCTATCTGACCGCCCGGTTATCGCTGGAGACTCTGCGCGGCAATCATTTTGTATGCTACTTTTCCTATATCACGCTGTCCCTCGCGGCTTATCTCATTTACCTTGCCAGCTCCTTCCTTACCCCTTTTCTGCAGGCAGGATGGGACAGCCGCGCGAAGGCCCTGATCGGCACCTTTCTGATCCTGACCGCAGGATTTCTCCCGGCCGCGGCAGGTATCCGCATCCTGTTTCGCCGGGATCTGCTGCGTCTGAATCAGTTCGGGCAGAAATATGGAAAAATCGAACGGTACTTTTTCCGTTTTTCCCTCCTGATCCTTGCGGTCTGTACCCTGATCTTTCTTCCCTTTACCATCCTGTCCTCTCAGAATCCGCTGGTGCTGCTCTTCTTTCCCAGCCTGTGCACAGCGCTCCTCTGTCTGCAGATCCCGTTTCTTTTGCTGCTGTTCCGCGTCTCTTTTTACAAGGACAGTGCCGTTCTGAATCAGTGGAAGCAGGAGGGCCTTTCTTCCTATTATCAGGATCTGCAGGAAAACCTGGACATGCTGCAGGGCGAGCTGCTATCGTCGGTCTGCCGGCTGCCGGACGAAACGCTACGCGCCTTTTTATATCTGAAGCTTTCCCAGGCGGTTCAGAGAAACATCTCCCTTTCCCTGCATGTTTCCATTCAGCCGGAGCATTTTCAGTCTGGAATGGATCTTATCGATCTGACCCGGGTTCTGGGGATCCTGCTGGACAATGCCATTGAGGAGGCCGCCGGAATACCCGGCGGAACCATGGAGGTTCAGATCAACGGCAGGGAAACGCAGTGCTCCTGGCTGATCAAAAATTCGATCACAGAAGAAACCAGGCGAAGCGGCATTCAGACCGGAAAAACCTCGAAAGGCCCCGGCAGAGGACAGGGGCTTCTGATCGTCCGTCAGATCATCGGGCAGTACAGCAACGTGGTATTGAACTCCTGTATTCAGGATAACCGTTTTATCCAGAGCTTAAATATCGAGACCGGACGCGCGGCCGGATCTGCCGGGTTCTGACAGCGGCTTTCTTCGTTCAGGCATCGACCATAACGTCGGAGCCGGAAAAGATCCGCCTTGATTTTCTCATCCCTTTGGGATATAATTATTACAAATTACGATTTAGTAAATCACGATTTGATATTCAGGAGAAAAAGCATGTTCATCGGCAGAGAGGCGGAACTGGAATTTCTTCAAAACAGATACGACGAAAAAAAAGGACAGCTGATCGTTTTATACGGAAGAAGGCGAGTTGGGAAAACAGAAACGCTCAGGGAGTTCTGCAGGAATAAGCCTCATATTTTCTTTTCCTGCACCCAGAGCACAGACAGGGTGCAGCTTGCCAGGTTTTCCACGCAGCTTCTGCGTGAGGATATCCCTGCCAGGCAGTACATCTCTGCATTTCCGGACTGGGAGAGAGCGTTCCTCGCGATCCCCGAGCTTCCATATGGCGAAAAGAAAAAGCTGATCGTAATCGATGAGTTTCCTTACATGTGCAGGGGAAACAGGAGCATTCCATCTATTCTGCAGAATCTTTGGGACGCGAAGCTGAAGGACTGTAATGTGATGATCATTCTGTGCGGCAGCGCCATGAGCTTTATCGAAAAAGAGCTGCTCGCGGAAAAAAATCCGTTATACGGCAGGGCGACCGGAATCTATAAAATGAAGGAAATGGGATTTTACGATGCCGCCCGTTTTTTTCCGAATTACTCGGAGAAGGAAAAGGTGCTCGCCTACGCGGTTCTGGGCGGTATCCCGCATTATCTGAATCAGTTCAGCCCCGATCTTTCCGTGCCGGAAAACATCCGGCGCAACATTCTTACCAAGGGCTCCGTACTGTACAGCGAAGTGGACTTTCTGCTGCATCAGGAGCTTCGGGAAACACCGGTCTACAACTCCATCATTGAGGCGGTCGCCCTGGGCAGTACGCGGCTGAACGATATCAGTCAGAAGTCGCTTGTGGAAGATACCTCCAAAACCAGCGTTTATCTGAAAAATCTGACTGAGCTTGGTATTGTTGAGCGTGAATTTTCCGTTGACGCAAAGACAAAGGAGAAAGCGAATACGAATCGGGGAACCTACCGTCTGACCGATCATTTTTTCCGCTTCTGGTATGCCTTTGGCTTTGCAAATCTATCGCAGCTTGAGGACGGGGACGTGGATGGCGTTTATGAATATTTTGTAAAGCCTGCCCTGCACGAATTCGCCTCACTGGCGTTTGAAGACATCTGCCGGGAATTTGTACGCGGGCTGCAGAAGAAAAATGCCCTGCCGTTCCGTTTCGCGAAAATGGGGCGCTGGACAGGCAAAACAACCGTCCGCGACGCCAGTGCCCAAAACGGTTTCAGAACCGCGGAAACTGAGATCGACCTGCTCGCCATCGACAGAGATGGAAAAAATTATCTGGTGGGAGAATGTAAATTCCGGCACAGCCCATTTGATTATTCAGAGTATCTGGATACCCTGGCAAAGCTGACTCCGCTGAAGGAAAAGGCGAAATTCTACTACGCCCTGTTCTCCGAATCCGGCTTTGATAAAAAAATTACAGCGGAAGCCGAAGCCTCGGAATCCCTCTTCCTCTATGATCTTGAAACAATCGTAAACTTTGGAAAGCAGCGTCCTTCCTGCCGCGCACAGCAGGAGCATGAAATGAGGTGAATCAGATGAACAAGAAGGAACCGTACCGCTGGGCCGTGATCGGCTGCGGCGATATCGCCCGCCAGTTCGGGCAGGCCATGGGGCAGGAAGGCCGGACGCTGTACGGCGTCGCGAACCGGACATACGAAAACGCCGTCGCCTATGCCGGAAAATACGGCGCAGCAAAGGTATATGAAAGCATTTCCGACGTTTTCACGGATGAAAATGTGGATATCGTCTACATCGCCACGCCCCACAACACCCACAGCGGCTACATCAGCGAGGCGCTGCGGCACGGAAAGCATGTGCTCTGCGAAAAGGCCATCACGCTGGATTCTGTGGAGCTTGAACAGGCGCAGGCTCTGGCAGAAAAAAAGGGCCTCATCCTGGCGGAAGCCATGACCATCTACCATATGCCGCTCTACAGGCGGCTGAAGGAGCTTGCGGACAGCGGCGTCCTGGGAAGGCTCTGCATGGTTCAGATGAATTTCGGAAGCTTCAAGGAATACGACATGACGAACCGCTTCTTCAACCCCAGGCTGGCCGGCGGCGCGCTCTGGGACATCGGCGTATATGCCCTCTCCTTCATCCGGTGGTTTATGAGCTGCCCTCCGGACCGGATCGCGTCCCAGGTAAAGTACGCGCCCAGCGGCGTGGACGAACAGGTGGGAATCCTTCTGTCAAATCCGGCGGGAGAAATGGCTACGGCCTCTTTGAGCCTTCACGCAAAGCAGCCCAAGCGCGGCGTGGCGGCGTATGAAAACTGTTATATCGAGATTTTGGAATATCCCCGGGCCGACAGGGCCGTGATCACCTGGACAAAGGACGGGCGTCTGGAAACGGTGGAAGCAGGCTCCTCCGCGGACGCCCTGCGCTATGAGATCCGGGACATGGAAGCGGCCGTATCCGGCGGGCCGGATGAGATGTATCTGAACTACAGCCGGGACGTTTCCCGGATGATGACGCAGATCCGGAAGGACTGGGACTGACAGAGCGTTTCAGACAGCTTAATCCGTATGCCGCCACAGGCGGAGAAAGGAAATGACAATGGAATATCGGAAATTTGACGGCACTTATGTGCTCCGGCTCGACCCGGATGAGGAAATCTGCGGACAGCTTCTTGCCCTTGCCAAAAAGGAGGGCATCGCGCTTGCGCAGATCAGCGGCCTTGGCGCGGTGAAGGCCTTTACGGTGGGCGTTTTTGACACCAAAACAAAGGAATATCACGCCAACGCGTTTGAAGGCCCTTATGAGATCGTTTCCCTGACCGGGACGCTGACCACACAGGACGGAAAGCCCTATCTGCACGCCCATTTCGCCGCAGGGGATGAGAAGGGCCATGTGGTGGGCGGCCATCTGAATCAGGCGGTCGTCAGCGCTACGGCCGAGATCATCCTGAACCGGATCTCCGGCACGGTGGAGCGGAAATTCAGCGAAGAGATCGGCCTGAATCTTTTTGATTTTCAGTGAAAAAGGAGGAACCTCATGAACACATCGGAAGCGATCAGAGCAAGAAGAAGTATCCGTAAATACGAGAAAGGTGCTGTAATCCCCAAAGAGCACATCGAACAGCTCCTGGAAGCCGCCATGATGGCTCCCAGCGCCTGCAACTGCAGACCTTGGGAATTCGTGGTGGTTCAGAAGCAGGAGATGCTGGAACAGATCATGGAAATCCATCCCTACACCCGGATGCTTGCGACGGCCTCCCTTGCCATCGTGGTCTGCGGCAGGCCGGACCTGCAGGAGGGCATCTGCGACGGCTTCTGGCCGCAGGACTGCGGCGCGGCCATTGAAAACCTGCTCCTGCAGGCTGCGGAGCTCGGCTACGGCACCTGCTGGTGCGGCTGCTACCCCGCCATGAAGCGGGCGGAGGCGCTGCAGAAGGTTCTCGATGTCACCAGCATCCCGTTCGCGGTGGTTGCGGTGGGTAAGGCCGCGGAGTCTCCACAGGCCCGGGGCTTTTACGATTCTTCCCGGGTGAAGTGGATTCCGTGATGCCCGTTTTCACGCCGGATTCTGAGTCACTGTCCGCGCCGGAGCTGCTGCTGCCATTTTGGCATGTCAGCTCCGGTTTTTGTTTCCTGCCATATCATCATCAGGAAACTGAATGAGAAAAGGAATTGATTTACACATATGCGTTTCATGGTACGGTGCTCCTGCGTTTGCAGGGATGCTGTACCTGTAAATATGGTGAAGATTGAATTTCGCAATGGTTGGATGTACTATTGGAAAGTGAAAACTTAAAATTGTGGAGATGTTGAAATGATTAGAGAAGTTTATGAAAACGAGTTGAGTAAGATATTAGAATTATATTTGCATTTGCACGAGGAAACAATTCCAGAAATGACAGAACATTTAAAAACGACTTGGAAGGCAATTATGCAAGATAAAAACCATCATATTATTGTTAAGGAATTAGAGGGGGAAATAGTTTCTTCTTGTGTTTGCGTCATTATTCCCAATTTGACAAGGAACATAAGACCATATGCATTTATTGAAAATGTTGTTACACATTCAAGTTATCGCGGAAAAGGGTATGCAACAGAATGCTTAAATTATGCAAAGAAGATAGCAGAGAACACAAATTGTTATAAAATGATGCTGCTTACAGGCTCAAAGAAAGAAGAAACAATGAACTTTTATGGTAATGCGGGATATAACAGCACGGATAAAACGGCGTTTATTCAATGGCTTGAATAATACAAATTTTAATATGTAGAACAGTTGAAAAAATTTAAAGTTGTCTGAGAAGGAAGAGGTAAAGGAATGAAAATAATTGCAATTGCTGCTGTAACAGCAGGTGGAAAAACATCTATTGTTAATGAATTGAAGAAACAAATTCCGAATACAATGTCTCTTCATTTTGATGACTATTCTTTTGAAGGTGAAGTTGATGATTTCTACGCCTGGACGATGCAAGGGGCTGATTATAATGTATGGAATTTGAGCCCATTGATAAAAGATATTCTCGAAATAAAGAAAAATTCAGATAGCGAATACTTACTGTTGGATTATCCTTTTGCATACTGCCATGAGACATTAAGCAAATATATTGATTGTGCAATTTTTATAGATACCCCGTTAGATATTGCAATGGCAAGAAGAATTTTACGAGATATGAATAATGCTACTGGTGAGGAAATCAGACAAGATTTGGAGATGTACCTTAAATATGCGAGAGTTGCTTATGTCCAAATGTTAAAAGATGTGTTGCCATCATCAGATTATGTTATAGATGGAACAAAGGAATTAGAAGAAAAGACTAACGAGATTAAAAAGATAATTTTGTCGCTCTAACCCCCACGAAAGAAAGCCCGCTATGAAAACGATTAAAGCCGTGGCCAAAGCGATTCTGTTATATGCCTGGGATATGGAATTGATTTGCAGGGAGTACGGTATTTCGATGTACCTGCTCGTAAAGAGAGCTGCGCTTTGCGGTACTATTACCGGCAGTATCGAAAAAGATTTCTATGATAAAAGCGGGAAAAGCAGGCTGGAAAAAGAACGAACCCGTTCGGAGTGAACCGGAAGTGCCATCAGCCGGCTCCCATATAAAAACTCCGCATCAGAACAACAAGAATGTCTTCTGACGCGGAGCTTTTTACACAGCCCAAACTCTCCTGTTCTGCTTCAGCGAAGCCCAAACAGCACGATCGCCAGCATCAGGCTGTCCATTCCCAGCAGGATAAGATAAATCCCGATCAGCCAGCTGACGGAAAGCATGGCGGCCAGCGGGTTAAACAGCATCAGAAATCCCATCACCAGTCCCAGAATGTTGACGACCAACGTAAAGTAATAATACGCGTCTCCTACCGTCATGCGGATCAGGGAAAGATGGGACAGCCTTGAGATGCAGTGCGCGATGAACCAGATCGGGAACAGAATCGCGATCGCCCACCGGCCCGCGCTGATGTTGCACAAAATCAGGATGCCCGCCAGGACGCTCAAAATGCCTGTCACAAGGGACACCGCCGGGCCAAAGCCCGTTCTGCGCTCCATCCGGACACAGAAAGCAATGTCCGCGACCCCCGTGACCACCGCAACCAGCCCGTAGATAACCGTCACGCCGGTCAGCATCCCCACCGGACGGATCAGGCTGTAGATTCCAAGAAGAATCAGAAGGATGCCTGTAATCAGTTCTGTCCATTTCACTTTATCCGTTCTCATATTCGGTCAGTTCCTTTTCTTTTACGGTTCCACTATTGACATCTCTGCGATCTGGCGTAAGCGCTTAACAATACAACGGCTATCTTTTTAAACCACGTTCTACTATTATTGAAGTAAAACGCTCCAACTTC
>CALWGL010000079.1 GCA_944380025.1 uncultured Lachnospiraceae bacterium
ATGAGCTTCTGATCTCCGCCAAGAAGGACGGATTTTCCGACAAATATATCAGCCAGCTTCTGGAGATCCCGGAGGCCGCCGTGCGCTCCCGCCGGCTCGCCCTCGGCGTCACGGAGGCCTGGGAGGGCGTCCATGTGAGCGGAACGCCGGACAGCGCCTACTACTATTCCACCTATAACGCTTCGGACAAGAATCCGGTCCGTACGGAAAAGCCGAAGGTGATGATCCTTGGCGGCGGCCCGAACCGGATCGGCCAGGGAATCGAATTTGACTACTGCTGCGTACACGCTTCACTCGCCCTGAAAAAGCTGGGCTTTGAGACCATTATCGTAAACTGCAATCCGGAAACCGTTTCCACGGATTACGACACCTCGGATAAGCTCTATTTTGAGCCTCTGACTCTGGAGGACGTGCTGAGCATCTATGAGAAGGAAAAGCCGGTGGGCGTCATCGCTCAGTTCGGCGGTCAGACTCCTCTGAACCTGGCTTCCGAGCTGGAGCGAAACGGCGTAAAGATCCTGGGAACCTCACCTTCCGTCATCGATCTGGCCGAGGACCGTGATCTGTTCCGCGCCATGATGGACAAGCTGCACATCCCCATGCCGGAATCCGGCATGGCGACCACTGTGGAGGAAGCCCTCTCCATCGCGGAAAGCATCGGCTATCCCGTCATGGTCCGTCCTTCCTACGTTCTGGGCGGCCGCGGCATGGAAGTGGTCTATGACCCGGAGAGCATGGAAGGCTACATGAAGGCCGCCGTAGGCGTCACGCCCGACCGGCCGATCCTGATCGACCGCTTCCTGAACCATGCCATGGAGTGCGAAGCCGACGCCATCAGCGACGGTACACACGCCTTTGTGCCCGCCGTCATGGAGCACATTGAGCTTGCGGGAATCCACTCCGGCGACTCCGCCTGCATCCTGCCTTCCGTCCACATTCCGGCGGACAATCTGGAAACCATCAAGGAATATACCAGAAAGATCGCGGAGGAGATGCATGTAAAGGGCCTGATGAACATGCAGTATGCCATTGAAAACGGAAAGGTTTACGTTCTGGAAGCCAATCCCCGCGCCTCCCGCACGGTGCCCCTGGTTTCCAAGGTCTGCAACATCCGCATGGTACCCCTTGCCATCGACGTGATCATGCAGGATTACACCCATAATCCGTCTCCGGTGCCTTACCTGAAGGAGCAGCACATCCCTTACTTCGGCGTAAAGGAAGCTGTCTTCCCCTTCAACATGTTCCCGGAGGTGGATCCCGTCCTCGGACCGGAAATGCGTTCCACCGGAGAGGTACTCGGCCTTTCTTCCTCCTTCGGCGAGGCCTTTTTCAAGTCCCAGGAGGCGACCCAGTCCCGGCTTCCTCTGTCCGGCACGGTGCTCATCTCCGTCAGCCGGAAGGACAAGCCCGAGGTAAAGGCGCTGGCGGAAGCTTTCCATAAGGCAGGATTTTCCATCATCGCCACCGCAGGCACCGCCGCCCTCATCCGTGAGGCAGGCATTCCTGTTGAACAGGTGAAGAAGCTCTCCGAGGGCCGTCCGAACATTCTGGACCTGATCACCAACGGCAGGATCCAGCTCATCGTCAATACGCCGGTGGGCAAGGACAGCGCCAATGACGACAGCTATCTGCGCAAGGCCGCCATCAAGGGAAAGATCACCTACATCACCACCATGGCCGCCGGCCTTGCAGCAGCGGAAGGCATCCTCTACGTCCAGCAGCACGGCAGAGGCGAAGTGCACTCCCTGCAGACCCTTCATGGGATGATTCAGGAGAAATAAGAAGCGTAAAGATAAGAAAAGTACGCAAAAGAAGTTATCAGGCGAGCAGATTCGCGGCTGTATGCCGCGAATCTGCCCGCCTGGTATATATAGATCTGATATTTTATCCGCTTATTTATCCTCATAATGCCCTTTACACTGCAGGATCAGGATTGATTCTTCCCGTATTTCATAAACAATCCTGTCCTTCTCATTAATCCTTCTGCTCCAGGCATTATCAGCTCCACCCTTTAAAGGTTCCGGCTTTCCAGTTCCTTCGTAAGGGCTTCTCTGTATTTCTTTCAGGAGCGCATTTATTCTTTTTAAAGTTTTCCTGTCCTGTGTCTGCCAGTACAGATATTCTTCCCAAGCATCCTCGGCAAATGTAAGCCTACTCACCCTCCATGGCCTCCAAATCTTCCATTGACTTCGTCACTGTTTTTCCTTCTTTAATCTGTCGCCTTGCCTTTCTGATCTGCTCCATGTTGGAATCTGAATAGAAAGGATCAATGGGAGCTACAATATCAAATGGGATTCTGCGATCACGTAATGCTTTCTTTGCATAAATCATAAAAAAAGTAGTAATGTTCATCCCCATTTCATCACACATTTCATCCAGTTCTCTTTTCATATCATCGTCGAGCCTGATACTGATCGTTGTCATATCATCACATCCTTTCTTGCTGCAAATATACTATATTATGAAGCATTTTGCAAGTATTCTGATTCATTTTAACTTTTCTGTATTATTATATACTGTTATAATATTTTAGTGACATTCTAATTCCAAAATTATTTTATTTAAAAAGTAAGAAAACTGGTGAAGGGTTTCCCCTCACCAGTTTTTCCGCAGTCCTTTGGGATAATGATTCTTCATGATCCCGCCGGCAAGCTTTCCCCAGCCAAGGCTGCAGCCGTCCGCGCAGATCAGATACCATCCCTTTTCTCCTTCTGCGGGGAAGGTCAGGCCGTTCAGGTAGTCCTTTACCTGGCGGCCTTCTGTATCCAGGCTGACAGCATGCGCTGCGTCCTCCGGCTTCAGGGTAAGCGCCAGCGCATGGGAAGGCTCAAAGCGGTTCTTCTTCACGGTTCCCAGATGCAGGCCCGGGCGCAGCACCTTCAGACCCCGAAGGACGGGCGTTTCCTCCGGCGCCAGATAGAGCTGCTCTCCAAAGCGCAGATAGATTCCGGAAAGCTGCACGCGCAGATTCTCCCGTGCGAATGCGGAGAATTCCGCATAATCCTTTTCTCCCAATCCCTTTTCCCCGTCCCTGCGGCGTGTCCGTTTCGCGGGAAGCTTCTCTGCCTCCTGCCCATTCTTTTCCAGCACCGCCACAAAGTGTCCCTCTCCCCGAAGCCTGTGAGGCCAGAGCCGCATGGTGCGCTCCAGTTCAGAGGACAAAATGGATGTCGTCCCAACCGCCGGGCGGGAAGCCGGAGCAGTCTCTTCCCCGGCATCTTCCGCCTCCTCCATATCCGCCCATTCCGGATGTCCGGGCGCGAAGCCTTCCGGCATGGGAACGGAAAGGACATGCATGTCCGGATGCTTTTTAATCAGCCAGCTAACGCTTCCTTCGTCCTCCGCCGGAGCGAAGGTACATGTGGAATAACAGAGCCTTCCGCCGGGACGGAGCATCTGATAGGCATATTCCAGGATCTCTCTCTGCCGCTCTGCGCACATCCGCACATTTTCCGGGCTCCACTCCTCTCCCGCCGCCTCGTTTTTCCGGAACATTCCCTCCCCGGAGCAGGGAGCGTCCGCCAGGATCCGGTCGAAAAAGCCGGGAAACCGTTCCGCCAGCCGGTCCGGCGTTTCGTTTAAAACCAACGCGTTTCGCACGCCCATCCGCTCGATATTTTCAGAAAGGATGGCCGCCCGGGCTGGATGGATCTCATTGCAGACAAGAAGTCCCTCCCCCCGCACGGCCGCCGCGATCTGGGTGCTCTTCCCGCCGGGAGCGGCGCACAGATCCAGGATCCGTTCTCCAGGCCTCGCCTCCAGAAAGGGAACGGCGGACATGGCGCTGGGCTCCTGAATATAGTAAACGCCGGCCTCATGCCAGGGGTGCCTGCCGGGCTGCGGCTGCTCTTCCCTTTTTTCATAATAAAACCCGTTTTCTTCCCAGGGAACAGGAGACAGGCAAAAGGGCGCCTTTTGCACAAATTCCTCCCGGTCCATTTTCATGGGATTTACCCGCAGCGCCTGATATCTCTCCTGTCCAAGAGCCTCCAGAAATTCTTCGTATTCTCCGCCCAGCAGCAGCCTCATTCTTTCCTTAAACTTTTCCGGGATCATTCTGACGTTCCTCTCTTCATGAAAAATAAAGGTTATTCCGCGCTCATATATTCTGACAGCCTTCCATAGATTTCCGGATAATCCCTTTTCAGATGGACCGGCTTCATGTTCCTGTTAAGGAAACAGTGCCCGGTATGTCCCGCGGCATGCAGAAGCCCGTCTCCGGCGCCATAGATTTCATATTTCATGCTCATTTTGATTCCGCTGAAGCGGTCAGGAAGCACGCGGATGGAAAACTCCTCCCCAAAGCGGAAGGCAATCCTGTATTCACAGGAAGCCTCCAGAACGGGAATCAGAATACCTGCCGCTTCGATTTTATCATAGGGAATCCCGATCTGGGCCAGCGTGTCGATCCTGGCTTCCTCCATCCAGCGGATATAATTGGAATGATGCACGATTCCCATGCGGTCTGTTTCATAGTACTGTATTTTACGTCCGTAATTTTTAATATCAATCATTTTTTCTTTCCAAACTCCGTTTTTCACGACGTCCGCGGCTTTTCAGCGGCTGCAGCCGCCCGCAGAGGATGACTGGAGCGCTGCGATGGCCGGGCTTCGGAACTTTCACCCGCTGAAAACGTGCGCCGCCAGGAACACCGGAAAAGGCGGGCATTCCTGAAAACGCCCGCCTTCTCTGCATTCCTTTTCCGTATGAATAAGTCCTTTTTACTGCAAAGTCTTCCCTACGGCAGCTGTCACGCCTTATGCCGGATAAGCGCCGTTCTTCGTGTCAGCCTGGGTCATATCGACCTTCTCCTGCTGCGCCTGACGGTACTTGAAGAAGTCCATGGCTACCTGCGGGAACAGGGCGTAGCTGAGCACGTCCTCATCCTGCTGCTTCCATTCCTTCATCTCCGCCTCGATAGTCGCAAGCTCGTTGGGGATCAGATCCGCAGGACGGCAGGTGATCACTTCCTTGTCGCCGATTACCTTCTTCTGTACCTCCGGATTGAAAGGCTTGACCGTCTTTCCGTATTTTCCGGAAAGCAGATCCTTGGTCTGGTCGGTGGCAACCTTGTATCTCTCGCCCATCAGCACGTTAAGCACAGCCTGCGTTCCGACGATCTGAGAGGACGGGGTAACCAGCGGGGGTTCGCCGAAGTCCTTTCTCACGCGGGGGATCTCCTGAAGCACGTCGTCGTAACGGTTGCTGGCGTTCTGCTCCTTCAGCTGGCTCACCATGTTGGAAAGCATTCCGCCGGGCACCTGATAGATCAGGGTCTTGATGTTTACGCCGAGCACCTTGGGATCCATCAGGCCGCTCTTTAAGCACTCTTCTCTGTAAGGGCGGAAATAATCCGCGATTTCCGCCAGAAGGTTCTGATCGTAGCCGGTGTCGTAAGGGGTTCCGCGGAAGGTCTCTACCATAACCTCGGTCGCGGGCTGGGAGGTTCCCAGAGCGAACGGAGAGATCGCGCAGTCGATGATGTCCACGCCGGCTTCCACGGCCTTCAGGTAGGTCATGCTGGCAACGCCGGAGGTGTAGTGGGTGTGCAGCTGAACCGGCAGCTTCGTGGCCGACTTCAGCGCGCGGATCAGGCGGTCCGCCTCATAGGGAACCAGCAGGCCTGCCATATCCTTGATGCAGATGGAATTGGCTCCCATGCTCTCGATCTCTTTTGCGATGTTCATCCAGTAGTCCAGCGTGTAGGCGTCGCCCAGCGTATAGGACAGGGCTACCTGCGCGTGTCCGCCTTCCTTGTTGCAGGCCTTCACCGCGCATTCCAGGTTGCGCAGATCGTTCAGGCAGTCAAAGATACGGATGATATCGATTCCGTTTGCGATGGACTTCTGTACGAAGTATTCCACCACATCGTCCGCGTAATGACGGTATCCCAGAATGTTCTGGCCTCTGAAAAGCATCTGCAGCTTCGTGTTCTTGAAGGCCGCTCTCAGCTTTCTCAGTCTCTCCCACGGATCCTCATGCAGGAAACGAAGGGAAGCGTCAAAGGTAGCGCCGCCCCAGCACTCCACAGCCGCATAGCCGACCTTGTCCATCTTCTCCGCGATGGGAAGCATGATCTCGGTAGGCATTCTGGTGGCGATCAGGGACTGATGGGCGTCACGCAGTACAGTTTCCATAATTTTAACAGGTTTCGGGTCTGACATTTCCATTTCCTCCTGATTTCTGCCGCCTCAGGCGGCATTCAAATATAGAAGAATGGCATCCGGCCATTCTCTGGCACGGACCGGCGGCCCGTGCCATCTTCCTAACTTTCTGTGTCCATAATCCGCATTCTGACCGGAAGCATCAGAATACTCCGAAAATCGCCATAAAGGTACCGGCCACAACCGCGGTTCCGATCACGCCGGCCACGTTGGGTCCCATGGCGTGCATCAGCAGGAAGTTCGTGGGATCCGCTTCCGCGCCGACCTTCTGGGATACTCTGGCCGCCATGGGAACAGCGGATACGCCCGCCGAACCGATCAGCGGATTGACCTTTCCGTGGGTAACGATGCACATCAGCTTGCCGAACAGGACGCCGGCAGCCGTGCCGAAGGCAAATGCGATCAGGCCCAGAGCAACGATCTTCAGCGTGTCAGCATTCAGGAAGGCTTCCGCGCTGGTGGTCGCGCCTACAGAAGTACCAAGCAGGATAACAACAGTATACATCAGCGCGTTGCCGGCGGTTTCCGTCAGCTGTCTTACCACGCCGGACTCCCGGAACAGGTTGCCCAGCATCAGCATGCCCACAAGGGGAGCGGTGGTAGGAAGGATCAGGGATACCACGATGGTAACGATGATGGGGAACAGGATCTTTTCCAGCTTGGAAACCGGACGAAGCTGTTCCATCTTAATCCGTCTCTCTTTTTCCGTGGTAAACAGCCGCATGATCGGAGGCTGGATGATCGGAACCAGAGACATATAGGAGTAGGCCGCCACGGCAATAGGTCCGAGCAGCTCCGTCTGTCCCAGCTTTCCGCACAGGAAGATGGAGGTAGGGCCGTCCGCTCCGCCGATGATGGAAATGGCGGCGGCTGCCCTGTCGTTAAAGCCGAGGGCGATGGCGCCGAAGTAGGCCGCGAAGATACCGAACTGCGCCGCCGCTCCCAGCAGGAAGCTCTTGGGGTTGGCGATCAGCGGCCCGAAGTCCGTCATCGCTCCCACGCCCATGAAGATCAGCGACGGCAGGATCGACCATTCGTCCAGCACATAGAAGTAATAAAGCAGACCGCCTGTTCCGTTTGCGGCGTCCTCCGGGCGGAGCATGATGTCCGGATAGATATTTACCAGAAGCATTCCAAAGGCGATCGGAAGCAGAAGCAGGGGCTCAAAGCCTCTGGCAATCGCCAGATAGAGGAACACGCAGGCGATCACGATCATCAGATAATTGCCCAGCGTCAGATTGAAGAACGCTGTCTGATGGATCAGATTGTCCAGTGTAGTTACAATATATTCCATTGATGTTGACCTCCCATTCCTTTTTGCCAAACTCACAGGCCTGAGTGCCCGGCTGTGCGGCACAGATCCATGACGGAGCGTCATGTCCCCTGCACAGCCTTATGGGATTGGCAGGACGTTCCTTCCGTACTCAGTTTAACGTTGCAAGCAGAGCGCCCGCTTCGATGGCGTCGCCGACCGCTACGTCGATGCTGGCTACGGTGCCGTCCTGAGGAGCCACGACCGGGATCTCCATCTTCATGGCTTCGATGGTCACAACGGAATCGCCGGCCTTGACAGTCTGTCCGACCTTGGCGTCGATGCTGTAAACCTTACCTGCCGCACCGGCTTCCACACGGATGCTTCCGGCTGCGCCGGCGGGAGCTGCCGCAGGGGCAGGAGCCGGAGCAGGGGCAGCTGCAGGAGCGGGCGCTGCCGCGGGGGCGGGAGCGGGCGCAGGAGCCGCCGGTCTGGGAGCCGCCTTGGGCGCATAAACGGGAGCCGCACCCTGCGCGCCCTCTTCCACTGTCACATCGTACACGTTTCCATTTACGGTAATTCTATAATTCTTCATGATACTTTTCCTCCTGTATCGTCCTTTTCTTTTTTATTGATTTGCTTTCCATCTGCTTGCGGGCACACGTCTGATGCTTCTTACCACAAAGCCTTCCGGAGACGGAGCTCCTTCGCTCGCCGCGATCGCCGCCGCGATCACTGCCACGAGCTCGCCGTCAGCCACAAGTTCCTGCGCGGCTGCCGGAGCAGGCGCTGCGGGCACGGGCGCGGGGGCAGCGGCCGGCGCTGCCTCTCTCTTTTCTTCCGGCTCCTTCTTCTTACCGGAGAAGGCTGCCTGGATCTTCGGGATAAAGTTGAAGCAGTAAATGATCAGGCAGATCAGGATCAGGATCACGAATACGGTTCCCATGCCGAGGACCGTATTCAGAGCCGCGTTCTGCATCAGCTCCCCGAAGGAATATTCCACGTTCGTCGTAATGCTGCTCAAAACCAGCTCGTCATCCAGAGTGATCACGATGTTCGCATCGTGATCGCTCCCGTCCACATGAACGTCGATGGTCACGCCGTCCTCATCCGCGGATACCGTATGGCCGGACATGGACTGAACCTCTCCGATGTCCTCCAATGCGCTCTCCCAGCTGTCCAGAGCGGTGGAGATCACCGCGTCGTCCGCATACTGATCCTGCATGCCCTGAACCACGATGGTCTGGATGGAACCGATCACCTGATCCGCATAGCTGGCTGCGGAATCCTGCGTAATGCCGTACATGCTTTCCGCATTCGCGGACGTATCCGCTTCCCCGCTGCAGGCCGTCATGCTGAAAACGCAGATGAGAGCCATTCCTAATGTTAACAACTTCCTTTTCATATGAATCGACATGCTCCTTTCAAAGTCTGCGGCAGCTTAAACCGTGCCGTGTTTTTTCGCAGGGCGGTCTTCCCTCTTTGTGAAGAGCATTTCGAACGCGCCGATCACATATTTTCTCGTATCGGCAGGCTCAATAATGGTGTCCACATAGCCCCGTCCGGCAGCGCTCGCCGCGCTCGTCTGCAGAGCCTCATATTCCTTCGCGCATGCGTTCACCGCATCCGCTCCCTGTCCGTCGCAGATGATCTTCGCCGCAAGGCGGGCATCCATGGTACCGATCTTCGCATCCGGCCAGCAATAGGTGATATCCGCGCCGAGAGCCTTGGAATTCATCACCACATAGGAGCTTCCGTAAGCCATGCCGGTCACCACATTGACCTTGGGAACCGTCGCATTGGCAAATGCGTATGTAAGGCGGGCGGCAGCCTTCGCGATTCTTTTCTCGGAGCACTTGTCCGCCGTAAAGCCGTTCACGTTGGTCAGGGTGAGCACCGGAATGTTGAACGCGTCGCAGAAGTTCACGAATTCAGCGGCCTTGTCGCAGCCTTCCGGAGAAAGGGCGGCGTCAAAGGAGGCCGTCTTCTGTCCGTTCTCGTCATAGATCTCCGAACGGTTCGCCACAGCGCCCACAGTCATGCCGTTGAGCTTCATAAATCCGGTCACCATTTCCTTCGCGTACGCGGCCTTTACCTCGATGAAAAGGCGGTCGTCCGCAATGGTGGAAAGGGCGATGGAGCTGTCTCCCACGCAGGCCGCCAGGGAAGCGTCCGTACGGTTGAGGTCGTCCATGCACTCCACATAGGAATTGTCGTCCTCATTGTTGGAAGGAAGCATGCATACCAGATTTCTGATCTGAGCGAGAATCTCGGACTCTTCGCCCACGAAATCCACAAGTCCCGCCTCTTCGCTCTGGAACGCCGCGTCGGAGGTGTTGCACTTGGAGATCTCATTGCCGGCAAGGGCGTTGGGCGCATTCACGAACAGCTTCGCCTTCTTTCCTTCCATGAAGGTGAAGTCGGTAAGCGCGGGAACCAGAGCGAGTCCGCCGCCGCAGGTTCCGAAGACCGCCGTGATCTGCGGGATCACGCCGGAAGCCAGCGTCTGCTTCATATAAATCTCGCCGAAGGCGTTCAGGGCGTCCGTCGCCTCCTGAAGCCTCAGGCCGGCGGAATCGATCAGACCGATCACGGGAGCCCCCGTCTTCATCGCCAGGTCATAGAGTCCGGTAATCTTCTTCGCATGCATCTCACCGATGCTGCCGCCGAGCACGGAAGCATCCTGGCTGTATACATATACGAGATTCCCTTCGATCACCCCATAGCCGGTGACGCATCCGTCGGATGGAGTTTCTGTCTGTTTCAGATTGAAGTCGGTGGATCTGGCTTTCACCATCGCCCCGATCTCAACGAAACTGTTGTCGTCGAGCAAAGCGTTGATTCTTTGGCTCGCTTGTGAAGTAGTACTCATTTTTTCAGCCCTCCATTTTATCTTTACTTAAAAATTAAACTTGGCCTACGGCCGCCCGGAAGCACTGCAGGCTGAAATCTGCGGTTCAAAAACAGCTTGTCCGTTTTGACATATTCCACAGGCACCCGTATTTTAAAAGTATATCACGAAACCCGAAAATCTGCCAGATGCAAAACACAATTTTTTCCGCTGCTTTTTCCGCTGCTTTTTCCGTCTCTCGCCTCTGCTTCTTTTTCCTCTCCGGTTTACGGCAGGGCCTTCTCCAGGATCTTTGCAAGGCAGTAACGGAAGGTCCATTTTCCCACCCTTCCCGCCGTGCGCACCGGAATGCCGGCATACAGTTCTCCGTTCACATAATAATTCTGCCAGCCTGCCGTCTCCCCCGCCTCCACAGGAGCCGGAAGGCTTTCCGCGAGCTGAAGCTCCGTGCGCACCTCATCCGCTTCCGACAGGAGAAGGGAAAGCTCCGCCTCCTCCTGCAGCAGGGGCACGGCATCCTTCACGCCGTCCGTCACGGGAAGCGCCGGAAGCGTCTCCTTTCGGTAAACGTCCGTTTTTTCATAATGTTCAAGCCCGTATTCATAGAGCAGTCTGGCGTCATGCCATTTCCAGCTTTTATTGCCAGGCCAGCCGCAGGCGAGCAGGGCGATGGAAAAGGTTTTCCCGTCCTGCCTGAGCGCTCCCACATAACAGTAGCCCGCCCTTGAGGTAAAGCCTGTTTTTCCGGTAAGCGCGCCCTCCATCATATTCAGGAAGGCATTGTGGTTGGTGCAGGAATAGGTGTTTTCCCCCTGAACGGGATCCCCCTCCTGATCCGCGGGCACATAATCCGTAAAGGAATACTCCTGCGTCCTGGTGATCGCAAGGAATTCCTCTCTTTTGGGAGAATCCGTCACGCAGTAGCTCATGATCCTGGCGAGGTCCGCCGCCGTGGTGGAGTGCTGCCGTTCCACCGGACGGCCGTTTTCGTCCGTGCCGGTCAGGATGGCGTCCAGACCGTTCGGTGTGATGAAAAAGGTGTCCGTGCAGCCGATCTCCTCCGCCTTCTCATTCATTTTTTCCGCAAAGCGAAGCACCGCCTTCTCACTGTCCGCAGAAGCCCCGGAAAGCTTTCTTCCGATATGCTCCGCGATGATCACGGCAGAATCGTTGTGCGATTCCAGCATGAGAGAATACAGCAGATCCTTCAGGCGGAACACCTGTCCCTGCCTTGTCCCCAGATGAACCTTCGGCATGCCTGCCGCATAGGCGGACACTTCGGCATACTCCTCCACGTCCGCAAGCTCAAGGGCAAGGATGCAGGTCATGATCTTGGTGGTGCTCGCCATGGGAAGGACCTGCGTTCCGTTTTTCTGCAGCAGGACGCGCCCGTTGTCCGCATCCATCAGAACAGCGGACAGGGCATAGAGCCCGTCTGCGGTTTCCTGCGCAGACGTCTCTCCGGCTTCCTGCGCGTGCACCGCCGCCATGCCGGCTTCCTGCCCCCATGCCGGAAAAACGGCCCCCGGAAAGGACAGAAAAAGAAGAACCCCAGAAAGGACAGAAACAGGCCCCCTCCAGAGAAAGGGCCTGCGTTCTGAAATCCGCGGCCAGCGGATCCGGAACTCCTGATCCGCTGGCCTGAAAGAATATGTTCTGAAAAAAACTCTGAAAAAGGAAAAACGTTCAGGATCCATGCCGCTGTCACCCTGCCGCATCGAATTGTTACATTTCTATGCCGCAGAAGAGGGGTTTATTCCTCTGATGACTGTCCGGCCGGTTCCACTGCCTCTTCCCTCTTCGTCCCTCCTGTCTTTGTCCCGCCGGATCCCGTTCCATCCGAAGAGGTGCTCGTGATGTTGATATTCCTCGTCACCGCGGCGTCATAGGTTCCGGCCTTCACCAGCTCTGCCATATCGATGCCGACGGTTTCCTTCATGGTCTCAAAAAGCTTCGCCATCACCGCAGGGACATGGTCCGCAACGCTTTCCACGCCGCCTGCGCCGCTGCCGTTTCCTCCGATAATGGTGATCTTGTCGATCCGGGTCAGAGGCTCCGCGATCTTTCCTGCGATATCGGGAAGGACGCGCACCAGCATCTCCGCCATGGCAGCCCCGTTGTACTTCTGATAGGCCAGCGCCTTCTTTTCCATGGCCTCCGCTTCCGCGATACCCTTTGCCCGGATGGCCTCGGCCTCCGCCTCACCGACCATGCGGATTCCGGCGGCCTCCTGCTCCTTGGCAAACTTCTGAGCCTCCGCCGTCGCCTTCATCGCGATGGCATTCTTTTCCGTCTCGAAGGTTTCCGCTTCGGCGCGCTTCTGACGCTCATACAGCTCCGCCTCGGACTGCTGCTGTCTTGCGTATCTTTCCGCTTCGGCTTTCTTCTTTACCTGGGCGTCCAGCTCCTTCTCCTGAACCTCGGCCTCTCTCTCCTTCAGGATGACTTCCTTTTCCTGCTTGGCGATGCTCGCCTCCGCAGTTGCGATCTCGATGGTCTTTCTCTGCTGCTGCTCCTGAATGCTGTAGGCCGCGTCCGCTTCCGCCTTCTTGGTATCCTCCAGCTTCTTCAGCTCGGATTTCTGCAGGGAGAGCTCGTTGTTCTTCTTGGCGATCTCCCGCTCCGCGTTGATCCTGGCGTCGTTGGCCTGACGGTCCGCTTCGGCCTTGGCCACGGCGATCTCCTT
>CALWGL010000080.1 GCA_944380025.1 uncultured Lachnospiraceae bacterium
CCACCGATTCCAGCAGAAACTGCATCTGGATCCTTCCCGGCGTGGCTCCCATGGCCTTTCTCAGGCCGATCTCCTGCTTGCGCTCCGACACGGATACCAGCATCATGTTCATGATGCCGATGCCGCCCACCAGAAGGGCGATGGAGGCGATGCCGGCAAGCATATAGGTGAGCATGCTCATCATCTCGTTCATGGTGTCCAGCAGGCTGTCCATGGCGAACACGAAATAGCTGTCCTCATTCTGGTTAAAGGCCTGATACAGAACGCCCTCCACCTCGTCGGAAAGCTGATCGGTATATTCCGTATTTTCAATGTAGATTTCCAGGCTGCTGATGTTTTTCTGGCCGGTGATCTTTCTCGCCGTGGTATAGGGGATGGTGACGGTCCCGTCCGAGCTGGTCCCGAAGCCGGACATGGAGGCCATCAGGTCGGAATTTTCTCCTTCCAGTCCGATCACCGTATAGGTCGTCCCGCTCAGCGTAAGGGTCTTTCCCACCGGGTTCTCTCCGGCGAAAAGGTTTTCCGCGATATCCTGATCGATCACGCACACGTAAGCCTGATCCTCCACATCCGTCCGGTTGATGGCTCTTCCCACCGTGACCAGGTTATTGTGTTCGTAGTAGACCTCGCTCTTTCCCTGGATGGACACGGCGTCCAGCAGATCCTGGTTTCTGGCCGCCATTCCCGTGGCGCTGATGGTGGGAGAGATCCCCGCCACATTGTCCAGCTCCTCCAGGCTTTCCAGATCGTTTTCCGTCAGTCCCGATTTCAGGGGCGTTCCGGTGATGGATACGGTGAGCGTTCCCGCGCCCAGAGAAGAAAATTCATCCATCACGGTGCTGATCGCGCCGTTCACGATGGTGATCAGGGAAATGACCGCCGTCACGCCGATGATGATCCCCAGGGTGGTGAGCAGGGTGCGCATTTTGTTGCTTCTGATATTTTCCCAGGAAAGCTGAACGCTCTGCCTGATGATTCCGATATTAGGCATCCGCAGTGTCTCCTTCCCCGATATTTCCGTCCAGGATCCGGACGATCCGCTTCGCATGGGCAGCGATGCCCGCATCATGGGTGATCATGATGATCGTCCTTCCCTCCTCGTTGATCTCGTGAAACAGCTCCATCACCTGGCGGCCGGTCTTCTGATCCAGCGCGCCGGTGGGCTCATCCGCGAGAAGGATGGCCGGATTGTTGCACATGGCGCGGGCGATGGCCACCCGCTGCTGCTGGCCGCCGGAAAGCTGGTTGGGATAATAATCCTTTTTCTCCAGAAGCCCCACGCGCCGGAGCATTTCCTCCGCCCGCGCGTTCTGCTCCCGTTCCTGAACGTCCGCGTAGATCAGAGGAAGCTTCACGTTCTGCAGGGCGGTCTGCCGCTGCATCAGGAAAAAGGACTGGAAGATGAAGCCGATCTCCCGGTTTCTGATCTTCGCCAGCGTCTTTTCATCCTGGCTTCCGATCCTCCGTCCGTCCAGCACATATTCTCCCGCCGTCGGCACGTCCAGGCAGCCGATGATGTTCATCAGGGTGGATTTTCCGGAGCCGGAGGGGCCGAGCACCGCAAGGAACTCCCCTTCCTTCACGTCCAGGTCGATGCCCTTCAGCACCGTGGACACCTCGCCGCCCACCTGATACTGCTTGACGATCCCCCGCATGGTGAGAATGGTTCTCTCCTGCATACGCCACCTCCTACTGCTGCTCCATGGACATGGACATCATCAGGTCGGCATAGGAAGGGGTATACACATAGAGCACCGTCTGTCCCGTCTCCAGGCCCTCGGTGATCTGCACCCAGGTTCCGTCCGTGGCTCCCAGGGAAACCGGCTGTTCCGTCACTTCCCCGGCCTCGTTCCTTATGTATACATAGGCGGTGTTGTCCTCGTGATAGGCCACGGCCTCGGAAGTGAGAGCAGGCACGCCCAGCTCCTGTTCCCGGATGAGGCGGATCTCTGCGGACAGGCCGTCGCGCACCTCTTCATCCGCTTCAAATTCCACGGTGGCATCCAGATAGGATACCTCGTTTTCCACGGTGGCCGTCCGGGAGATCCGGGAAATAACGCCCTCATAATCCTTTCCCAGCGCGTCCACATGGATCTGTACCGCGTCTCCTTCCTTTACCTGGGCCACATCATATTCGCTGATCCGCACCTCGGCCTGCATGGTATCGAAGCTGGTCACCACGGCGGCCGCAGACGCGCTCGCCGTATACTCGCCCTCCTTTAAGGAAAGCTCCGTGATATAGCCGCTGATGGGAGCGGTGATGGTGTAATCCTCCAGGGACTCCTTCAGATGATCGATTTGCAGCTGTGTGGCCTCCTGGGATGCCAGCGCCTGCGTCTTTTCCAGGGTATCCTCGCTGGTCTGCACATTCTGGTCCATGGAAAGCTCCGCCGCCTCATAATCCCTCTCCGCGTCGGCCAGGGCTTCCTGGGCCTCGGTCATATCCTCATAATAGTCCTGCACTTCCTTCTGCGCCGTCTCCTCCGCAAGCCGCAGGCTCTCCTGAGCGTTGCCGAGGGTGACCGCATAGGTGGCAAGGGCCTCGTCCGTGATCAGATGGTTTTCGTTCTGCTCCGCGGCCGAGTCATAGGACGCCTGGGCGGAGGCCACGCTCTGTCTGGCGGAAACCACGGACTGATTGGTGCCGTTCTCCAGCTCTTCCTTTGCCCGGTTGTAGGTCTCCACCGCCGTCTGGTAGCTTTCCTGCGCGTTCAGGAGGGCTTCCTGCGCCGTATTCAGTGTGGAATTCAGCCCTTCCTCCAGCTGGCTGTTCAGATTGTCCAGGCTGGTCCGGCTGTCCTTGATATTGTAGGAATCCGTCAGCTGCGCCAGCTCCAGATTCGCTTCCTGCAGGGCGATGTTGTACTCCACCTCGCCGGAATCCAGCACGGCGATCACATCCCCCTCTTTTACATAGTCTCCTTCCTCCACATTCAGCTCCGTCACCTGAGCCGCCACGGCCGCGTAGACCGTGGATACCTCGGAGGCCTCGATATTTCCGGAAAATTCCAGATAGGAAACGATATCCCTGTTTTCCACTGTGGTCTCAAGATACCGTCCGCCGCCGTTTCCTCCCGCGGATACCGCAAAGGATACGGCCAGCACGATCAGCAGGATGACGACGATCAGGCCGGTCAGCTTCTTCCTGCTCAGTTTCAGCTTTTTCATAATTCTCCTCACTCTGCCGGCTCCTTTTTCCGGATCCGGCCATACTCTCATGATAGGATTCACGCAGGAGGAAGCATTGCCCGCACAGGACAACGCTTCCTCCCCTCACAGACGATATTGCGCTTTTCCGTCAGCCTTCCACGATCAGATATCTGCCGTCTCCCACGTCGAACACCTCGTCGGCCTCCAGCAGCTCCTCCAGATCGGCTCCGTCCATATCGATCCCTTCCTCATCGAAGTACTCCTGTACCTCCTGCGGGGAATCCACCACGACCGCCATGCACTCCTCCAGGAAGGCTTCCGCTTCCTCCAGGCTGGAGGCCACGTCCTCCTCCGGAAAAAGCTTTCCCTGGTTATCCAGGAAGCATCTCAGGACTGCTTCATCATATACCTGCATGGTTTTCTCCCTCCTTTCCGCGCGTTTTCTATACAAGAATATAACCTCTGCCCCTGCGGGGTTCAACCCTTTTATAAAAATTTTATATTCCTGTCTCTTTCCCGGATCGCCTTCCACACCCCTTTTTCCGCCCAGGAGGGGCAGGAAAACCGCGCGGCGGCCTTCACCTCCGGCCGCGCGTTCTCCACCGCGCAGCTGTAATACGCGGCGCGCATCAGGCCGATGTCGTTGGTGTTGTCTCCGAAGGCCATGGTCTCCTCCGGCCGGATCCCGAAACGGGCCTGGAGCCAGCGCAGGGCGTTTCCCTTATCCACGCTTTTGTCCATGAAATCCACCCACTCTTCGCCCGCCACACAGACCTGCACCCGGTCCTTCCAGGCCGGGATCAGCTTTTCTTCGCCCAGCCGCCGGATGCTTCCTTTGTGATAGACCGCGATCTTTAAGATCACCGCATTCTCCCCGAGCACGTCCTTCACCTCACGGAAGCGGTTGTGATAGCCGTAAGCCATCAGATCCAGAAATTCCCGGTCCTCCGACTCGATCAGACTGCCCTGGGGCGTGGAGACCACGAATTCATAGCCCGGCCCCAGCGCGCGCAGCTGTCCGATGATCTCCCTGCAGGATTCCGGCTTCATGGGCGTGACCATCAGATCCTCTCCCCGGTAATGAATATGCGCCCCGTTTTCCGTGATGTAGCAGATCTGATCCGCCACGTTCCGGAACACGTTGCGCACGCTGGGAAGCTGCCTTCCGCTCGCGGCGCAGAACAGCACGCCCTGCGCCGCAAGCCGGCGGATCTCCTCCTCCATCTCCGGATAGAGATCCGGTGTGGACTCCTCGATCAGAGTCCCGTCAATATCCGATGCGATCAGCCTGATCATGTCTCCTGCCCTCCCGTTTCTTCCAGCCAAGCCGCCCCCGAAGGCTCCGTCTTCCGCGGCATGTTTTCCCGCGGCATGTCCAGAAGCGAAAGCAGCTCCCCTGGCTTTCCGATCACGGCGTCCGCGTGATTTTCCTCCAGCTCCGCCCGGTCTCTGAAGCCCCAGAGCACACCCACGGTAAAGATGCCCGCGGCCTTTCCGGTGCGCATGTCCACGCAGCTGTCCCCCACATACAGGAAATCCTCCGCCCGCATGCCGAAGGCCTCCAGGATCCGGTATACGCCGGCAGGGTCGGGCTTTCTCGGAATGCCCTCCGTCTGTCCCTGGATATGGTCAAAAAAGCCCTTCCCGAACAGCTCCTCCACCACGCGGCGGCTGTCCGCGTCCGGCTTGTTGGAAAGCACGGCGATCCGGATCCCCCTTTTTTTCAGCTCCGCGAGCAGAGGAACGATCCCGTCATAGGGCTTTACCTGATACATGCAGTCTCTGGAAAAGATCTCCCGGTACTCCTGATAGACCTCGTCAAAATGGGACAGCGCTTCATCCCCTGCCGCCAGCAGGGCCCGGCGCACCAGCATGGCGGCGCCGTCCCCCACAAACCGTTTATATTCCGCTTCCGAAAAGGAAGGAAGCCCGAACCTCGCAAGCGCCCGGTTTCCGCACCAGGCAATGGACGCGATGGTATCCGCCAGCGTCCCGTCCAGATCAAAAATTACCGCTTTCTTCATTTATCCAGATGCCTTCCGCCTTCATCTCCTGATACAGCCTTCCCACCGGAAGGCCGACCACATTGTTGTAATCCCCGCCGATCTTCCGGATGTGCCTGGCAAAGAATCCCTGGATGCCGTACGCCCCTGCCTTGTCCATGGGCTCTCCGGTCCCGATATATGCCAGGATCTCCTCCTGTGTCATGGGATAGACTGTCACATCCGTGCACTCATGAAAGCTCTTTTTCCTGCGTTCGCCGTTTTGGGTCCAGATCAGTGCCACTCCTGTATAGACCTGGTGGGTCCGCCCCTGCAGGGCCAGGAGCATCCTGGCCGCTTCTTCCTCATCCTGCGGCTTTCCCAGCGGTTTCCCGTCAAGGAAAACCAGCGTGTCCGCTCCGATCACGACCGCGTTCTCTTCTTCCTCTTCCGCGATTTCCTCCGCCTTATGAAGCGCAAGCTCCTCCACCTGCTCCCAGGCGGAGGCAGCCCGGCTGTGTTCCTCTCCGCAGGCGGGCTTCACCGAAAAGGAGAGGCCGATCCTGGAAAGGAGCTCCCTTCTTCTCGGCGAAGCGCTTGCAAGTACGATCCGTTCTTCCATTTTCATGTCTCCGCGTGCATCTCCGGGATGAATACCCGGCTGTCCTTCACACTGTTCTCCTCTTTTGCCGCCTCTGTCGCCTCCCGGCAGAACGTCTCCTGGGCGTTCACAGGCTCCTTGCCTCTGCGGTCCACCTTCTCATAGCTGCCGTCGGGAAGCAGGATCTGCGCCTTCATAGTATCCGCCATCTGCACGTCCAGGATATGGATCAGCTTCTCCTTCAGCTTCGGATCCTCCACAGGGAACAGGATCTCCACGCGGCGTTCCAGATTCCTGGGCATCCAGTCCGCGCTGCCGCAGTAGACCTCGCTCTTTCCCGCGTTTTCAAAATAGAAGATCCTGCAGTGCTCCAGGAAGGTTCCGACGATGGAGCGGACGGTGATGTTCTCGCTCACGCCGGGGATCCCCACCTTCAGGCAGCAGATCCCGCGGATGATCAGATCGATCTTCACGCCCGCCGCGCTGGCTTCATACAGGGCGGCGATCACATCCCGGTCGCAGAGGGAATTCATCTTCGCCACGATATGGCCCTTTTCCCCGTTTCTGGCATGCTCCGCCTCTCTGCCGATCAGATACAGGAACTTATCCTTCAGCCAAAGCGGCGCCAGGGAAAGCTTATTCCAGGACAGCGGCTCGGAATAGCCGGAGAGCATGTTGAACACCGCCGTGGCGTCTTCTCCGATCGCCTCGGAGCAGGTCATCATGCCGATGTCCGTATACTGCTTCGCCGTGGAATCATTGTAGTTTCCGGTTCCCAGATGGACGTAGCGGCGGATGCCGTCTTCTTCCCTTCTCACCACCAGAGTGATCTTGCTGTGGGTCTTTAAGCCCACCAGGCCGTAGATCACGTGACAGCCCGCCTTCTCCAGCTTTTTCGCCCAGACGATGTTGTTTTCCTCGTCAAAGCGCGCCTTCAGCTCCACCAGCACGGATACCTGCTTGCCGTTCTCGGCGGCCTGGGCCAGGGCGGCGATGATGGGGGAATTGCCGCTGACCCGGTACAGGGTCTGCTTGATGGCCAGCACATCCGGATCGGCCGCCGCCTCTCTGACAAAACGGATCACCGGCTCAAAGGACTGATAGGGGTGGTGCAGCAGGATATCCCCTTTCCGGATCTGGTCGAACACAGAGCCCTCTCCCATGAACTCCGGCACGGGCTGCGGCTCGTATTTCTCCGCCTTGAGGTGTTCAAAGCCGGAAAGGCCGTACATCTTCATCAGGAAGGTGAGATCCAGAGGCCCGTCGATCCGGAAGATATCCTCCTCCTCGATGGAAAGCTCCTTTTTGACGATGGCAAGCAGGCGCTTGTCGATCCCTGCCTCCACCTCCAGCCGGATGGCCTGGCCCCACTGTCTTTTCTTCAGCTGCTTCTCGATCTCCTTTAACAGATCCTCCGCCTCGTCCTCATCGATGGTCAGATCCGCGTTTCTCATGATCCGGAAGGGATGGGAGCAGAGCACGTCATAATTCAGGAACAGTCTGGAAATGTTGCGCTCGATGATCTCCTCCAGCAGGATCACCGCCCGGTTTCCATCCTCTCCGGCAGGGATCTCCACGACCCTGGCAAGGACGCTCGGCACCTGGACCGTGGCAAATTCCAGCTCCTTTTTCTCCCCTTTCTTGGAGAGCAGGGACCCGATATTCAGGGACTTGTTGCGGATCAGAGGGAAGGGCCGGGAGGAATCCACCGCCATGGGGGTGAGCACCGGATACACGTTTTCCTCAAAATAGTCGTCCGCATAGGCTGCCTGCGCTTCGGTCAGCTCCTCATGCTTTTCCACCACCGTCAGGCCGTTCGCTTTCAGGAGCGGAAGCAGGGAACGGTTGTAGGTGGAATACTGCTGCGCCACCAGATCGTGGGTCACCACCGTAATCTCGGAAAGCTGTTCGGAGGCGGTGAGTCCCGCAATGTCCCTTTTGGTATATTTTGCATTCACCATGTCCTTTAAGGATGCCACCCGCACCATGAAAAACTCGTCCAGGTTGGAGGCGGTGATGCTTAAAAACTTCAGCCGTTCAAAAAGAGGGATCTGTTTGTCCCTGGCTTCCGACAGCACTCTTTTGTCAAATAACAGCCAGCTCAGCTCTCTGTTGGTATAAAGCGAAGGATCCAGAAAGGACTTTTCCGCCGTTTCCTGCATTTTTTTCTTCTCTGCCATGTTTTCCTCCCTCTGTCAAATGAACTTTTTCTGCCGGATGACTGGCCGGACGCTGAACACCTCTTCAAAGAAGGCCGCCTTTGCCGCGAACAGCCCCTTCTCCAGGGTGATATCCTCCGTCGTGTTCACCGTGATCACCAGCTGATTGTCCTTCAGAGCGGTCTTAAAATCCCGGAACTTCTGCTTGTGGCTGCGGTCCAGCCCGTTCGCCACCCTGAGGATCGCCGTCAGCTTGGCGATGGTCAGATAGGAAGCATGGTCCATGCCCGCCGGCAGCCCCATATTTTCATAATAGGCGAACGCCTGATGGTTGTAGCGGACCACGTTGGCGACGATCTCCCGTTCTCTGTGGGAAAGACCGATGATCTCCGTGGCCATGACGATCTGATAGGAGCATTCTCCCAGATTCACCATGCTGATATATTTTCCGCAGTCGTGAAGGAGAGCCGCGATGCGAAGAAGCAGCCGTTCCCGCTTCCCCAGCCCGTGCAGCTTCCTGCAGCTGTCAAAGATCGTCATGCAGATATGCTCCAGGGTCTCGCCGCGCCGTTTGCTTCCCAGGAAACGTTTGCTGATGTTTCTTGCGCAGGCGACGATGTCCTGATCAAAATCGTGCTTCGGCACCAGGATCCTGTTTTTCTCCGCATATTCGTAGGCGATGCCGTCGCAGAGGGTCACGCCGGGCGCCCAGATCAGCTTCGCGTCCATCAGCTTCAGAACCCGGCTGATCAGAGTGGCGGAGGTGCGCACCAGCCGGAAATTCTCCTCTGATACGTCGAAATGGGCCGCCGCCTCTTCCCTGGAATGACTCTGCAGATATTCCATGAATCTGCCGAACCCCTCGCTGTCCAGATAGCCTGCCCGCTGGGAGCCGGCGATCTTCTTCTGCAGCAGCATGGACACATAATCGTCCACCACGATGATGTTTTCCACATCCCGGTCCTTCAGGTACATCCGTTTAAACACGGAAAGCTGGCTGTCGATCATCTCCTCCAGAAGGCTTTCATACTTGGAGGGCCTGGCGTTCAGCTCTCCCAGAAGCTCCTGCAGGCGCAGCACGCCGATCCGAAGGTTCTGGGTCGCCACAAGGGTATCCTTGTCGAACAGAGAAAGCTGGATGCTTCCGCCGCCGATATCCAGAATGGCAGTGCCCTTCTCGATGATCTTTCCGAAATCCTCTCCCTTAAAGGCGATGGATTTGTAGTCCAGAAAACGCTGCTCCGAATTGGAAAGCACGCCGATCCCGATCCCGGTCCGCTGGCGGATCTGATCCAGAATGATGGCCGTATTGTCCGTTTCCCGGATGGCGCTGGTGCCGTAGGCCTGATAGCTCTCCACCCGGTAGGTCTTCATGATCCCGGCAAATTCCCGCAGGATGCAGCACAGCTCATCCACCTTTTCATAGCTGATCTTTCCATGGGCGAAGGTATCGTTCCCCAGATCCAGCCTGTGACGGATGTGGTCGATCTCCTTCATCCCCGTTTTCGGCGAAAACTCGAATATTTTCATGGCAAGCTCGTAAGAGCCCACATCGATCGCTGCAAATGTTTTCAAAATCCTCTCCATTCCGAAGCCTTGTAACGCTTCCTCTTCTCGCCCCTGTCTGTGTATCCTCCGGCGGCCGGCTTCCTACAGGGTTCCTGACAGATAATCCACAAACTGCTGGGCCGTTCTTCCGGAAAGCCCGCCGTGGAACAGCTCCCACTTGTTCGCCTCCGCCAGCAGCTCCTCCTCCGGCAGGCTGATGCCGGCCCGCGCGGCAAGCGTCTTTACGATCTGCCCGAACTGCGCCTTGTCCGGAGAGCCGAAATAGATCGTAACGCCGAAACGGTAGACCAGGGAAAGCTTCTCCTGCACCGTATCGTTGGTGTGAAGCTCGTCGTCTCTCTCCTGTTTGTCGCTGAATTTTTCCCGGATCAGGTGCCTTCTGTTGGAGGTGGCGTAGATCAGCACGTTGTCCGGCTTCTTCTCCAGTCCGCCCTCGATGACCGCCTTCAGATACTTGTATTCCGTCTCAAAATCCTCAAAGCTCAGATCGTCCATGTAAATGATGAACCGGTAATTGCGGTTCTTGATCTGCGCGATCACGTCGTTCAGATCCCGGAACTGGTGGCGGTATACCTCAATGATACGCAGGCCCCTGTCGTAGTATTCGTTGGCGATGGCCTTGATGCTGGAGGATTTTCCCGTTCCCGCGTCTCCGTACAGCAGACAGTTGTTCGCCTTTCTTCCCGACACGAAGGCTTCCGTATTTTCCACCAGCTTCTTCTTTGCCGTCTCATAGCCCACCAGGTCGGAAAGCTTCACATGGGCGATGTTCAGGATCGGCTCGATCTCCACCGTTTCGTCCCCGTCCGCGTTTCTCTTATGTCCGATGCGGAAGGCCTTGTGCAGCCCGAATTTTCCCACACCGTACTCCCGGTAGAATTCGGTCAGCCGCCCCTTCATCTCCTCCGCGGACGCCGCTTCGGAAAGCCCCACCGCGAGCGTGCAGATCCGGTCCCGGATGCGGGTGTTGTAGACCCGGCTTTCCTGCTCGTTTCCCTGATAGGAAAGCACCTGGGAAAATTCAGGAACGCCGAGCGCGCGGGCCGCCTGCGCGTAATCGAAGGTGAACAGCTCCCGGAAAACGGCGATGTCATGAAGCACCGCCTCGTTGACGGTCCCTTCCACCGCCCCACGGATCTCGCAGGAGCGGCTGTAGCTGTTTTCATGGCTGACCAGGAGATTGCTCAGATAGCAGTGCCAGATATTTCCGTAAAAGCCGTGGCTTCCCGCAAGCTCCAGAAGGCCGCTCATGCAGGCATACAGCTTTCCTCTCGCCTTTTCCCGCTTTTCCAGATAATGGCGGGCGATCCACGCCATTTCGGAAAGCAGCTTCCCTTCCTTTCCAAAATCCCTGTATACGATCAGTTCCTTCTCTCTCATACCCTCTCATCCTTTCCGCGGCAGGCAGCTTCCCACGTTCTTTCCGGTGCCGGACGCTTCCTGCGCCCTTCTGCGGCCGGAAGCGTCCGGCCGCCGGAGACTTCCGGCCGTATCCCTCCGCCTTAATAATTCCCCAGCACCCGCATGTTTCTGGCTTCGTCCCGCAGGCCGCGCAGGGCGTTCTTCACCGCGCTGTCCTCCAGGTTCCCGTCAAAATCGATGAAGAACCGGTATTCCCAGTTTCTCCCCTCAATGGGACGGCTTTCGATCCGGGTCATATTCAGATGATTGTAGATAAAATGAGAAAGCATGTGATACAGAGATCCGCTTTCATTGGGCACCTCAAAGCAGATGCTTACCTTCTTCGCATCCTTCCGGAAGATCTTCTGACTGGTGATGATGATGAAGCGGGTGGAATTGGTGGCGGACTGGTTCACCGGCTTCTTCAGAACCTCCAGGCCGTATACCTTCCCCGCGTATTCCCCGGCGATGGCCGCCTGGCTGCGGTCGCCGTCCTGCGCCACCTTTCTTGCGGCAAAGGCGTTGTTGGGAAGGCTGATCTGCTTCCAGTCATGCTCCGCCAGAAATCTGGCCGACTGCATCAGGGACTGGGGATGGGAATAGACCGTACGGATCTCTTCCATCTTCGTTCCGGGAAGCCCAAGCAGGCAGTGCTCGATCCGGATGATCTGCTCTCCCACGATGAAATTCTCAAATTCCACCAGAAGATCGTAGATCTCGTTCACGATCCCCGCCGTGGAATTCTCAATGGGAAGAACGGCGAAATCCGCCCTTCCCTCCTCAATGGCGCAGAAGGCGTCCCGGAAGCTGTCCACATGGAAGCTGCTGATGTCTTCCCCGAAATAGCGGATCATCGCCGCCTGGGAAAACGCTCCCTCCGCTCCCTGAAAGACCACCCTTGCCCCGTCCATATCCAGCTCCGGCACGGGGATAAAGGGAAGCCTGCCGATGTTTCCCTTTTCCGTCAGGATCTGGTACTGCAGCTTCCTGCTGATGGACATGAGCTGCTCGAACAGTTCTCCCGCGCCGGTGCGGTTGAAATCGTTATGGGTCATGGCCTGCACCGCCGCGATCTTTTCCTTCTCCCTTACGGGGTCAAAGACCCTTTTTCCCGTTTCGATCTTGTATCTTGCCACCTGTCCGGATATTTCCATCCGTTTTTCAAACAGACCGACGATCTGTTCATCCACAGCGTCAATCTGCGCCCTCAGCTTTTGCAGATCCATAGCTCCTCCGTTCCGGCAGGGCCCGCCGGAAGGCCGCCCGCCTTTTATAGTATCTCTTTCCAGGATATCCCGCAACAGAACGGGATGAGATTTTACATAGTTTTCACATGAAGTCCTGTCTTCTCCTCCAGCTCTCTCAGCATCCGGTACGCCGTTTTCCCGTTCACCGGATGGACCAGGCCCGGCGCGATGTCGCACAGAGGCTTCAGCACGAAGTCCCGGTTCTCCAGATCCGGATGGGGCACAGTCAGGCGGGGCGTCTCAAGGATCTGTCCGTCAAAAAACAGCACGTCCAGATCCAGGGTGCGCGGCCCCCAGTGGATCTTTCTCTCTCTTCCGGCCTTCTGCTCCAGCCCCTGAAGGACATCCAGAAGCTGCTCCGGCTCCAGAAGCGTCTTTACCTTCATCACCGTATTCAGGAAATCCTCCTGCTTCACGCCGCCGTAGGGGGCCGTCACGTAGACGGGCGCCGTCTCCTCCACCCGGCACAGGGGATGGGCCTTCACGCCGTCGATCCCTGAGCGCAGATAAGCCTGCCGGTCTCCCAGATTGGAGCCCAGCGCCACGTAGGCGGTATGCCATCCGCGCCGGATCCGCACGGCCACATCCTCAAAGGCCATCGGAATCGGCGCCTGGGGCTTGTGCAGGGTGAGCTCCACGCGCTCCACC
>CALWGL010000081.1 GCA_944380025.1 uncultured Lachnospiraceae bacterium
GACATGATCCCATCCCGTCGTCCGCTCCCGGAAGGCAGGATAGAGGAAGCCATATTCCGGCGCTCCCGGCTCATAGCCGTCAAGGGCCGGTCCCATAACACAGATCAGGTATTCATAGACTTCTTCCGAGCCCTCCAGCCATTCTCCGTCCAGTCCCTTCACCGGAACGTCGTAGCTTCCATGAAACAGGAAGCAGTAGGAAGGCGCACCCTTCAGGAAACGCTCTCCCAGCAGCTCGTAGAAAATGTCCGCAAGCGCGTCGTTTTTCAGGCCGGAAGCCTTCATCCCGTCCAGGAGCTGCCACAGGCCGCCGGGTTTTCTCGCGGAGGCGCGGATCCCGTAATCCTTCAGCTGGTCGTTCGTTTTGGAAAACAGGACGGTTTTTGCCAGCTCCAGGTTCTTCTTCAGCTCCGACGGCTTCAGGTGGAGGATATTCTTATTAAAGGTTCCTTCCACATATCCCTCTTCATCAAACCAGGCTCCCGCGATCCTGTCAACGCTGGAACGCGCGGGAGTCAGCCTTCTTGTCAGTTCCAGCATATCGTTTCTGTCGATCATATTTTTCTCCATCTCCGCAGCTGTTTGGAAAGAGTCTGTCACACCTTTTTCAGCTTCACCCGACACTGCTTCCGAAAGCAGGCGACGCCATAGGCCAGAATGGTTTCCATTCCCTCTTCCCTCAGTCTGGCAGCGTAAGCTTTTTCTTCGATCTGCCCGAGCGCTTCCTGACAGGCTTTCTCCAGCTTTCCTTTTTCCGCATATTTCATCTCGATCACAATGCCGGTCTTCTCCGGCAAAATTTCGATCAAAATGTCTGAGTACCCATCCCCGCTTTCCTCATTGGACCTGATATCCCATTCTGTCTGATACCGCAGAATGCCCAACAAAAAGCCGTGATAAAAGGTTTCCTTCAGATCCTTTCTGACCGCCGTATCCCGGATGCTTACCGTCCGTCCCAGCCAAAAAGAAAAAAAGCTCTCCACTGTAGAAGCGTCTCCGCCCTTCAGCGCCCCACAAAACCGGTCCAGCTCCGTCGTATCCTTTCTGACAACCCCCTGCATCCACTCTTGGACCTGATTCATGAAAATTTCCCGGATTTCCTCATTTGGAATCGCAAGCCTGATCAGATTCCTCCGTCTGGGATCCGGTCTTCCCGCCTGCGTCAGATAACCGGTTGTAAAAAGCACGCTCCAGACGTTTTCTTCGGAAGCATAGATATCCCGGTAGGTCAGTTCATTTCTGATCTCCTTCAATACCGGCTCTCCGGCGATCAGCTTTTCGATATCACTGCGGGTTGGTGCGGACGCGTTCTCAAGAAGATATCTTACAATCTCATTGCTGCTGGTATTGATCCAATAGGACTCCGGAAAAAGTGTCGGATCGTTCCATCTTTGATCCGCATAACTGACCACATCCCACGGGCAGTAAACGCTGACATTTCCGAAGCGGTATCCATCATACCATGCTTTCACATCCTCATAAGCTTCTTCAATGTCATAGTAATTCAGGAGTTCCCTTACTTCCTCATCACGGAAGCCAAAATATTCATCAAACTGCACATCCATGACTGACAGGACTTTCATATTATTCAGGCCGGTAAAAATACTCTCTTTTGAAATACGCAGGCAGCCTGTCAGTACGGCGAACCGCAGGCTGTCATTGGTTTTCAGCGCCTGTTCAAAGAGATTTCGGATCAGCAGAACCATTTCATCATAATATCCCTGTTCATTCGCCTTTGCCAGCGGAACATCATATTCATCGATCAACAGAACCGATTTCCTGCCAAAATGCCTGTAAAGCAGCATGGAAAGGGTCTGCAGGCTGTTCATCAGGACATCGTCCGCCATGGAAAAGTTATTGAGGCTCTCCCTGGAAACACGGATCAGCTTCCGGTACATCTCCTTTTCCTGCTCCATCAGTTTTCCGCTTTCAAGCAGAAAAGAAAACCGCAGCGCTTCCTTCCCGATGACAGAACACAGCATACTTCTGGCAGACGTATAGTCCGTACCGCTTACACTTTTCAGGCTGATGGAAATGACCGGGAATTTCCCCATATATTCTTCGCACAGCTCTGTGTCCCCCGCAATTTCCAGCCCGTCAAACAGTGCCTTATTGCATCCGATCTCAAAAAAGGATTTCAGCATACTCATATTCAGCGATTTCCCAAATCGCCTTGGACGGGTAAACAGGGTAACCTTTGCTCCGTTTCGGAGCAGGTCGCGGATCAACGCCGTTTTATCAACGAAATAATAATTTTCCGTTCTGATCTCTTCAAAGCTCTCTATCCCGACAGGAAGTTTTTTCTTCTCAAAGCCATTCATCTTCCATATGCTCCTTTTCAAAATCATATCCCGGCAGCAGAGGCCCGCAGTCCATTGCGTTCTCCCGGTCAGATACCGATCACCTTCCGGATCTGCCCGGACGTTGCTGCTGGATACACATCCGTCAGCCGCCTTACGATCCGCTTCCCCGATTCCAACGGATCTTCCGAATATGCCGATGTAACAGCTTCATAACCCCAGATATGCTCAGGCTTACTGTAAACGGCCGCGTCCATCCCGTACCCCCGGCCGGCCTTATTCTTTTTCTGACGGAAATCCCGGATACAAAGGTAAGTCTGCATCTGCAGCCGGGTTATGGTTCCTTCAAAATTCTTTTCCCCGCCTTTTCCAAATCCGGCCTTCTGCTTCACCTCAAAGGAACAAAGTTCGTCTTCTTTCTCAAACAGGTCCATAATCTTTTTCTGCCGCAGGGACGCTTTTTCATCGTCCCACAGCGCGTCAAAATCATAGCCGTCACGCCGGTAATTTGCAAAATACGGAAGCCATTCCACGGAAAGGAACCCGGCTTTCCCGGCAAAATATTTGCCATATGCTGCTTTTCCGCTTCCGGCAATGATCTTCCGCCATTGCCACGGATCCCGCAGGGGATCATCCGACCACCAATGCTCCGGGACCGTTCTTTCCTCCAGCGAAAATCCCGGTATTTCATTCCTGAACAGAGGGAGGAAACCAATCTCATTGATACAGGTAATTGCCTCTTCTACGGTATGAATGCATCCCGGATCATCCTCCGCAACACCATGCATGACCCAGACATCGGATTCATTGGCCATCTCGTAACGCTCCTTTCCCCAGGCACTGCATAACAGACAGAGCTTTATCCCTCAGACTGTTGCCTGTCCTTATATTTTTGATTTTACCATCTGCAGTGTTGGATGGCAAACCATTTAAAAAACGCCTTCAGGGAATCAGTCCTGGCTTGGAGCAAAGCTTTGGCACGCCCACACGGAAGGTGGGCCCTTCCTCATCGGTCCCGTTTTCATCCAGCACGGCCTGATTGGCTTCCATGCGCGCCGTCTATATAAAGCGGCCCGGCAGCCGGATTGGTATGGGTAAAGCTTTTTGCTTTTATCCGTTCAGCCCGTCTTGACTTTAATCCGAATTCGTACTATAATCCCCTTTGCCTGCCGGAAAAGCAGCCGCAGAACAGGCGGCCGCTCTCAGGCCGGTTCTGGAAAAGAAGATCTGGCGGCAATTTATGCCGGAGCGCGGCCGGATCCGGCCGTCCCCGGAACGGAGAAGAATATGAAAAAATATCAGGAAGAGATCAGGGCGCTGACCCTGGCGCAGAACCGGATCGACGGACTGTATTATCAGGCGGCAAGAAAGCTTGGCGTCAAGGACAACACGCTGGCGCTGTTTTACGCGCTGGACGACGGGGAGCCCCATTCCCAGAAGCAGCTGGGCGAGGAATGGCTGATCCCCAAAACCACCGTCAACACCATCGTGAAGGAGCTTGTGGAAGAAGGCTTTCTCACGCTTCTCATGGAAGAACATACAAGGGAAAAGCAGATCCTTCTCACGCCGGAAGGCCGGCGGTATGCGGCTTCGCTCCTGGAGCCGGTCTACCGGATGGAGCAGGAAGCGCTCCGGCTGACGCTTCAGAAGCACGGCCCCGCCTTTATCGAGGCAAATGCGGACTTTGCAGAAAACCTGAAAAACAGCTTCGACAGAATTTTTGAGACAGATACAGGAAAGGAATCGTAACCGATGAAGGGAAATATGGACTCCAAATATTTATTTGCAAAAGTGGCTCCCACAAAACTGTTTTTCATCGCCGCCGTTCCAGGCGCGGTCAGCATGCTGGCCTCCGCTCTGTACCAGCTTCTGGACGGGATCTTCGTGGGGCGCATTCTGGGAGACACCGCCTTCGCGGCGCTGAACCTTGCCATGCCCTTTGTCATCATCAATTTCTCTCTGGCGGATCTGATCGGCGTCGGCTCTTCCGTCCCCATTTCCATCAGTCTCGGGAAAAAGGAAGAGGAGGAAGCCAACAACATCTTCACCTGCGCGGTCCTTCTGATCTTCGGCGCGGGCATTGCGGTGGGGCTTATCCTGTTTGCCGCCGCGCCGCTTCTCATCCGCCTGATGGGCGCCGACGGGGAATTTGCCTCCTTTGCCGTCCAGTACCTGCGGGTTTACGCAATCTGTTCGCCGGTAACGACCATTGTGTTCGCCATGGATAATTATCTGCGCATCTGCGGGCAGATCCGAGGCAGCATGTATCTGAACATTTTCATGTCCATCCTGAGCGCCGGGCTGGAATATCTGTTCCTCGGCGTGCTCGGCTTCGGCATCTGGGGCGCGGCGCTGGCGACCTGTCTCGGCATGATGGTCTGCGCGCTCACCGCCCTGTATCCCTTTCTGCGCGGCAGGCTCCTTCTCCATTTCAGAAGGCCCCGCTTTTCCCTGCGCCTGCTGCGTCAGATCATCGCCTGCGGCAGCCCGAACTTTCTGAACAACATCGCAGGACGTATCACCTCCATCCTGATGAACGCCATCCTGCTGCGCATGGGCGGAGAAAACGCCGTATCCGTTTACGGGATCCTGATGTACGCGGACGGCTTTATCCAGCCTCTTCTTTACGGCATGTGCGATTCCCTGCAGCCCGCCGTCGGCTTTAACTGGGGAGCAGGCTCCTACCGCCGGGTGGCGGCCATCGAGCGCTGCTGCTTCACCGCAAGCGGCATCCTCTCCCTACTGTCCGCCGCCGTCCTCTTTCTCTTCCCCGGCCAGATCACCCGGCTGTTCGTGGGAGGAGACAGCACGGCGCTTCTTCTGATGGCGGAGGGCGCTGTCCGTCTGTTTTCCGCCACCTACCTGACCCGCTGGTTTTCGTTTGCCTCGCAGAGCTATATGCTCGCCGTGGAAAAGCCCGTATCCGCCTCCGTCATTTCCGTTTCCACGGCCCTGTTTTTCCCGGTGATCCTAATCGCCGCCCTCTGGCCGCTGGGCCTTACGGGCCTCTGGCTGAATTTTGCGGGAACGGCCCTCCTTGCCGCTGTTCTGTCCGTCTTCCTTCTGCAGAATTTCCGGAAGGAAATGAAGCGGCGGATGCAGGCGGCGCAGGAAAGGGAACGGGAAAACGCCGGCTGATCCGTCTTTTCAGAAACGCTCCTTAGCGCTTCTTCTGATGTACGTTGCGGATGGTCTTTTTCCGGCGCTTCGCGCCTTCCTTTTCAGACCGGCTCCGTCCCCCTTTTTCCGTCCCGTCCCATTTCGCCTTCTGCACTCCGTCCCGCCTTACCTTCTGTGGCCCCTCCTGTCCGCCCTTTTCGGGACGGATCAAACATTTCGGCCCGAAGCCGATCAGATCCGTGCGGCCGGCCTTTATGAGGGCCTCCTTCACCAGCTCGCGATTTTTCGGGTTCCGGTACTGGATCAGGGCGCGCTGCATGGCCTTTTCGTGGTGGTTTCTGCAGACGTAGACCGGTTTCCCGTCCCTGGGATCGATCCCCGTATAATACATGACCGTGGACAGGGTGGACGGCGTGGGATAAAAATCCTGCACCTGCTCCGGCATATATCCCAGATCCCGCAGATATTCCGCCAGTTCTACGGCCTCCTTCAGCGTGGAACCGGGATGGGAGCTCATCAGATACGGGACCAGATACTGCTTCAGCCCCAGTTCTTCGTTCAGCTTCTCATATTTTTTCCGGAATCTCTCATAGACCGCATTCTCCGGCTTTCCCATCCGCTTCAGCACGGCGTCGCAGATATGCTCCGGCGCCACCTTCAGCTGGCCGCTCACATGATGCTTCACCAGCTCCCGGAAAAAGGTATCGTCCGGATCGGCAAGCAGGTAGTCAAAACGGATGCCGGAGCGGATAAACACCTTCTTCACGCCGGGAAGGGCGCGCAGCTTCCGCAGAAGCTGCAGATAATCCCTGTGATCCGCCTTCATATGCGGGCAGGGCTTCGGGAACAGGCACTGCCTGTTTTTGCACACGCCGCGGACGAGCTGATCCTGACAGGAGGGCGCGCGGAAATTCGCCGTAGGACCGCCCACATCGTGGATATAGCCCTTGAAATCCTTATCCTGGATCAGCAGCTTCGCTTCCTCCAGAATGGATTCATGGCTTCTGACCTGCACGGTGCGCCCCTGATGGAAGGTCAGCGCGCAGAAGCTGCAGCCGCCGAAGCACCCTCTGTTGCTGATGAGAGAAAATTTGATTTCCCGGATCGCCGGAACGCCGCCCTGGCTTTCATAGGAGGGGTGATACGTGCGCATATAGGGAAGGGCGTATACGTCGTCCATTTCCTGCATGGTGAGGGGCTTCTGGGGAGGATTCTGCACCACATACACGCCGCCGGGGTATTCCTCCATCAGCACGTTTCCATTGATGGGATCCGTATTATTATACTGGATGAAAAAGCTCTCCGCGTATTTTTTCCGGTCCGCCTTCATCTCCTCATAGGAGGGGAGCCGCACGCCCTCATAGACCGCCTCCGACTTTTTCGTCTTATACACGGTTCCCGCCACAAAGGTAATGTCCCTGACGGAAAGCCCGGAAGTCAGCGCATCCGCGATCTCCACGATGGATTTTTCCCCCATGCCGTAGGAGATCAGATCCGCCTGGCTGTCCAGCAGGATGGACCGGCGGAAGGAGTCGCTCCAGTAGTCGTAATGGGCCATCCGCCGCAGGCTGGCCTCAATGCCTCCCAGGATCACCGGCACGTCGCGGTAGGTGCGGCGGATCAGGTTTCCATAGACCGCCGCCGCATGATCCGGCCGCTTCCCCATCTGCCCGCCCGGCGTATAGGCGTCCTCCTTTCGTCTTTTTCCGGACACATAATAATGGTTCACCATGGAATCCATGTTTCCGGCGGAAACCAGGAAGGCCAGCCTGGGCTTTCCAAATACGTCGATGCTCCTGTCGTCCTTCCAGTCCGGCTGGGAAATGATGCCCACGCTGTAGCCGTGCGCCTCCAGCACCCGGCTGATGATGGCATGGCCGAAGGAGGGATGATCCACATAGGCGTCCCCGATCACATAAACAAAATCCGGCCTGTCGATCCCTCTTTCTTCCATTTCTTCCCTGGTTGTCGGTAAAAATCCCTTCGCCACTTCTGTTTCCTTTCTTCTGCCGTCCGTTTTCCTGTTCTCTCTTTATTCCGCGCCTGTTCCGTTCAGGAGCTGCGCATAATCTTCAATATAATAGTCCGCCAGCTGCCGCAGACGCTCTTCCGGCGTCTGGCACCAGCCGTCTTTTATCGCGCAGACCCGCATGCCCGCCGCCTTTCCCGCAAGGATCCCCGGCTCGATGTCCTCAAAGACCAGGCATCTCGCGGGATCCGCCCCAAGTCTCCCGGCGGCTGCGAGATAAATGTCCGGCGCAGGCTTTCCCTTTCCCACCTCGCAGCCGGTGAGGATGCAGGAAAAGGCCTCCGAAAGCCCCTGCGAGCCGATCACACCTTCCGCAAGCCTCCTGGAATTGCTGGTTGCGATGCCAAGCTTCAGCTTTCTTTTTAGGCATACTTCAATAAAAGCCCGCGCTCCCTTTTTCAGGGAAACCTCATGAAGGTATTTCTCCTCCGCCATCCGGTTCCAGGTTTCCATGATCTGCTCCACGGAATCCGGGATCCCGAACCGCTCCTTAAAATAGACCGCCGTTTCCGTAAAACTCATGCCGTCCACGTCTCCCTGAAGCCGTTCATCCAGGGTGATCCCGAACCGTTTCAGATACTCCACATCGATTCCGGGCCAGACCCACATGGAATCCACCAGCGTCCCGTCCAGATCGAAGATCACCGCCTCCACGCCGGCAAGCATGTCCGGCGTCAGCGCCGCAAGGGAGGAAAGCTCTTCCTGCGTAAGCGGGCGGAATTCTCCTGTCCGAAGACTTTCATCCAGCGAAAGCGGCCCCATGGAGACCCGGCGCAGATAAGTCACGCGGCGTCCGACGGACTGCATCATCCGTTTGACCTGATGGTACTTTCCCTCCGTAATGGTCAGAAGATACGCCGCGGACGAATCCGGAGCGCAGCGCTCCAGGCGCTCCGCCTCCCGGATCTTTGCCGGTCTGGCATGCTCTCCCTCCCCGATGTCAACGCCCTCCCTCAGGCGTTCACAATCCTCTGCGGGAAGCGCTCCGTCCGTCTCCACATAGTAGGTCTTCTCCACATGTCTGGCCGGAGAAAGCAGCCGGTGGGCGAGCGCCCCGTCGTCTGTCACCAGAAGCAGCCCCTCCGTATCCTTATCCAGCCTCCCCGCCGGAAAAAGCTCTCTTTTTAACAGGGCATTTTCCGGATCCCTTTCCCGCATCCAGTCCAGGACCGTCCTGCCCCGTCCATCCCTGGAAGCGGACAGCAGACCGGCCGGCTTGTTCAGCAGAAAATACGCATGCTTCGCATAACGAAGCTCCCTGCCGTCCACGCTCACCCGCGCGCTCTCTTCCTCCACCTTCCGCGCAGGATTTTTCTCCACGACGCCGTCCACGCAGACGCGTCCCTTCCGGAGGATTTCCTTCACTTCGCTTCGGGTGCCTTCTCCCATCTCACACAGATATCGGTCCAGACGGATCATACGCCGTCTCCTTTCTCCGGTTATTTTTTCCGAAAACCGGTCATAGATTCTAACAAAAAGCGGAGGCGGACAAAATGGGACGACGACTGCTTCAGAAAGGAAAAAAGCCGCTGCTTCTCAGCCTTTTCACCGCCCTGACCCTGTCCATGCTCCTGGAAAGCGAAAAGGCCTTTTCCCTCTCCCTCGCCGGGCTGAACCTCTGGTTTGAAAAAATGATCCCCACGCTTCTGCCTTTTATGATCCTTTCCGGGATCCTGATCCGCATGAACCTTTCCGACAGCTTCGCGCGCCTGTTCGCTCCGCTCCTGCGGCCCGTCTTCCGGCTCTCCGATTCCTGCCTCTACGTTCTGGTCATCGGCTTTCTCTGCGGATTTCCCATGGGCGCACGGGTGACGGCGGAAAGCCTGCAGCACGGAAAGCTGAGCAAAAGGGAGGCGTCCCTGATGCTTGCCTTCTGCAACAACATCGGTCCCATCTATTTTTCCGGCTTTGTGCTCACCCTGTTTCCGGCGGCAAAGCCGCTGCCGTTCTGGGCGGGCATGTATCTGCTCCCGCTGCTCTACGGCCTGTTTCTGCGCCGCATGGTTTACCGGGACATTCCCTGCCCCGCCCCGGCTGCCGGCCGCAGCGTTCCGGCATCCGCTTCCCGCGCCTCCTCCGGTCCCCGCGCCCTGTCCGCCGGCTTTTTCTCCTCTTCTTCCTCAGGTACGCAAATCCCGCACACCGCCCTCAGCGGGCGGTCCCTGATGGCGCAGACCCAGGAGGCCGTCACCTCCGCCCTGGTCTCACAGGCGTCTCTGGGCGGATACATGATCCTCTTCAATCTGATGAATCTGCTTCCCGACCTTTTTCTTCCGGCCGGGGCCGTCCTGCCCCGTGCCCTCTGCGGCTGTCTGCTGGAGATCACCGGCGGCCTTTCCCGGCTGGATCCCTCCGATGCCTTCTGGGCCTTTGTCCTGCTTCCCTTCGGAGGTCTGTCCTGCATTTTCCAGACCTACAGCATGATCCGCGATACCGGTCTGTCTCTGCGGCTGTATGTATTCCATAAATGCGTGCAGACCATGCTCGCTTTCGTTTATTATGCGGTCCTGTTTTCCCTGTGAGTCCTGTTCTCCCGGGACCGGACGGCGTCCCTCCGTCTTTCTCTTTTTGCAGAAAAAAAGCCGCGTTCCCCGTCTGCCGCGGACACACCGGCCCGCCGCAGACAGCTCAGCGGCTTTTTCCGTTTCCAGTCTGACCGCCGTTTCCGGCGCATGCTGTTCCTGTCGTTCTCTTTCAGGCCGGCAGGACTTCTCTTTACATAAGATCCAGATCCGCGCCTTCGTTCGGATCCTGCACGGACAGATCCGGCATGGAAGAGGTGTCTTCGATCTCATCCGGCCTCAGCTCCATCCGGTTGGACTGCACCACATTCAGACAGCCATTCAGATCGTCGATCAGCCGTCCGTAATGCTCGTTCGCGATGTTGATGCCGTTTTCGATGATCTGCTCCAGATTCGCCAGGATATCATCCGTATACTGGATGGCGGACGCCTTCACGCTGTTTGCCTCCACTGTGGCGTTATCCAGGATCTCCTGCGCCTGCTGGGTCGCCATATTGACCACCTCATTCGCCTGCGCATAGGCCTGCTGCATGATCTCGTGCTCGCTGACCAGCTCCGTGGTATGGGCAGTCGCCTCGCTGATCAGCGCCTCTGCCTTTTCCCTCGCGTCGTTCAGAATCGCTTCCTTATTGTTGATGATCTTCTGGTAACGCTTGATCTCATCCGGCGTCTTCATCCGGAGCTCCCTGAGAAGCTCCTCCAGTTCTTCCTTGTTCACAATGATCTTTGTGTTGGAAAGCGGCTGATACTTACAGCTGTCAATATATTCCTCAATCTCATCAATTAACTGTTCGATTCTGCTGCTCATTTTCCCTCCATGCCCACCATCTGACCCGTCCCGATCCGGATCCGGCGCTTTTCTCTTTTTTTCAGAAGCGTTTACGCATGTCCAAACTTTTCATACAGAAGCTCTGCCACGAATTCCGGCACGCATTTGGAAATATCGCCGTGAAACTGAGCGATCTCCTTCACGCTGGAAGAACTGAGATAAGCGTATTCCAGCCGAGTGGTCAGGAACATGGTGTCCAGCTCCCCGCCGGACAGCATGGTATTCGTCTGGGCAGTCTGCAGTTCATATTCAAAATCCGTGATGGCACGCAGTCCGCGGATCGCCACATGAATATCCTTTCGTCGGGCGTAATCGATCAGAAGACCGGAAAAGGAATCGATCTTCACATTCGGCAGATCCTTCGTCGCCTCTTCCAGTATTTTAACACGTTCCTCCACAGAAAACAACGGAGTCTTCTGCGTATTGTTCAGCACGCTGACCGTTAATTCGTCAAAAATCGATGCCGCTCTCCGGATGATATCCAGATGGCCATACGTCACAGGGTCAAAGCTCCCGGGGTAAATCGCTGCTTTCATAATGTTCTCCATATCGAAGCGTACCGGAATGCCTTTAACGCTCCGTCTCCCTCTTTCTCATAAATACATGCTTGTTCGTCTTATAGATCTTTTCCCGCGTCACCTCGAAGCCGCAGTCCTCCGCGAAGGAAAAATCCCTGTCTCTTTCCGCTTCAAATACGATCAGCGTCTCCTGCGTCACATACGGCATCCGGGAAAGCGTCTCCAGGACCGGCTCCTCCAGCCCCGCATCATAGGGCGCGTCCATGAAGATCACATCCGCTTCCTTCTCGTGGATGCCGGAAAGCGCCGACACCACGTCCTGCCTCAGAACGACGGCACGGTCCTCAAACTTCGTGAAATGCAGGTTTTCCTGAATGCACTTTACCGCCTTCGCCCCGTTTTCCACAAACCAGGCACGCTTCGCCCCCCGGCTTATTGCTTCTATTCCGATGGCCCCGCTTCCGCTGCACAGATCCACGAATATGCTGCCGGGGATCCAGGGCTGCAGGATATTGAACAGGGTTTCCTTGATCCGGTCCGTAGTCGGTCTCGTATCCAGCCCTTCCGGGCACTTTAACGGCAGGCTCCTCGCCTCTCCCGCGATCACTCTCATCTGTCTTCATACCTTTCCGATTCCCGTTTTGCACCGGAATCTGTCTCTCATTATAATTGCACGCCCTCAAAAAGGCAATGCTTTTTCCGCCGGTTCTATGCCCGCGCCTTCGTGCCCTTCCCGTCCCGCTTTGCGATCTTCAGACGGGAAAGCTCCAGCTGCCTGTCGCCGAAGGGAATGGTTTCCGCCTCCCCCGGTCCGGTAAAATGCACCGCCTCAACAAAATCGTCCGGGCTCAGCCGGATGGCGCGCACACCTACCGCGGCCTTTTTCTTTTCCGGGATCTCTTCCACCGGAAAGCGCAGGAAAAATCCCTTGTGGGTCTGAAGCACCACGGTCTGCTGCTCCTTCCATACGGTCACATCCCGGAGCTCATCCTCCTCCTGCAGTCTGCTGGCGGCCACGGTACGCTTTGCCACATCGAATTCTCCGCCGTCCACCACCTTGATCATTCCCATCCGGGTGGTGAAGATCACCCGGTACAGATTCAGCTCCGACTGGCTGCAGGCGGCAAGGATCTCCTCCTTCGCGGAGTC
>CALWGL010000082.1 GCA_944380025.1 uncultured Lachnospiraceae bacterium
CTTTTTGGAATTTTCAGGGTCGCATTACTGTTTATTTGTCAAGGTGCTTTGTCTTGGCTTTCCTCAGCCGCAACGGTAATTATCTTATCACAACCGTTCGCTTTCGTCAAGCACTTTTTTCAACTTTTTTATTTTTCAGTTGATTTTGTTTTCCACCATTTCGCGGTGGAGCTTTAGTATATCACCAGTTTTCTCCAAATGTCAACAGCTTTTTTCAGATTCTTTTTACTTTTTTCCTACCTGGCTTTTACATACAAGATTTTGTGTTCTGTCATCCATATCTTGTATGTTTACGGCGCATCCCCCAAAAATCCCATGAAGGATTGCAGCCAGAGCGGTATGCGGTTTGCGCGGTAAAGCATCGTCAGCCATTCGCTCTCCTGTGTCCATCCCATGATCCGCTCCCCGAACTCACCGGTTGGAAAGGCCTGAATGATGCAGTACATGATCCAGGCTGCTATGATGATCTCCGCGATCCCTGCCGCAAGACCCAGAAGGCTGTTCAGAAGGCTGATCACAGGGAGCTTCGCAATCGCTTTCAGCGACTTCATGATGATTCCGAACAGATGCAGAAGGATCCCCGCGATCAGAAGAAGCACCGCGGCGATTATTCCATTCTTTATGTCTTTTTTCTGGAAGCTGGCGGCAGCCATGAACAGGAGGGCCAGCACGAGAAGCGCGGCGATCAGAGAGATCAGGCGATACACTTCGTCCGCGAATCCGTTCTTAAATCCTCTCCAGGCACGCCATGCGGCCAGAAGCAGGAGAACGGGAAGCAATAGATTGATATTCATCAGCAGCTCCATTTTCATTTCATCTCAATGGTATCAATGCTGTCCTGGGAAACGGCCAGATAGCGGTTTCCGGAAAGAGGCGCGAAAAGGAGATAGGGCGTCTCAAAATCACCGTCAAACCGCTTCACGCCGTTCATATTGGCAAGAAGGCATTGGGTTTCATTATATATTACGATATTGTCTCCGCGCAGGATAATATCTTTATAGTCCATATCAAAAAACAGAGAGATCTCCACCTGCCCGGAAGTGTCATAAACATCCAGCCTGTATTTGCCCTGGCCTGTGGTATCCAGAAATACAAGTCCGATATGGGTGCTGTTATAAAAAACGCTCTGGATCTCCTCGTTCAGGAGAACATCCGCCACGCTCTTGGGCCGCTGCCCTCCTCCGTAGATAACCAGCCTGTTGTCCGCTGCGGCGAACGAAATATCATTGTCCAGGAAGGTCAGAAAGGGAATGACCGCATCCGCATAGTCTGAACCGCTGACAAAATTGTCCACATAGTTCTGGCCCACAGCGCTGAAATTGTAGAAGGCAACGCTGCTTTTTGCTGATCCGTTATCCACGGTCAGGTAGGAGACCGCAAGCATCGAGCCGTCGGGAGAGAGCGCGAGCGCGGAAGGATATCCGCTGTTCGGCATGGTCGTTCTGAGATAGGCGATCGTTTCACCCATGGAGCTGTAGAGATAGATCCAGGTAATGTTGGTATCCTCCAGCACAGCCGCGACCGTCCCGCTCTCCGATACGGCGATCTCCCGGATGGGCAGATTGGTATCGATTTCCGTATAGCTGCCGTCCTGCGCGATGCTGTATATGATATGCCCATTATAATCCGCGGCCGCCACTCTGCTGCCGGCCACACGGATCAGCGGCTCCTGCATCTCATAGGCCTGATTCCATACCGCATTCCCTTTTGCATCCGTATAGCTGATGCCGTCTCCGCTGTAGGAAAGGAAACCGTTTCCGTAGCTGACGCAGGCAGAGCCGTCATACTGCCGGCGGGAAATGGAGGAAAGGATCACATAACTCGTATATACCTGGTTCTTCATCTGCACATAAACAAGTGTTCCAAGCACCGCAAAAACCAGGATCACAAACAGCGCCCGTCCAAACCGGATCAGCCGGTGCTTCTGGATCAGCGCGCCGAAGTCCCGCGTTTCCGAAGCGCCGGCTTTCCGTTCCGCTTTTTTCTGCAGATAGGTCCGTACATTGATCATGGAATTTCCTTCTCTGTTCTTTGCCGTCATTTCCTGTAAAAAGATATCCAGAACAGTATATCACAAACTTTCTCTTTTTGCGACATTTACCGTTCCGTAAAAAACGCTGCGGATACCATTCAGGTTACTGTTCAGCGTTCGGCAGACGTTTACCGGGGAAGCCGGATCTTCTGCCCCGGGATCAGATGGTTCGGATCGGCAAGCTGGTTCAGCGCCGCGATCTCCTTCACCCGGTCTGCATTGCCGTATTGTCTTCTGCAGATCTCGGCGAGGCTGTCCCCCCACCGCACGACATAGGTGACCGTTTCCTCCGCGGGGACAGCTGCCGCCTCAGAAGACAGAACAGGCTCTGTTTCAGCCTTCGGCGAAAGCGGATCCGTCTCAGCCTGCGGAGCCTCCTCCGCCGGAGAAAGAGACTGTTCTCCGTTCTCCGGCACAGCCGCTTCTTCCTCCGCCGGGACGGGAGAAGTTTCCGCTTTCGGCTCTTCCGCTGCCGAAACGGGGGAGTTTGCCGCTTCCGGCCCTTCCTCAGGCGAAGCGGTCCCTTCTGCGGAAGCCGTCTCTTCCGGGGAAACGCTCTTCTCCGCAGAAGCCGTCTCTTCCGGGGGAACGCTTTCGTTCCCGGAGATCTGCGTCTCCTCGATCACCAGAGCGCCCGGGTCAGGAGCGGCATTCTGCTTTCTGCCGCCGGAATCTTCCGCCTTCCATTCCTCCAGCGTCTGCGTGATAAAATTTCCGGCCGTTTCCGTCTCCTGTCCTTCCTTCGCGGAGGTTATCGCCGCCGCACAGAGCCCGAGCAGGACAGCCGCTGCTGCCGCCCTGATCCGAAAGCCTGTCCGTTTTTCTTTTTCCCATGTCTTTTCCGTGCGGTCGGATCTGCGCATCCCGGCTATCCGTCCGTGCCCGTCCCCCGGGTTTCTCCGCCCGGTCTCCGGAAAAGCCTGCGCCGCATGAAGGGACTTCCGTTCCTGTCTGCCGTCGTTTTCCGGCTTTCCCGCAGCTTCTTTTTCCTTTTTCAGATCATAGACCATCGGACGCCGCAGGATCCTGCGGGGCTCTCCGCCGATGCCCGTGCTGCCCGGTCTGCCTGCCCCGGCGTCTGCCCTGTCCTGTCCGCCCGTCCGATCCGGCCTGCCTGCCCCGGCGTCTGCTCTGTCCTGTCCGCCCGTCCGGTCCGGTCCGCCCGCTCCGGCTCTGCCGTCCGTGCCCCCCGCTCCGATCCGCTCCGCCGCCCGGTGCCGGAAGGTCACCGCCTTTTCTCCAGGGCGGTTCTGATGCATGGCGATCAGATAGGACTGCATGTCCTCATTCTGTTCATAAAAAATGAAGCAGCCGCTCAGAGGCGCGGAATATCCGTCCTCAAAAAAGGCCCATGCTTCTTTTTCATCAAAAGTCGCCTCACCGATCCTTCTGTGCAGGGCAAAGTACCTGCTTTCCATCAGTTCCCATCCGGGTTCCTCCTTGGCTGCTCCGTAAATAAAATAATACGTGACCTCCCCTTCCTGCTCCAGTTTCCCATAGAGGCAGAAATCCGCTTCATTTTCCCTGTATTGGGTGAGCAGGGTATGTACATAATCTTCCACGTAGATTTTATGACAGGGATCCGGTTCTCCTGTCTGTATCACATTTTTCGGGATCTGCATGCCTTCACCGCCTTTTTTTCTTTCAATATAGCAGAGAAGGCGTGCGGATTTTATCGGAACGTGCGGCAGTTGTTCTTTTTTTCAGGCAGAAGAGCCCGAGGGGGGGCCGGGCCGGAAAAAGAAAGAAGGACCCGGCGCGGAGGATCTCCGTACCGGGCCCTGCTCTGCCGCATCCTATACGAAACGGAAGATGGTGGTGCTGTGGTATTCTCTGTCCGGACCGAAAACGGCGGAAGGAAAATCAGGCTCATTCGCCGTATCCGGATAGTACTGGGTCTCCAGGCAGAGAGCGCCTCTGCGGCCGTATCGGGCTCCGCCCTTTCCGGCACGTTCCGACAGGCCATTCGCCGCATAGAACTGCACGCCGGGCAGGTCGGTACAGACCTCCATCATCCGGCTTCCGGAAGGGTTCTGGGCGCAGGCGACCAGCCGCACGCTGCCGTCATAGCTGTTCAGGCACCAGTTATGGTCATAGCCCCCAACCATGGTAAGCTGGTCCCAGTCCGTATCGATCTCTTTTCCGATCTTCTTCGGAGCGCGGAAATCCATGGGCGTTCCTTCCACGGGAACGAGCTTTCCGGTGGGAATGGCTCCCGGCAGGATCTCCGTATAGGTATCCGCGTGCAGGGTGAGCACATGCCCGCCGATATCGCCCGCGTCATGTCCGTCCAGATTGAAATAGCTATGGTTCGTCATGTTCAGAATGGTCTTTTTATCGCTGGTTCCGGCGTACTCCAGCTTCAGCTCGTTGTCCTCCGTCAGAGTATAGGTCACTTGAAGCTTCTTGTTTCCCGGGAAGCCCAGCTCTCCGTCCGCCATGGAAAGGGAAAAGGTGATGCTGTTGTCTCCCTCCGCCGCGTCCCAGACGCGCTTATGGCTGCCCAGCTCCTTATGGCTGTGCAGGTTGTTGGGGCCGTCGTTCACATCCAGCTGATATTCCACGCCGTCAATGGAAAAGCGCGCGCCCGCGATCCGGTTCGCATTGGGCGCGATCACCGCGCCGAAAAAGCTGTCGTTGTCAAAATATTCCTCCAGCGTATCGTAGCCCATCACCACATCGGCGCATTTTCCGGCGTGATCAGGCACGATCAGGCGTACCAGGATGGCCCCGAAATCCGTTACCACCGCTTTCATCCCCTTACTGTTTTCCAGCGTATAAAGGGACGCCGTCTTTCCGTCCTTTGTTACCCCGAATGTTTCCTTGCGCATGTTGAAAACCCTCCTTTTGTCGTCTCTTTCCTTTTACATTTCCGTCCTGCCCTCCAGCGCGCGCAGGAGAGTGACCTCGTCGATATATTCCAGGTCTCCGCCCACGGGAACGCCGCTGGCGATCCGCGTCACGCGGATCCCTGTGGGCTTGATCAGCTTTCCGATGTACATGGCAGTGGTCTCGCCTTCCAGGCTGGAATTGGTGGCGATGATCACTTCCTTCACATCGCCCTTCAGGCGGTGCATCAGCTCCTTGAGCCGGATATCGTTGGGGCCGATCCCGAGCATGGGGGAAATGGCTCCGTGCAGGACGTGATAAACGCCCTCATATTTTCCCGTTTTCTCATAGGCCGCCAGATCGCGGGTGTTTTCCACCACCATGATGGTGGAATGGTCGCGCCTTTCATTGGAGCAGATGGGGCATTTTTCCGCGTCGGTAAGGGTAAAGCATTCCTCGCAGTAGCGCACATGCTCCTTCGCCTCCGTCATGGAACGGGCCAGCTTCTCCACCCTTCCCTTCGGCATGTTGATGATGTGGAAGGCAAGGCGCTGGGCCGATTTGCTCCCGATGCCGGGAAGAGCGGAAAGTTCTTCGATCAGTTGATTGATATAGCCGCTGTACAGGTCCATCAGAACGGGAAGCCTCCGCCCAGGCCGCCGGTCATCTTGTTCATCATTTCCGCGTTGGCCTCGTCCGCCATGCGCAGCGCTTCATTTACCGCCGCGACGATCATATCCTCCAGCATCTCTACATCGTCCGGATCCACGGCATCCTCAGCCAGCTTCACCTTCGTGACCTCTTTCTTTCCCGTCACGGTAACCTCAACGGCTCCGCCGCCGGATTTCGCGGTAAATTCCTTCGTCTCCAGCTCCTTCTGGTTTTCCTCCATCTGGCGCTGCATCCGCTGCGCCTGCTTCATCAGATTGTTCATGCTTCCGGGCATTCCGCCGCCCGGGAATCCGCCTCTTTTGGCCATGACTTCCTCCATTCCGGTTCCGCGCCGAAGCGGCGCTTCTTTCCGTTTTTTTATTCTTCTTCTATGTTCATGTGAATGATCCTGGTCAGATCCACATGATTTTCCTCAAAATCCCGGCCGTCCTTCATGACCTGGAAATTGACTTCGATCTTTTTGTCCGCGAATCCGGACAGCAGCTTTTCCAGCTCCTCCCGGTTTCCCTCCTGCTTCAGGAAATAATCCGACGCCAGCCCGTCCTCAAGGACCACCATGAGACGGTTGTCCCCGCCCAGGCTGAGTCTTGCCCTTTTCAGATAAAGCTTCATGGGCATGGCTGTCTGGCCCACGATCCCCGGCCAGTTTTCCACGATCTTTTTCACGTCCTCAGGAATGGCCTTCGGGAGCTCCGGGCGTTTCTCCTGCCCGGCAGCGGCTCCGGCCGCGCTTCCCGCGCCGTATGCTCCGGCGGAGGCCGGCTGAGACGGCTGTACCGAAATTCCCGCTTCCACGCGCTGCTCCAGGGCGCGAATGCGGTCAAGCAGGGACTGCGTATCCGTCTCCATCTGGGGACGGCAGAGCCGGATCAGGGCGATCTCGATCAGGATCCGTTTCTGAGCGGCGTAACGCAGCCTTCCGGACAGTTCGGACAGCTCTCTGATATAGCGGATGACGGCGTCCGTCTCCACCTGCTCCGCCTCGATGGACAGGCGGGCCAGATTGTCCCTGGACATGTCGATCACGTCCTCCATGCCCTCTCCCTCCGAGGTCTTCATCAGAAGGAGGTTCCTCAGATACCAGGTAAAATCGGAAACGAACTGTCCCAGCTCCCGGCCCTGCATCACCACTTCCTCCAGGATCCGGATGCAGTCCGTCACATTCCGGGCAAGCACCGCGGCGAGCAGACGGCTGAACACCTCCGTATCCACCGCCCCCAGCACATCCAGAGCGTCATCGTAGGTAAGCGTTTTCCCATAGTGAAAGGCGATGCACTGATCCAGCAGGCTCAGGGCATCTCTCATGGAACCGTCCGCGGCCCTTGCGATATAGCGCAGCGCCTTTTCCTCCACCTGCTGGCCCTCCGCGTCCATCAGCTCCCGCATCCTCTCCGCGATGGTCTCGATGGAGATCCGTTTGAAATCATACCTCTGACAGCGGGAGAGGATGGTGACGGGGATCTTGTGAACCTCCGTGGTCGCCAGGATGAAGATCACGTAGGAGGGCGGCTCCTCCAGCGTCTTTAACAGCGCGTTGAAAGCCCCTATGGAGAGCATATGCACCTCATCGATGATATACACCTTGTATTTTCCTTCCGCCGGGGAATAGGACACCTCGTCCACGATCTCGCGGATGTTGTCCACACCGTTGTTGGAAGCCGCGTCGATCTCGATCACATTCATACTGGCTCCCGCCGCTATGGTCCGGCAGCTTCTGCACTCCCCGCAGGGAGAGCCGTCAACCGGATGCTCGCAGTTGACGGCTTTCGCAAAAATCTTCGCTATGGTTGTCTTTCCGGTTCCTCTTGTCCCGCAGAACAGATAGGCGTGTCCGATCCTTTCCGCCCCGATCTGGTTCTTCAGCGTCGTAACAATGTGGTCCTGCCCTTTCACGTCCTCAAAACGTTCCGGGCGAAATTTACGGTAAAGAGCTGTATAAGACATATTTTCTCCCGTTTTCTGTCCGGTCTTAATCGCCGAAGCTGATGCCGAGCATCTTGGCTTCCTTCACCATGGAGGAATTGGGATCCACCATTTTCAGCTTCCCGGCCACATCCTCCAGCGGCACCTCCACGATCTCCCGGTTCCTGTAGCCGACCATGAAGCCGTACTCGCCCTTCAGGATCAGCCTGCCCGCCTCCGATCCGAGACGGCTGGCGAACACTCTGTCATACGGGCAGGGGGAGCCGCCCCTCTGGGTATGCCCCGGAACGGTGACGCGCACCTCCATGCCGCTTCTTTTCTGGATCTGATCCGCAATCTCATAGGAAACGGAAGGATAGGGATAATTCTCCATCTTTTTCTTGTATTCCTTCTTGGAAAGCTTCGCATCCTCCCTGGATATGGCGCCCTCCGCCACCGCGAGGATGGTGAAGCGGCTGCCTCTGTCATGGCGCTTTTTGATCGCCTCGATGACCTTGTCGATATCATAGGGTATCTCCGGGATCAGGATGATGTCCGCGCCGCCCGCCATGCCGGCGTTCAGCGTCAGAAAGCCCACCTTGTGCCCCATCACCTCCACGATGAACACTCTTCCATGGGAAGCCGCCGTGGTATGGATGTTGTCGATCGCCGTGGTCGCGATGTCCACCGCGCTCTGGAAGCCGAAGGTCATATCCGTTCCCCAGAGGTCGTTGTCGATGGTCTTGGGAAGGGTGATCACGTTCAGCCCTTCTTCCTTCAGAAGGTTCGCGGTCTTATGGGTTCCGTTTCCTCCCAGGATCACAAGGCAGTCCAGCTGCAGCTTGTAGTAGTTCTGCTTCATCGCCTCCACCTTGTTCAGGCCGTTCTCGTCCGGATCCCTCATCTGCTTGAACGGCATCCTGCTGCTTCCCAGGATCGTGCCGCCCTTGGTCAGGATCCCTGAAAAATCCCTTCCAGTCAGCATACAGAATTTTCCGTAGATCAGTCCCTTGTATCCATCCAGAAAGCCGTAGATCTCCACGTCCTCGCCGGAATAAAACAGCGTCTTCGCAACGCCCCTCATCGCAGCGTTCAGAGCCTGGCAGTCTCCGCCGCTGGTCAGCATACCGATTCTCTTCATGATTCCCTCCAATCTTTTGCCCAAAGGCCGGCCTCACACCGCCCCTCATCCTTCTTCTCCGTTCCCGTGCATCAGCCTCCCGACAAGGGGTGATAAAAACATGCAAGAAAATTATATAATATTTTGAAGGGAATGTACAGGAAATTTGCGGAGGCAGGCCAGCCCTTTATTACTGTTCAGCCTTCGGCAGAACAGTAACGGCATCCGGCCATTCCAATCGCTTCGCGATAGGCCGGATGCTTTCTGCCGATACGTTTTTGTACGGTCTGCGCAGCAGATGCGCAGACCTGGCTGAATAGTAACAGCCCTTTCCCGTGGCTGTCAAAGCATAGCGCACTCACGCCTGAAATAGAAAGGAGAAATTGGCATTCTCTTATTTGCCGGATATTCTTCTCCCACAGGACATTTGTGAGATAACCGGATTTTCTGACAATACAGTCTGGAGATGGATTGGATCTGGAAAAACCGAAAGTTCTGCATGCAGGCAGAAAAATTATATCAGCGGAAACATCAGGTTACTGGAAATCAAAATAAGTATCTTTTCCTATATACGAAGGAACATTAGAAAAATCTAACATACAATTTTTCATAAATTTTTCGCTAAATCCCCAGTCACATAACGTATTAAGCGGAACAAACTTTACGTTTGTTATAGACACCGTATCATGCAAATTAAATGGGACACGTATATTTCCGCCTACCCTTTTTAGCGAAAACATTACATGAATTGCGTCTGGACTAATATAGTCTGTGTCACTAATACATAGTAGTCTTTCTACTTCTACTATTAACCCAGTCTCTTCCCTCATTTCTCTTATTATCGCTGCTTCTAAAGTTTCACCGTTTTCATGATTTACGCCATACAGCTGCCGCGTTGCTGATGGGAAGCGAAGTCCCCATTGAACAGGTACAGGAATGGATGGGCCACAGTGAAATCTCCACCACGGTTAATATGTATGGACATTTGGAATTTTCTACAAAAAGAGTTGCCGTTTCCAAAATTTCTGCAAGAATTCTGTAAACAGCAACTGACGCACACGCATTAGAATACTTATAACAACGGATTTACCTGTTGCCACGTTTTTATACTCCCTGTCGTGTGAATATTTATTTCCAATTAATGAACGGAGATAGTGGGATTCGAACCCACGCGCCGGGATCACCGACCTGCCGCTTTTCGAGAGCGGTCCCTTCGACCTCTTGGGTATATCTCCAGACATGTCTATCCTCCGGAAAATGGGAAGAACGGGAGGATAGAACAGCAGGAACAGGATGTTTCAAAAAGCCCAGAAAGCCGCATAAATAAAGGATTTTCATCCATTCCACTTCTCAAAAATCTTCTGAATTTTGAGTGCGACCTCTTACGACCACTTGAGTACATCTCCGTTTCTTATGGACAGCAACTATATTCTATAAGAAACGGAGCGTTTGCGCAAGCCCCAATTTACTCTTTCAGAGCATCTGCGGCAAATATGGTTACTGCGCAGACCGTACAAAAACGTACAGGAAGGAAGCATCCGGCCCATCGCGAAGCGATTGGAATGGCCGGATGCCGTTACTGTTCTGCCGAAGGCTGAACAGTAACCAAATATGCAGACCTGGCCGAGTAGTAACGCATCTTCCGCTATCTTCTCTGCGCCTCAAAGGCCAGGACGCCTTCCTTCAGCCGCCGCAGGCCGTCCTGAGCCACGGCGCGGGGGCAGGCCAGGTTCAGGCGCAGGAACCATTTCCCCTGGCCGCCGTACTGCTCGCCGGAGGAAAGGTAGAGGCCGGTCTTTTCCCGGAGGAAGGAAGCCAGTTCTTCGGCGGGGGCGGACAGGGCCGTGCAGTCCAGCCAGGAAAGGTAGGTGGCCTGAGAGGGGACAGCCGTCACGCCGGGGATCTCTTTTTTCACGAATTCCTCCGTGAGACGCTTGTTTTCAAAGACATATTCCCGCAGAGCGTCCAGCCAGTCCGCTCCCCGCGTGAACGCGGCGACGGCCGCATCGACGGCAAAGGCGTTCGGCTCCGCCACTTCGTCGGTATTCAGGCCGCGCCACACCTTATGGCGCAGGACGGGATCGGACACCGCCACAGCCGCCGTCTGCAGGCCGGCCAGGTTAAAGGCCTTTGTGGGAGCGATGCAGGTGACGCTGATCTGCCGGCAGTGCTCCGAAACCGAAGCAAAGGGCACGTAGGCGCAGCCCGGCGCGGTGAGGTCGCAGTGGATCTCATCGGAAATGACGCGCACATGATGCCGGAAGCAGAGCTCGCCGATCCGCTCCAGCGTATCCCTGTCCCAGATCTTTCCCACCGGATTGTGGGGATTGCAGAGGATCATCAGGGTGGTCTGAGGATCGGACAGCTTCCGTTCCAGATCCCCGAAGTCGATCCGGTAGGCGCCGTTTTCATAAACCAGCGGGCTTTCCAGCACCTGGCGGCCGTTGTTCAGGATCGAATTGAAAAAAATGTTGTAGACCGGCGTCTGGATCAGCACCTTTTCCGCCGGGGTGGTCAGCTTGCGGACCATGCTGGATATGGCCGGCACCACGCCGGTGCAGAAGATCAGCCAGTCCTTTTCCAGCTTCAGGCCGTGCCGGTCCTTCCACCAGCCCATATAGGCCTCATACCAGGCGTCCGGCACGATGGCATAGCCGAATACGCCGTGGCGTGCGCGCCTCTCCAGCGCTTCCCGCACGGCGGGGGCGGTCTGAAAATCCATATCCGCCACCCACATGGGAAGCTCGTTTTCTGCCACGTCCCATTTCAGGGAGCCGGTTCCCCTGCGGTCAACGGCTGTGTCAAAATCATACGCTTCTGTCAATTTTCATGCCCTCCCGTTTCATAACCTCTGTTTTCCTGCCCTCCGCCCCGAAAGGAGCGCCTGCGGCGCGTCTTTTCCCTCCCGGGGCAAAGGGGTCAGTTTTCCTGCGTCACGTCGATCCCGAAGTATTTTTCGCTGATCTCGGAAAGCCTTCCGGACTCCCGCATCTCGTCCAGCGCCTCGTTGACGGCCGCAAGGAAGCGTTCGTTCCCCTTCGGCACCGGAACAAGGGAGGAGGTGGTGGAGTCGGTTTCGGCCACGATCTTTACCGCCGCGTCGGGATTGACGCTCAGATAATTGGAAAAGGCGGTTTCCGCGTTCAGAGTGGCGTCCACGCGGCCCGAAAGCAGAAGCTCCACGCACTGGCTCACGGAATCCACGCTCACCAGCTCGGCGCCGTAGCTCTCCGCCATTTTTCCCCAGCTGCTGGTCAGGTTCTGCGCCGCGCGCTTTCCCGCAAGATCCTCAAAGCCGCTGATGTCTTCATTATCGGAAGCCACCATCAGCGCTCCGTGCACATAGGTATAGGGCTGGGAAAAATCGTATTTTTCCGCCCGGTCTTCGGAATATTCCACTTCATTGACCACGATGTCCACGCGCCCGGAATCCATGGCGGCAAACAGAGAGTCCCACTCCGCCTCCATGAACTGCGCTTCCACGCCGAGATGCTGCGCGATCCCTTCGGCCACCTCCACATCGAAGCCCACCAGGGCTCCGCTTTCATCATGATAGCTGTTGGGGGAATAGGTTCCTTCCGTTCCGATGATGAGCGTTCCCCTCTCCAGCACCGTATCCAGCAGATCCGGC
>CALWGL010000083.1 GCA_944380025.1 uncultured Lachnospiraceae bacterium
CCGGGCTGGTGGACGCGGTGGGAGGCGTGGAGCTGGAGCTGACAAGCGAAGAGGTACAGTGGGTGAACGCCTATCTGAATGAATATAACGAGCTTCGGGGAATGCCGATGGAAACGGATTATCTGGACACTTCCCTCTCGGGGAATCTCCATCTGAACGGGGCGCAGGCTCTGGCGTACTGCAGGAACCGGTATATCGGAACGGATTTCGCAAGAACACAGAGGCAGAGAAATGTGCTTTCCGCGGTGATGAAAAAGCTTCCCGCCGCCGTGCTGACTAATCCGGCAGGACTGATCGACGGGCTGTTTCCGAATCTGACCACGAACCTGACGCAGGGAGAATGCATGCAGCTCGCCCTGGCTGCGGGAAAACTTGCCGCCTATGAGCTGGTGCAGGACAGCCTGCCTCTTGACGGCACCTATTCCAGCGTGACGATCCGGGAAATGGCTGTGCTTCAGGTGGATTTTGAACAGAACCGGGCGTATATCAGAAGAGAGATCTACGGAGAGGAATAGGCGTTACAGCTCGCTCGTCCGCCGGAACCAGTCAGATGCCGTGCTTGCACGAGCAGATGACTGGATCTGAGCGGACGGAGTGAACTGTAACGAATAGGCCGTCGGCCGCCTGCCAGCCGGGGGAGGAGAGCAGGCGGCAGGTTGGAGAAATAAATTTGCCGCTGTTGTCATACCATGGTATACTGGATATGAACAGCGGCATTTTTTATGGAGGGTAAGAGGGAAATTATGAAGCTTGTTTTTATCGGAGCGGATCATGAGGTGACGGGAAGCTGCCATTATCTGGAAGCGGCAGGGGTGCATATGCTTGTGGATAAGGGCATGGAGCAGGGGGTGAATCCCTTTGAGAGCGTCCCGCTGCCGGTGCCGGAGGCGCAGATCGATTATGTATTTCTGACCCACGCCCATGTGGATCATTCGGGAATGCTGCCGCAGCTGTATGCGCGGGGCTTCCGGGGGCAGATTTTTGCGACGCGGGCGACGGCGCAGCTGTGTGATATCATGCTGCGCGACTGTGCGCACATCCAGCAGCAGGAGGCGGAGTGGAAGAGCAGGAAGGCGAAGCGGCACGCGGGAGCGGAGGAGTATGAGCCTCCCTATACAATGGAGGATGCGGAAGGGGCCATTTCCCTGCTGGTTCCCTGCGATTATCGAAAGGAAATCCAGGTCTGCGAAGGGGTGAAGATCCGGTTTACGGATATCGGGCATCTGCTCGGTTCCTCCAGCATCGAGGTGTGGCTGAAGGAGAACGGCATCGAAAGAAAGCTGTGCTTTTCCGGAGATGTGGGAAACCGGAGTCAGCCGCTGATCTGCGATCCGCAGAAGACGGCGCGGGCGGATTATGTGATCGTGGAGTCCACCTACGGGGACCGGCTGCATGAGACGGAGCGTCCGGATTATGTGAAGGATTTTGCCGGGCTGATCCAGGAGACCCTTGACCGGGGCGGAAATGTGGTGATTCCTTCCTTTGCCGTGGGAAGGACGCAGGAGGTTCTGTACATCCTGAGAAAGATCAAGGAAGATGGTTTGGTGACCGGGCACGGGATCTTTCCGGTGTATGTGGACAGTCCGCTGGCTGTGGAGGCCACGGAAATCTTTGAACGAAATGTTTACGACTGTTTTGACGATGAGGCTCTTGCGCTGGTAAATCAGGGGATCAATCCCCTTTCGTTTCCGGGGCTGAAGCTTTCCATCACAAGCGATGAGTCAAAGGCCATCAATTTTGACGAGACGCCGAAGGTGATCGTATCCGCATCCGGCATGTGCGAGGCGGGCCGGATCCGCCATCACCTGAAACACAATCTCTGGAGGCCGGAATGTACCGTCCTGTTTGTGGGCTATCAGTCTGTGGGCACGCTCGGGCGCAAAATCCTGGAGGGCGCGCAGGAGGTGAAGCTGTTCGGGGAGACGGTGGATGTGAGGGCCTCCATCGTGGCCTTTAAGGGAATGAGCGGCCATGCGGATAAGAACGGGCTGATCGACTGGCTTTCCGGCTTTGAGGAGAAGCCGCGCCGGGTATTCGTGGTGCACGGGGAGGATTCGGTCTGTACGGCGTTTGCAGAGGAGCTGGAAAAGGAGCATGGATACCGGACATACGCGCCTTACAGCGGCACCCGGTTCGATCTGATCAACAATGCCTTCGAATACGAGGCGGAGCCGGTGTGGAAAGAGAAAGCCGTGAAGGCCCCGGCTGTGAAGAACAGCGTATACGCAAGGCTCCTTGCGGCCGGCGAGCGTCTCATGACGGTGATCCGGGACGCGAAGGGGATGGCGAACAAGGATCTGGCCCGGTTTGCCGATCAGATCAACGCGCTCTGCGACAAATGGAAATTGTAAAGAGAGGAAAACAATGAGTCTGGCAGACATTACTTTTATCAATATGTGCAGGGATATCCTGGAGAACGGAACGAGCACGGAGGGCGAGAAGGTCCGGCCGAAGTGGCCGGACGGGACGCCGGCCTATACGGTCAAAAAATTCGGCGTGGTGAACCGCTATGATCTTTCCAGGGGATTTCCGATCCTGACGCTCAGACGTACGGCGTTAAAAAGCGCGACGGACGAGATCCTCTGGATCTGGCAGCAGAAGTCCAACAACATCCATGACCTGCACAGCCATATCTGGGACGAGTGGGCGGATCCGGACGGTTCCATCGGAAAGGCCTACGGCTATCAGCTCGGGGTGAAGCATCAGTATAAGGAAGGGATGATGGATCAGGTGGACCGGGTGCTTTACGATCTGAAGCACAATCCCTTCAGCAGGCGGATCCTGACGAATATCTATGTGCATCAGGATCTGCATGAGATGAATCTCTATCCCTGCGCCTACAGCATGACCTTTAATGTGACGCAGAAAAAAGGAGAGGACAGGCTTACGCTGAACGCGATCCTGAACCAGCGCTCCCAGGACGTGCTGGCCGCGAACAACTGGAACGTGGTGCAGTATGCGGTGCTGGTGCATATGATCGCTCAGGTGTGCGATATGAACGTGGGCGAGCTGGTGCATGTGATTGCGGACGCGCATATTTATGACAGGCATATCCCGATCATCCGGGAGCTGATCGCAAGGACGCCCTATCCGGCGCCGAAGTTCTGGCTGAATCCGGAGGTGAAGGATTTTTATCAGTTCACCAGAAATGACGTGAGGGTGGAGGACTACGTGACCGGAGAGCAGATCCGGGATATTCCGATCGCGATCTAGATACCTGAAAACTGGAATGGAAAGGATGACTGCGAAGATGAATCTGATCGTTGCTGTAGATGAAAACTGGGCGATTGGCTGCCGGGGGGATCTTCTGGTGCGGATCCCCGCGGATCACAAAATGTTCCGGCAGGAGACGCTGGGCAGGGTGGTCGTGCTGGGGAGAAAGACCATGGATACCTTTCCGGGAGGCCAGCCGCTTGCCGGAAGAACCAATATCGTCCTGAGCGCGAATCCGGATTACCGGGTGAAGGGCGCCGTTGTGGTGCACTCTGTGGAGGAGCTCCTTTCGGAGCTGAAAAAATATGCGGATGAGGATATCTACGTGATCGGCGGGGAGAGCGTATACCGGCAGCTGCTTCCCTTCTGCGATACGGCGCATGTGACGAAGATCGACAGGGTCTATGAGGCGGACGCGTATTTTCCGGATCTGGACGCGGATGAGGCGTGGGAGATCGCCGCGCAGAGCGATGAAAAAACGTATTTTGACACCACCTATCATTTCCTGAAATATGTCAGAAAGAGACAGATATCATGATCAGAAGGTATATCACGGACCGGAACATTATACATGAAGCGGAGGAGTTTCAGCCGGGCATCTGGGTAGCCCTGACTTCTCCTACGGCGGAGGAGTGCACGCTGGTGGCCGATACCTACGGGATCGACCCGGCGGACGTGAGAGCGGCGCTGGACGATGAGGAGAGCTCCCGTGTGGATGTGAGCAACGATTATTCCCTGATCCTGTTCGATATTCCCACGATTGAATACCGCCATAAGAGAGAGGCCTATACCACCATCCCGCTGGGGCTGATCCTGACAGGAGAGACGCTGATCACGGTCTGCGGGGAGGAGACGCCGGTGCTGAAGGCCTTTACGGATAATCTGGTGAGGGAATTCAGCACGAAAAAGCAGGTCCGATTCATCTACCAGATCTTCTGGCGCACCTGTCTTCTGTATCAGTCCTATCTGCGCATCGTGGACCGCAGACGGAAGGAGATCGAGGAACACATCGGCAATGATACGGAGGATGTGGATCTGATCGAGCTGCACGAGCTGGAGTCCAACCTGGTGTACTTTGATACCTCCCTCAGGGCGAACAAGGTGGTGTTCGAACGTCTGGTGCGTTATAACCGGATCAAAAAGTATCCGGAGGACCAGGAGCTTCTGGAGGATGTGGTGGTGGAGAACCAGCAGGCCATCGAGATGACGCAGATCTACCGGGATATCATCAAGGGAACCCGGGAGCTGTTAAGCTCTGTCAGCGACAACCGGCTGAATACCGCCATGAAGTATCTGGCCTCCATCACCATCGTGATGGCGATTCCAACCATCATTTCCGGCATTTACGGGATGAATGTGGAGGAAAAATGGATGCCCTTTGCCGAAACGCCGTTTGGCTTCGGGATCATCTGCGGAGTGATCTTTCTCATCTGCCTCGCCGCGGTCCGCATCCTGCGGAAGAGGAAGATGCTGTGATATCCGGCGGACTGTGCCCCGAAAGCCGTGGAGTGAACTGACGAATAGGAACCTGGTTGCTGCCCGGCCGGGTCTGCGCATTTCCTGCGCAGACCGTACGAAAACGTATAGGGCGGAAGCATCTTTATGCAAAAAAACTTTGACGCGTCAGAAAATGGTGATATAATAACAGACGATGTAAATGAGTTTAACGATGCAGCAGAATGAAGTGCGTTTCCCGCTTCGGAATGGAGGTAGTGATGGAAAAGAAAAACATCGACTGGGCCAATCTCGGCTTCGGTTATATGGTAACGGACAAGCGTTATGTTTCCAATTATAAGAACGGCGCCTGGGATGAAGGGACGCTGACGGACGACGCGCAGGTGGTTCTGAACGAATGCGCGGGGATCCTGCAGTACTGTCAGGAGGTTTTTGAGGGCCTGAAGGCCTATACGACAGAAGAAGGCCATATCGTTACCTTCCGTCCCGACATGAATGCGGAGCGCATGATCGACAGCGCGAAGCGCCTGGAAATGCCCCCCTTCCCGAAGGAGAGGTTCCTGGACGCCATCGATCAGGTGGTCGCGGCGAACGCGGCCTGGGTCCCTCCCTACGGAAGCGGCGCGACCCTGTACATCCGTCCCTATATGTTCGCAAGCTCCCCGGTGATCGGCGTAAAGCCCGCTGAGGAGTATCAGTTCCGCGTGTTCGTCACGCCGGTGGGCCCTTACTTCAAGGGCGGAGCGAAGCCTCTGACCCTGTGCGTGAGCGATTTTGACCGCGCGGCCCCGCACGGCACCGGTCACATCAAGGCGGGCCTGAATTATGCCATGAGTCTGCATGCCGGCGTGACCGCCCATGCCAACGGGTTTGATGAGAACATGTTCCTGGATCCTGCCACCAGGACCTATGTGGAGGAGACGGGCGGAGCCAACTTCCTGTTCGTGGATAAGGACGGAAAGATCGTCATCCCCAAGTCGGGAAGCATCCTGCCTTCCATCACCCGCCGTTCCCTGGTCGTGGTTGCCAGAGACATCCTCGGCATGGAGGTGGAGGAGCGTCCCGTGAAGCTGGAAGAGGTGAAGGACTTCGCGGAATGCGGCCTGTGCGGAACTGCCGCCGTGATCAGCCCGGTTGGAAAGATCGTGGATCACGGAAAGGATATCTGCCTTGCCAGCGGAATGGATGAGATGGGACCTGTGATCAGAAAGCTTTATGATACCCTGACCGGGATCCAGATGGGAAGGATCGAAGGTCCCGAAGGCTGGGTGAGAAGGATCCTCTGATCCGGCGGAAGCATTTATGGGTAAGAGAAAAGAAAAAAAGAGAAGAGCCGCCAGATTCCGCGCGCTTTGTCTGGCGGCCCTGTCTGCGCTGTTCCTTGCGGGCTGCGGGAGAGGTACGCTGGATGTGGTCCTGACCACGGGCTTTCAGAGGAACGAGGTCTTCCGGCTGGCTGACGCTTCCTGCAGTCTCGCGGAGGCAAAGGTCTATCTTGCCACGGAGCAGAATCTGTATGAAGAGGTATACGGGTCCGATATCTGGAATGCCGCGGGAGAAGAGGAGGCTCTGGAGGAGCGCCTGAAGGAGAATGTGCTGGGAAAGCTTTCTCAGATCAAGGCGATGACGCTGCTTGCGGACAGGAAAGGCGTTGCGCTTGAGGCGCAGGAGGAAGCGCTGGTTCAGGAGGCAGCGGAGGCTTATCTGGAATCGCTGTCCGAGGAAGAAAAGCAGATCCTTGGTGTGACCGGGGAGCTCGCGGAAGGGATGTACCGGGATTATGCTCTGGCGGACAAGGTGTATCAGGAGATCATCGAAGATATCAATCCGGAGATCAGCGACGACGAGGCGCGGACCATCACCGTTCAGCATATCCTGATCCGTACGGTGACGCACAATGCGGACGGAACGGAGACTCCTTTTTCGGAAGAGGAAAAGGAGCGCTGCTATGAAGAGGCGCAGCGCGTTCGCCGGGAGGCGGCCTCCGGAGAGGCGTTCGAGTCCCTGATCGAGAAATACAGCGATGCGGGGGAGAGTACCCTTTCCTTTGGAAAAGGAGAAATGGAGGCTGCTTTTGAAGAAGCGGCCTTCAATCTGGGAACGGATGAGATCAGCGGCGTGGTGGAGACTTCGGAAGGGTATGAGATCATCAAGTGCGTCAGCACCTTCAACCGGGAAGAAACGGACCGCAACAAGGAAAAGATCGCGGAGCAGAGAAGGGACGAGGCGTTCGGCCAGGAATATGACGCCTTTGTGGATTCCCTGCCCCGGAAGCTGAACGAGCCTCTGTGGAGATCCGTGACCATGATAGAGGAGGAGTCGGTGGATACGGACGGCTTCTTTATGATCTATGAACAGTATTTTCATCCGGAAGCTCATCGGGGAACGGCTGAAGACGCTTGACCAGGGCGGCAATGAGCCTTACCGCCGCGGGGCCGTTTCCGCGGTCGGGGCCGGAATGCTTCAGGTAGGCGTGGAAGGAACCCTGGATGAGAAAGGTGATCAGGACCTCCTTTTCCAGATCTCCCTCATAGTCCGGGTATTTGCGCAGCATCAGATCCCGGATGCGGCTTTCCAGCTTGCCGATCAGAACGCTTCTGCGGCTGCCGGAAAAAAGAATATCCAGAAGCCGCGTCTGGCCGGAAAAAGCGCTGAAGATCTCCAGCGTGGCCTGCTCCGGATCGTCGAGGAGGGTATCCGGATGGGGGATGGAGCTGATGATGTTGTCGATCAGCTCGTTTTCCATGGATTCTGACAGATCATACAGATCCTCATAGTGCTGGTAGAAGGTTGCCTTGTTGATAAAGGCGGCTTCTGCCAGCTCTTTTACTGTGATCTTTTCAATGGGTTTCCGGGAACGCAGTTCGATGAAGGCGTCCCGGATATTTTTTCTGGTTCTCTGCACGCGAAGGTCCATGGCACTTCCTCCCGGGGAAACGGGCGCATCCCGCTTCCTTCTTCTGTTCTTTCCGACATTTTTTCAGATCCGTTGAATAAGCGACCTTTTCCGGAAACTGACGGTGGAAGCCGTCAGCCGGAACGGTTAAAATGATTGTAGCAAAATAAACGACGGCAGTCAAATAAACAAAGACGGTCTGGTTCGGCGGAGGGAAAGGAGGATGCCGTTTTCCGGAACAGGGGAGGACGGCTGGGACTGTGATGGACAGGTACGGATTTTACACAGGAAAGATTTTTGACGCGTATGAGTATCTGGGATGCAGGGTGCAGAAGGAAGGAGCGGTATTCTGCACCTTTGCCCCGGCGGCGCAGCGGGTTTCGGTGATCGGTTCCTTCAACGGCTGGCAGGAAACGCCGATGGAAAAGGTCTATGACGGGAATTTCTGGGAATGCAGGATCCCCGGAGCCAGGGCGGGAGATATGTACAAATACCGGATCTGGAGAAGGGACGGAAGCTTTCGGGATCACTGCGATCCTTACGGCTTCGGCATGGAGCTGAGGCCGCAGAACGCCAGTTTTATCCGGGATATGGAGAGCTACCGGTTTCATGATTCCGGCTGGATGAAAAAAAGGAACGACTGCAAAAAGGGGTCTTTGAATATCTATGAGCTGCATGCCGGATCGTGGAAGCAGAAGGCTTCCAGGGAGCGGCAGGATCCCGGGAGAGGACAGCGGACTGCGGGGGAACAGGACAGGAGGGATCTCTGGTACCGCTATGACGAGCTGGCGCAGGAGCTGATCCCCTATCTGAAGGAGTATGGCTATAACTATGTGGAGCTGATGCCGCTGGGAGAGCACCCCTGCGACGAATCCTGGGGATATCAGCAGACCGGCTTTTTCAGCCCTACCTCCCGCTACGGGACGGCGGACGACCTGAAGCGGATGGTGGATCTGTTCCATCAGAATGGGATCGGGCTGATCCTGGATTTTGTGCCGGTGCACTTCGCTGTGGACGATTATGCCCTGGCGGAATACGACGGGACCGCGCTGTATGAATATCCCAACAGCGATGTGGGGAACAGCGAATGGGGAAGCAGGAATTTCATGCACTCCCGCGGAGAGGTGAGGAGCTTCCTGCAGTCATGCGCCCAGTACTGGCTGAAGGAATATCATTTTGACGGACTGCGCATGGACGCCATCAGCAACATGATCTACTGGCAGGGGCAGCCGGCGCGCGGGGTGAACGGAAACGCGGTTTCCTTCCTGCAGTACATGAACGGAGGGCTGAAGGAGCGAAATCCCGGCATCCTTCTGGCAGCGGAGGATTCCACCAGCTTCCCCGGCGTGACGAAGCCGGTTTCCGAAGGGGGGCTTGGCTTTGACTACAAGTGGGACATGGGGTGGATGAACGATACGCTGGATTATTTTCGCACCGATCCGGAATACAGGAGCCGGGATTATCATAAGCTGACCTTTTCGATGATGTACTATTATGAAGAAAACTATCTGCTGCCCTTCTCGCATGACGAGGTGGTGCACGGAAAGGCGACCATCATCCAGAAGATGAACGGGGATTATGAGAAAAAATTCCCGCAGGCAAGGGCGCTGTATATGTACATGTATGCCCATCCGGGGAAAAAGCTGAATTTCATGGGAAATGAGCTGGCGCATTTCCGGGAGTGGGACGAAAAGAGGGAGCTGGACTGGGAGCTTCTTTCGTTCCCGCTGCATGACGGCTTTCACGCGTTCATGAAGGAGCTGAACCGGATCTACCTGGAAACGCCTGCCCTGTGGGCAAAGGACTATGACAGAGAGGGCTTTGTGTGGGCGGACTGCCACGAAGAGGAGAAATGTATCTATGCTTTTCTGCGCACGGACGGAAAGCAGGAGCTGCTGGCTTTATTCAATTTTTCCGAAAAGGAGCAGAAAGGCTTTGAATTGCGGCTTGTCCCGGAGAAAAAAGAGGATAAGTGGAAAAAGAACGCGGAAAAAGAGGCAAAAAAGGACGCGGGCGGGCAGGAGGAAAACGCCTGGGCGCTCTGCCTTTCCAGCGACTGGGATATTTACGGCGGAAAGAGAAGCGCCGGGAAAGAACGGGGAGGGATTTTTTTGGTGAAGGATGGAAAGCTGACGGTCGATCTGCCCGCATTCGGCGCGCTGTACCTGATAAAGGGAAGCGGCTGCTGACGGATATACCCGGACGGGAGCCTGTCAGCGTTTCGCAGACCGCAGGAGCCAGGCTGACATCCGTGCGGAGGACGACGGGGCGTTCAGAGGATGGATGTGCTGTCCTCAAATGAAAATATTTTTATTAGCACTCATTTTAAATGAGTGCTAATTTTCTATTGACATTTCTTTTTCGCGGAAGTAAACTAAGTACCAGAGCGTTAGAATACTTGGAAGCCGCTGTTTTCCAAAAGGATACAGACGGCTGCTTCCTGAAAAAAGAAAGGAACGTGATTACTATGGCAGAGAGACACGGAAGTCTGTCCATTAACAGCGAAAACATTTTTCCGATCATTAAGAAGTGGCTGTATTCAGACCACGACATTTTCTACAGAGAGCTGATCTCCAACGGCTGCGACGCCATCACCAAGAGAAAGAAGCTGGACGTGATGGGAGAGAGCCATCTTCCGGAGGATTATAAGCCGCAGATCCGGGTGATCGTCAATCCGGAGGAGAAGACGTTAAAGTTTATCGATAACGGACTCGGCATGACGGCGGACGAGGTGGAGGAGTACATCAACCAGATCGCTTTTTCCGGCGCGGCTGATTTCATTGAGAAATATAAGGACAAGTCCGACGACAATCAGATCATCGGTCATTTCGGCCTGGGCTTTTATTCCGCATTCATGGTGGCGGACGAGGTGCACATCGATACCCTTTCCTATAAGGAGGGCGCGGTTCCGGTTCACTGGGAATGCGACGGCGGCACGGAATTTGCCATGACGGACGGCACCTGGGATCAGGTGGGAACGCAGGTTACGCTGTTTTTGAATGAGGACTGCCTGCAGTTCTGCAACGAGTATAAGGCGGAAGAGGTCATTCAGAAATACTGCTCCTTCATGCCGGTAGAGATCTGGCTGTCCAGAGAGAACACGCCGGAGACCCAGACCATCAACGAGGATGAGAAGCTGGATACGGATGTGGTGCTGGAGACCATTCAGCCGGAGAAGAAGGAAAAGAAGGAAGAAAATAAGGATGGAGAGGAAGGAGAAAAGGAAGAGGAAAAGCCCGAGCCTGTCCGCCTGAAAATTAAGAAGCGTCCCGTCCTCATGAACGACATCCATCCGCTGTGGACGAAGAATCCCAGCGAATGCCAGAAGGACGATTATATTGAATTTTACCGGAAGGTATTCCATGATTATAAGGAGCCGCTGTTCTGGATCCATCTGAACATGGATTATCCCTTCAACTTAAAGGGCATTCTGTACTTCCCCAAGATCAACATGGAGTACGAGTCCATCGAAGGCGTGATCAAGCTGTACAACAATCAGGTATTTATCGCGGATAACATCAAGGAGGTCATTCCGGAATTCCTGATGCTCTTAAAGGGAGTGATCGACTGTCCGGATCTGCCGCTGAACGTTTCCAGAAGCGCGCTGCAGAACGACGGCTTCGTGAAGAAGATCTCCGACTATATCACAAAGAAGGTGGCGGACAAGCTGGCCGGCCTGTGCAAGACCTCCCGTGAGGAATACGAGAAGTACTGGGACGATATCAGCCCGTTTGTGAAATACGGCTGCCTGAAGGACGACAAGTTCTGCCAGAAGATGACGGACTATATCCTGTTCAAGGATCTGGACGGCAAGTATAAGACCCTGCCCGACTGCCTGGAGGTGGGCAAGTCCGACCCGGATGAGAAGGGCGAAGCGGCTGTGGATGAAAACGGCGAAAAGGTGGAAGCTGAGGTGGTAAACGATGCGGATACCGCCAAAGCGGACGAGAACGCGGATGCCGGGGAAGACGAGAAGAAGGAAAAGACCATCTACTATGTGACCGACTTAAAGCAGCAGAGTCAGTACGTGAACATGTTTAAGCAGGAAGGCATGGACGCGGTGGTGCTTCCCGATCAGATCGACCAGCCCTTCATCAACCAGCTGGAGATGAAGAATGAGGGGATCCGCTTCCGCAGGATCGACGCGGACATCACCGATTCCTTTAAGAACGAGGTGTCTGAGGAGGATCAGAAGGAGCTGGAAGCCCAGTCCGAGGCCATCCAGAAGCTGGTGCGCGAAGCGCTCGGAAACGACAGGCTCACCGTGAAGGTGGAGAAGCTGAAGAACGATAAGGTATCCTCTGTCCTGACCATCTCCGAGGAGACCAGAAGGATGCAGGACATGATGAAGATGTATGCCGCAAACGGCATGGATATGGGTATGTTTGGCGGCGGAGAAGGGGAGACCCTGGTGCTGAACGCGAACCATTCTCTGGTGAAATATGTGATCGCCCATAAGGACGAAGCGGACAATGCCAACGAAAAGCTGATCTGCGAACAGCTCTATGATTTGGCCAAGCTGCAGAACGGCCCGCTGGACGCGCAGGCCATGACCCGGTTCGTGACCAGATCCAAT
>CALWGL010000084.1 GCA_944380025.1 uncultured Lachnospiraceae bacterium
GCAGAGTTGGCGATAAGGCGAAGCTGGCGCAGGAGCTTGGCATCGGTGAGATCACCCTGACGGATATCCTGAAGGAGCTGGAGAAGCCCGCCAGAGACCCCAGAGAGGACATGCCCGCTCCGATTTTAAGAAGCGACGTGCTGGATATGAAGGATTTAAAGCCCGGCATGATCCTGAAGGGAACCGTGAGGAACGTCATCGATTTCGGCGCCTTCGTGGATATCGGCGTGCATCAGGACGGCCTGGTTCATATTTCTCAGATCACAGACCGTTTCATTAAGCATCCGCTGGAGGCGGTCAGCGTGGGAGACGTGGTGGACGTGAAGGTTCTGGATGTGGATGTGGCGAAGAAGCGGATCTCCCTCACCATGCGCCTGGATCAGGAGGCGAAGCCGAAGGACAGACAGAAGAAGTGAGAAGGGAAGCGCCGCTGAGACAGGAAAAGACATAGAAATAAAAGGCCGGCATGCTCATAACGGGCGTGCCGGCCTTCGGCGTGTGCCGGGCAGAAAGAGGCTTCTTCAATATTTTGCACGGAGACAGCAGGCGCTGCCGGAGAAACAAAATTGTGCGGTTGAAGGGGAGCGGGATTCCGGGGTATAGTAGAAACAGGAAAAACAGAACCGGGATCGAACCGGAAAAGGGAGGGTATTACATATGGCAAAAACGGAAAAAGAGCTCTGCGCTCTGATGGAAAAGGTGAACGATTACTGGATCGGACAGAACCCGGAGGCGGGGGACTGCGCCTGGGAGCGGGCCGCTTATTTTCTGGGGAACATGGCGGCGTATGAGATCCTGAAAAAGCCGGAATATCTGGAATATGCCGTCCGGTGGGCGGAGGAGAACGGCTGGAATTTTTACAGAAATCCGCAGGATCAGGCGACCAACGCGGATGATTTGAGCTGCGGGGAGACCTACCTGGACCTGATGGAAAAATACGGCGTAAAGGGCAGCATGGAGCATATCAGGAAAACCATGGAATGGACGGCGCAGGATCCGGAAAATGATTACTGGTGGTGGATAGACGCCATCTACATGGCCCTTCATTTTTACAATCGTGCGGGGCTCTGCCTGAAGGAGGAAAAGCTGTTCGATAAGGCATACCGGCTGTTTTTGAATACGAAAAAGGAACGGGGCCTGTATGACGAACAGGAGGGTCTGTGGTTCCGGGATGAGAACTATCTTCCGGACCGGGCGCGGACGGCGGACGGGAAAAAGGTATTCTGGTCCCGGGGAAACGGCTGGGTATTCGCCGGCCTTGCCAGAACGCTCGAGATCCTTCCGGAGGAGCACGCTTATTACAGGGAATATGAACAGACCTTTCGCAGGATGGCGCAGGCCCTGCGAAGCTGCCAGCAGGAAGACGGCTTCTGGCATACGAGCCTCCTTTCCCCGCAGGAGTTTGACATGCCGGAAACCTCCGGAACGGTGCTCAACGTGCTCGGCATGCTGATGGGGATCCGGCTGGGGATCCTGCCGGAGGAATACAGGGACTGCGCCATGAGGGGATTTGACGCCCTGGTGAGGGAAGCGGTGCAGGAGGATGGAAGGATCGCCTGGGTGCAGACGGTCGCGGCGGCGCCCGGCCCGGTGAAAAAGGAATGCACGAATGATTATGCGGTCGGAACCTTCCTTCTGGTATGCCGGGAACTGGTTTATGAAATGCGGGCGAAGCGATGAAAAGAAAAAGATATCGGTATCTGTACCAGCTGATCCTCATCATTTTTCTGATGCTTGCGCTCCCTGTCATTCTGATCATCTGGTTTTTCTGGAATCGCTCCTTTGAAGAGATGCGAAAGGGAAATGAGGCCTATTATGAAAAGATGACGGATTCCTTTATGAACGGCTTCAACAGGGAGCTGATGGATCTGAAGGATCACGCGTCCCGGCTGAGTGTGGGCAGCAGGAAGACGGACAGTGTTTTTTTCCGGGGAGAGGAAAGCTTTCAGGAGAACGCCTACTGGTATTATGAGGCGGTGGAGGAGCTGAAGGAGAATGCCAACTTCGATGTCAGCGACTGGGGGATCTATTATTATGGAATAGACAGCGTGATCACAAGAAGCGGGAAGCGTTCCCTGGAAAAGTATGTGGAAAACACGCTGCTTCAGGGCGGAGGAGATGCACAGCAGGCGATGCATTTTTTCTCCGAAGGGAACTATCGGCAGATGAAGATGGTGTTCGCGACGACGAACACCGCAGACAGCTATGAGGGAAAAATGCTGGCGGGCTACTGTACCACTCTGGGAAGCGGCGAGGACAAGGCCCTGATTTTCTACGTGATCGACTCGCAGAACTATGAAGATCTGTGGAATGCGGGGTATGATGAGGAGGGCGTGTATTTCTACGTGCGGAACAGCCTGACGGAGCAGGTTTACCTCGCCTTCGGGGATGCGGCCGGGGCAGAGGAACTCAGACTGGAAGAAACCGAGAGAACGACGCACGGGATCAGGCAGAAGGTGCTGTATCAAAGCGGCAACAGCCTGCTGCCCCTTTCCTTTGTTGTATATGTGACGGAGGATTCGCTGCAGAACAATATCACGGAGTTTTATCAGAATATGCGGCTGCTGTCCGTGTTTCTGGCGCTGTTTCTCCTGGCGCTGTGCGTGGCGGCTCTGTATATGGAATACCGTCCGGTGCACCGGCTGCTTGCGGGGATGGAGAATTATGAGGAGTATGAGGGAGGAGAGTTCGAGACGATCCAGAACGCCCTGCATGACAGGAGCGTGAAGATCCAGGAGCAGGAAATGCTCGTCCTGGACCTTCTTGTCAGCCATCTGCTTTACGGCGTCCCGGTGTCGGCCGGAAAGCTGGAACGTCTGGTGGCGGGAGCGCCCGCGACCGGTTACTGCGTCTATCTTCTGGAGGGACATGTGCTTTTGAGCAGCGAGGCGTCACAGCTTGCGAAAGAGGCGGAAAAGCAGTTTTCCGCGAGGCTGTTCGTAACCGACCTGCAGGAGGAAGAGCAGAACGTCATCATCGCCTTCCTGAAAGAAGCAAATGCCGGGGAGCTGGAGGCATGGATGGAGGGAAGGTTCCGGGAGAGGTTTGTTTCGGATTATTTCTTTTATCCGGGAAAGATGGTGGGATCTCCCGATGAGATCCGCTCCAGCTATCTGTACTGCTGTGAAAAAAAGAAGGAACGGGAGACGAAGCTGACTCTGGAGCTGGAGGATCAGAAGGCTCTGCAGTCCAGGAAAGAGCAGCAGAAAAAGAAGAGGGACGAGATCCTTGCCTATCTGGAGGCCCATTACAGGGATACGGATCTCAGCCAGACCCAGGTGGCGGACGCCTTTCAGATTTCCAGCTACACCCTGAGCAGGATGTTCAAAAGCCAGGTGGGGATCGGCTTTACGGAATACGTGAACGCGAAGCGCCTGGATTACGCGAAGGAGCTGCTGCTGACAACCTCTTACTCCATCCGGGAGATTTCCATCCTGTCGGGCTTTGGCAACGACAACTATTTTTCCAGAATTTTTAAAGCGTCAACTGGCGTTTCCCCGACCCGGTTCCGGGAGGGATAAAATTGACAGCCTGCTTCAGAAGCGGCAGGCGGCGGCTTCCGACTGCAGAACGATGCGGCCGGAGGCCTTTTCTTTTTTATAGGATGTGTGACAAATCGCATAAAAACCCGCTTCAAAATTTTGCTTTCGATACAAAGTGCATGAAATGGCAAAAAAGTATTCTTGAACAGAAGAAATACGCACAATATAATTGCATTAACGAGAACGGAATTATACAAAATCACAAAAAAACGAAAATTGCAAAAGGAGATGGTGGATGATGAAAAAGAAAAAACGAACGGTTTCCTCAAACGTCAGTTTGAAGAACCGGATCTGGAAAAACAGGCAGTATTATCTGCTGATCCTGCCTGCCGTGATCTATGTGCTGATCTTCTGCTACGCGCCGATGTACGGCCTGCAGATCGCGTTTAAGGATTATAAGGTTTCCCTGGGGATTCTGGGAAGCCGGTGGGTGGGCTTCCGGAATTTTACGGATTTCTTCAACGGATATTATTTCTGGAATCTGATCCGCAATACCTTCGCCCTGTCCCTGTACACGCTGTTTGTGGGGTTCCCGGTGCCGATCCTTGTGGCGCTGGTTGTCAACGAGCTGAGCGGAGGATTTAAGCGGGTGACGCAGACCGTGCTGTACGCGCCGCACTTTATTTCCACCGTGGTTATCGTGGGTATGATTACCATATTGTTTTCTCCTTCCATGGGAGTGGTCAATACGATCCTGAACGCGCTGGGAATGGACAGCGTGTACTTCCTTGGAGATCCGAAATATTTCAGGCACCTGTATGTGTGGTCCGGCGTGTGGCAGGATATGGGATGGGGAGCCATCATCTACATCGCGGCGCTTTCCGGGATCGATCCGTGTCTGCACGAGGCGGCGTCCATCGACGGCGCGTCCCGGCTCCAGAGGATCCTTCATATTAACATTCCGGGCATCCTTCCCACGATCATCATCATGCTGATCCTGCAGATCGGCAATATCGCCTCCGTGGGCTATGAAAAGGTATATCTGCTTCAGAACGATCTGAACATGGAGGTGGCGGAGGTGATCTCCACCTACGTGTATAAACGGGGTATCGTCAATACGAGTTACAGCTTTTCCACGGCGGTGGGACTTTTCAACAACGTGGTCAATGTGGTCATGCTGCTGATCGCCAACGCGATTTCCAGAAAATACAGCGAAACGAGTCTCTTTTAAGGCGGAAGGGGAGGAAAGAAAATGACCGGGAAAACGAAAAAGAAAAAGCTGACGCCGTTTGACGTCGTGGTACATATCATTGCCCTGTTCCTGCTTGCTATCGTCGTCTATCCGCTGATCCTGGTGCTGTCCAGCTCCATCAGCGATCCGCAGATGGTGGCGACGGGAAAGGTCCTGCTGCTGCCTAAGGGGATCACCTTTGACGGATACGCGCAGATCTTTCAGAATCAGGACATCCTGATCGGCTATGCCAATACCATTTTTTACACGGTGATCGGAACCCTGCTGAATCTGCTCGTCACCGTGCCGGCGGGATATGTGCTGTCGAAAAAAACGGTTCCGGGAAACCGCTTTTTCATGACGCTGTTCATGATCACCATGTATTTTTCAGGCGGAATGATCCCCACCTTCCTGTGGGTGAACAGCCTTGGCCTGTACAACAGCAGGCTGGTGCTCATCATTCTCGGAGCCTTCAATACCTATAACTGTATCATCTGCCGTTCCTTCTTTTCTTCCATGCCGGTGGAACTGGAGGAGGCGGCGTCCATCGATGGCTGTTCCGTGATCGGGACGTTTGTGAAGATCATCCTGCCGCTGTCGAAGGCGCTTCTGGGCGTGATGGTCCTGTATTTTGCCGTCGTGCACTGGAATTCCTATTTTGACGCCATGATCTACATCCGGGACGACGCCAAACAGCCGCTGCAGGTATTTCTGCGGCGGATCCTGATCCTGGCGCAGACGCAGGCGGACATGGAGGAGGCGGCGGGCTACGGGCAGACGCTCGCCAATCTGGAAGCGCTGATGCGCTACGCGGTCATCGTGGTATCTTCGCTGCCGCTTTTGATCGTCTATCCGTTCCTGCAGAAATATTTTGACAAGGGAGTTATGATCGGCTCGGTCAAGGGGTGACTTCGCCCTGAGAAAGCCGGATTTAATTCAAAAAAATGCCGCGAAAAAGCGGCGGAAAGGGTGTTGTTATGAAGAAAAAACTGGTATCATTGATCCTGACGGCGGCCATGGTTCTGTCCCTTGGCGCATGCGGACAGACCGGAGGAGAGACCGCTTCGTCTGCTCCGGCCGCGGCGGAAACGCAGGAAGCCGCTTCGGAGGCCTCTTCCGGGGAGGAGACGGCCGCTTCGCAGGAGGCCGCAGCGGAAACAGCTGCGGCGGAAGCCGGCACTTATCCAATCGTGGAGGAGCCCATTACCGTGACGGGCCTGGTGGTTGGAAAGGACACCGCGACCAGAAGCGACCGTCTGGTGTGGAACAAGGTTTCCGAAGTGACCGGGATCAACATCGAATGGGAGGTCATCGACGCGGACGCTCTGGCCACCTATCTGGCGGGCGGCGACTGGCCGGATTTCATCCATTATAATCTGGATTCCAGCATGGTAAACGATTATGGCGTTGTGGGCGGAAGGTTCGTCAACTATTTGGATTATCTGGATCTGATGCCCAACCTTGTCCAGACCTTTGAGGACTACCCCATCGCGAAAAAGGCTTCCATCGAGATCAACGGGGAAATGTACAGCCTGCCCGGCATTGAAGTTTCGGCGACCACGGCTTCGGCAAGGCCCTATGTGAGAACGGACGTGCTGGATGCGGCGGGCCTGAGCATGCCGACGACGGTAGAGGAATTCCACGACGCGCTGGCCGTGCTGAAGGAAAAGAACGGGGAAGCGAGCTTCATCCCGGATCTGTCAAACGACGAATCCTACTGGGGGCCCATGCTGTTCGCTGCCTTCGGCCCTCTGACCAACATGAACTTCGACGATGACGGCACGGGTAAGGTGATCTTCAACCGTACCTCCGAGCAGATGAAGCTTTATCTGACCTACATGAACCAGCTGTATGAAGAGGGACTGATCGATCAGGAATATCTGACCATGGACGGGACGGTCCGGTTTGACCGGGCAAAATCCGGAAAGGTGGCGTTCATCGGCGGAGGAGAGGGAAATTCCCTGGAGGCTTCCGATTTCGCGGACAGAACCTTCCATCTGGACTGCATGGCTCCTCTGACCTCGGAATATGATTCCACTCAGGAAATCCTCGGAAAATCCGTTTATTTCCCCAACGGCGGCTTCTATATGAACGCCGAGAGCGAATATGTGGAAGAGCTCTGCCGGATGTTCGATATCATGTACGCCACGGAAGAGGTAGTGGAGGGAAGCGGCCTGTATGGAGAATCCTTCTGCTATGGCATGGAAGGCGTGGACTGGGATTACGGCGAGGAAGGCTCCGGCGTCTACGTGTTCCACTGCCCGGAAGAGTATGACGGCGCATTCACTTCCTATCAGTATGGAGAACTGATCTGGGAGGGCGCAGGACGTCAGGACGCTCTTGCCGGCCTGACGACGGAAACGGAAGGAAACAGCAAGGCGAGACAGCAGGGCTTTGTGAATAACGTGATCCCTTATCAGTCCGACCTGTATTTCCCTGTGGACCTTCTGACCTTTACGGAGGATGAGCAGTACACGCTGGATAACCGGCTGACGGATATCAAGACCTACTATAAGGAAATGGAAGGCAAGTTCATCACCGGCGTGGCGGACATTGAGACGGAGTGGGATACCTACTGCGAGACGCTGGAGCAGATGGGCATCAACGAAGTGCTTGAGGTCTATCAGGCATCCTATGACAGGTGGAACAGCCAGTAAAAAAAGAAAGATGTTTCATGCCGCCCGTGCGGCATCGGAGCATGCGGAAGCTTTCGGAGGGCCGGCCTTTTGGCCGGCCCTCCGGGGGTTGGGGCGATGAAACAGAAGAAACAGGTGAAAAAGGAGAGGCAGATGGAGGAATGGATCAGGAAAGTCAGACTGCGCGAAGGCTTCTGGAAACAGCAGAGCGACAAAAACCGGGAGATCACCATGCGCGCTGTCTGGGACCGGTTCGCGGATACGGGAAGGATAGGAGCCTTCCGCTGTGACTGGAAGGAAGGGATGAGGCATAAACCGGATGTGTACTGGGACTCCGATGTGGCGAAATGGATGGAGGCGGCAGCATATCTTCTGGGCAAGGAGGAGATCCCCTGGATCAGAGAACGGCTGGAATGGCTGATCGACCGGATCGAGGAGAACCAGGAGCCGTGCGGCTATTTTAATACTCATTTTATGACAGTGGAGCCCGGGAGGCGCTTCACGGACCAGGACGCCCATGAGCTGTACTGCGCGGGACATCTCATGGAAGCGGCCGCCGCATACCGGGAGTGCTGCGGGGAAACAAGATTTTTAAACGCCATGTGCAGATATGCGGACTATATTTATGAGATTTTCTATGTACAGAAATCGGCCGCCTTTTCCGTGCCCGGCCATGAGGAGATCGAGCTCGCGCTCATCCGTCTGTACCGGGTGACGGGAGAACGCAGATATCTGGAGCTTGGCCTGTATTTTCTGAACACCAGAGGGACCGTGCCGCCCTTTGACAGACAGAGGCAGAACCACCTTCCCGTGCGCAGTCAGAAGACCGCGCAGGGGCATTGCGTCCGTGCGCTCTATCTCTATACGGCGATGGCAGACGCCGCATGGGAAACGGAGGATGAAGCGCTTCATGAGGCCTGCAGGGGCCTGTTTCTTGACATTACGTGGCATAAAATGTATCTGACGGGAGGCGTCGGCTCCACCTATACGGGCGAATGCTTTACGGAAAATTATGATCTGCCCAATGAAACGGCCTATGCGGAAACCTGCGCTTCCATCGCCATGATCCTGTTCTGTGAGCGGATGCTTCGGCTGGAGCATTCTTCGGTGTATGCGGATGTCATCGAGCGGGAGCTTTATAACGGAATGCTTTCCGGGATCTCTCTGAACGGAAAGGCCTTTTTTTATGAAAATCCGCTGGAGATCACGCTGGCAAAAAGGCTGGAGTATGACGAAGGGATGGTGAAGCTGCTGGGAAAGGTCAGGCTACCCATCACGCAGAGACAGGAGGTCTTTACCTGCTCCTGCTGCCCGCCGAACCTGAACAGGACCCTCGCTTCTCTGGAAAGGCTTCTGTACAGCGTGGAGGGGCGGACGGTCTGCATTCATCAGTTTGCGGACAGCGAATTATCCTGCGACGGCATGACGGTAAGGGTGAAGACGGACTATCCGGTTTCCGGCAGGGTGGAGGTATCCGCCACGGGAACGGAGTGTATCTTGATTCGAATCCCCGGCTGGTGCAGACATTTTTCCATCGACAGGGAATGGACGATGGAGAACGGCTACGCCTGTGTGAAGGCGGAAGCGTTTACGGTGGAATTTGATATGACCCCGGAATACCGGATGGCAAATGAAAATGTCTGGGAGGACGCCGGAAAGGCCGCTGTCATGAGAGGGCCTGTGGTTTACTGCGCGGAAGGACTGGATCAGGAAGAGAGCCTACACAAGCTCTGGCTGGATACCGGGGCGGCGCCGGAGGAAGAGGACAGCGAATATTTCGGCCTTCCCATTCTGAAAACGAAGGGATGGGTCCGAAGGACGGGATCGGGACTCTATGAAAAATGGGAGCGGCGGATGGAGGAAACGGAAATCACGCTGATCCCCTACTATGGATTCGCGAACCGGGGAGAAACGGATATGCGGGTCTGGATGAACGCACTGTGAAGCGCGGCGCTTCGGCATGGAGGGAAGATTGAAAAATGCGCTCGATAGCGCATTTTTCAATCAGGATTTGCGCCGAAGCGTCGCAAATCCTTGGAATAGAAATCCCATACTGGGATTTCTATTCCAGTGCAGACGCCGAACTGGAGGTTCGGCGCGCGTGCCTCAGCGTAAAACGCTTCGGCATGGAGGAAAAAATGAGAGCAGAGTATCAGGGAATTGTGGACGATATGCTTCGGCTGGTGGAAAAGAAGCAGTTGAAGGACCGCGGCCTGTGGAAACTGGTGTCCGGACAGTTCGCGGGGACGCCGGATGATGCGGATCACGGCTGGAGGGGAGAATACTGGGGGAAGCTCATGCGGGGAGCCTGCATGACCTGGCAGTATACCCGGGACGAAGAGCTGTATGAGATTTTAACGGAAACGGTGAGGGATCTGCTGTCCTGCCAGGAGGAGGACGGCCGGATCTCCACCTACAGCCGGAAGGAGGAATTTCACGGCTGGGACCTCTGGTGCCGGAAATATGTGCTTCTCGGCCTGATCCATTTTTATGAGATCTGCCGGGATGAAGCGTTCCGGCAGCAGGTTCTGGAGGCGGCGGGGCGGCATCTGGATTATATCATCCGCCATATCGGAAAGGAGCAGGGGAAGCTTTCCATCACGCGGGCCTCGGACAACTGGCTCGGGATCAACTCCAGCTCCATCCTGGAGCCGGTGGTACGGCTGTATCTTTTGAAACCGGAGAAACGGTATCTGGATTTTGCCGACTACATCGTGGAAAACGGCGGAGCGGAGGGCTTCCACATATTTGAGGCCGCGTATGAGGATCAGCTCAGCCCGTATGAGTATCCGGTGACGAAGGCCTATGAGCTGATGTCCTGCTTTGAGGGCCTGCTTTTCTACGCGGAGGTCAGAAAAAGCGAAAAATGGAGACAGGCGGCAGTGCGCTTTGCGGACCGCCTGCTGGAGACGGAGGCCACCGTTGTGGGAGGCTCCGGCTGTCAGCATGAGCTGTTCAACCATTCCGCGCTGATGCAGAGCGGGACGAAATACGACGGCCTGATGCTGGAAACCTGCGTCACGGTGACCTGGATGAAGCTGATGGAGCGGGTGTACCGCCTGACCGGGGAGATGAAGTATCTGGAAGAAGCGGAACGCTCTGCCTTCAACGCCCTTTACGGGGCGGTGAATACGGAAAACGCTGCCTGCGGGCCGGAGGCCGTGTTCGACGAGCCGTATTACCGGGAGGTCTATGACCGGGCGACCGGACGGCCTGTTGGACAGGAAGCGGCCCTGGCCGCCGGCAGACCGGCCGCCGGCGGTCCGACCGGAAACAACGATGAGCAGGCCGGAAACAACGGCGGCCGGGGCCAGATGTTCGACAGCTACAGCCCTCTGATGGCCGGGATACGGGGGCGCGCGGTGGGCGGCTTTAAGAGCATGGAGGAAAATACCGCGTACTGCGGCTGCTGCATCGCCATCGGAGCGGCAGGCTGCGCGCTGGCGACGCTGATGGCGGCGAGAGACACCAGGGAAGGCGTGGAGATCGACCTCTGCCTGCCCGGGACGATCCGGACAGAGGTTCATGGCGTTCCCGTGGAGCTGAAGATGGAAAGCCCCTATCCAAAGCCGGGAGAGATCCTTCTGTCCGTGAAAGCGGAGAAGGAAACCGAATGGGAGCTGCGTCTGCGGATTCCGTCCTTTGTGGAGGAGGGAAGCATGCAGATCAACGAAGAGGAACCGGAGGAAATACCGGATAAGGTGCGGCCGGGAAGCTTTGCTGCCATAAAGCGGCTGTGGAGGACGGGAGATGCCGTCCGCCTTTCCCTGAGCTGGGGGCTCCGATATGTTCACGGGATGGAGAATCCGGAGGATGAAGACAGCGCCCGGCAGACGGCGGTCCTGTACGGCCCGCTTACGCTGGCCAGGGACAGGAGGCTGGAGAAGGGCGCGCCGGAAGACATTCCCTGCCAGTGCCGCATGGAGGTGCCGTTTGGAGGGAAGGAAATACCGATGATCGATTACGCCTCCGCCGGAAAGACCTGGAGACAGGATTCCCGGATGGCGGTCTGGGTGACGGAACCGGGTTTTGCGGGAACGTCCGGATGCAGTGATGATGCGTGCTTTCCAGAGGAGGGATAACGGCAGATGGAAATTTCAGATATCAGCTTAAAGAACTTTGAAATATCAGGCAATGCTCAGATCCGCATGGAGGGGAGCGGTCTGAGCGTAACAGCCGGGGAATACGGCGGGATCCGCACACCCAAATGGAGGTCGCTTGCGGAAAAAGTGACGTTATGCATGTCCGGCAGGATGAGGAACGGTATTGCTGCATATTCTGTCCTTTCCTTTGATGGACAGGGAAATGAAAACACGGTGCAGACAGAAGAAATTGCTGCGGATGACAACGGGAGATTTTCAGTCCGCTGCAGTTTTGATCCGATCAGCCTTGCCGTCTATCAGAATGCGGCCTGCTTTCAGATCGCTGTAACCGCCGTTTCGTCAGGGATGGAGCTGGAGCTGGTTCAGTTTTCCCTGTCCGAAGAGACTCACAGTCAGATTCGGAAAACGGAAAATCTGAAGCCGGAGCGGAAGGAGGAAAGAATCCGCTGGGATATTTCTCAGACACCCCAGAAAATTTTGTTCGTGGGCAATTCCCTGCTCTTAGGGGTTCTGAATCAATATGGAATGTGCGCCAGTTCCCCGCAAAAGGATTACGCCTGGCTTGTCATGCAGGAAATCCGGAAGCATAACCCCAACTGCGCCTTTGAAAAGCTCCAGGGAAGCGGATGGGAACATGC
>CALWGL010000085.1 GCA_944380025.1 uncultured Lachnospiraceae bacterium
CTGGGAAACGGACATGATGCCGTCGATGATGTTGAGGGTATGAAAAGGTTCCGGGGTACCGCGCACCCGGTAGGTCTTTTCTGCCGGCCGGGGAGGGCATACCCGGGCGTTGGCGTAACGCATGTAGGCATCCTCCAGTTCTTCCGGATCCGGCTTCTCATTCACGTCCAGCACAAAATACCCGTTGGAGATCTGATTGCCGAGCAGCCGCAGATAGACCGCCGTAATGGTCTGAAGCACGCACATGCCGCCGGTGCCGTCCCCCAGACAGTGGTGGCATTCCAGCGAGATCCTGCGGTCATAATAGTAGATGCGGAGCAGATAGCGGTTCCCTGCCTTAAAATACATGGGCATGCAGGGATTGGCGATATCCGGCTGCACGAAAGGTCCGGGACGGCTGTTCGGCTCCAGATAGCGCCAGAAGAGTCCTTTATGGATCGCCACCCGGTAGGTGGGGAACCGTTTCAGGGCAATGTTGGCCGCTTCCTGCAGGATATCCGGGCGTATGGGTTCTTTTAAAAGGACGGAAAGACGGTAGACGGAAGAAAAATTTCTCCGCTGCAGGGTGGGATAGACGGTAGCGGACAGATCCAGCCGGTACCAGTCACGCTGTCCGCCCGGGACAGAGCCGCTCTTTCCGGTGTTTTTGTGAAAAATGGTCTGAAAAGCCATGGGGTTTCCTTTCCGGTCTGTGAGAACTGCTTTTTTTCATTATAAGGGTTTGCCGGAAGCGGCGCAAGTATCCGCTGCCGCAGGGCCGGATCCGGGCTTCCGCAGACCCGGATTCAGGACGGAACGTTTTTCTTACGTGCCGGTCAGCGTGCCGCCTGAACAGCAGCCGCCTGTAAACGACGTCTGAAAAGTCTGTAAACAGCGTCCGAAAAGCCGCTCTTTACGCCGGAGCCGTTCTGTGATAGGATTGGAGACATTGAAAAAGCGTCTGACGGTGTATGGATTTTGGCAGGGAGGTAGGAAATGGCGATTTTCCGCAGATCGGGCGCGGATGCGAAGCAGGCCCGCGCGCAGGAACAGAATCAGAATCTGATGAAGCTGATCCGAAGAGTGCACAGCGTGGTGGAGCACGAGGATATTCAGAAGCACAGACATTCCCAGGATTACTTCGGAGCGCTTCTGGGAAACAGCAGAGAAATGGATATCACGCCGGCGGAGGTGGGCGGAATGCACTGCGAGTGGGTGCGTGTGCGCCGCCCGCATACGAAGAAAAAGGTGATCCTTTACTGCCATGGCGGCGGCTATTCTACGGGAAGCTGCATTTATGCCAGGACGCTGACGACGAAGCTTGCGTCCGCCGCCTCCATGGACGTGTTCTGTTTTGACTACAGGCTCGCGCCGGAGCATCCCTATCCGGCGGCGCTTCAGGATGCCGGGAAAGCGTGGGATCATCTGATGCTGCAGGGCTTCGGCGCGGCGGACGTGATCGTCGCCGGGGATTCCGCCGGCGGCAATCTTGCCCTTACGCTGACGCTTTCCCTGAAGGAGGAGGGACGCCTGCTTCCGGGCGGCCTGGTGCTCCTGTCTCCCTGGACGGATCTGACGGCGTCCGGAAACAGTCATGAGAGCCGGGCGGAGCTGGATCCTGTCCTGAATGAGGATTACCTGCGGGAGATGACGGAAAACTATGCGAAGGACGCGGATCGTCAGAATCCGCATGTATCCCCTCTTTTTGCGGATTTTTCGGGATTTCCGCCCGTCTGTATCCAGGTTGGGGACAACGAGGTGCTGTTAAGCGATTCGGTCCGCCTCCATAAGAACCTGACCCAGGCAGGCGTGACTGCGAGCCTGGAGGTGTTTGAGGGCATGTGGCATGTGTTCCAGATGTCGCCGTTTAAGACAGCCTCCGAGGCCATGGACAGGTGCGCGGAATTTATCCTGCAGCTGCAGGGATAGGCTGGCCGGACATCTGCCTGCCAGGCCTGCCGGCCTACTCGTGCAGTTCCAGAGGCAGTCCGTCCGGATCCTTGAAAAAAGTCATCCGCTTCTGTGTGTATTCATCCACGCGGACCGGCTCTGTCTCAATGCCGAGGCCGTTCAGCCAGGAAACGGCCTCATCCATATCTTCGACCCGGAAGGCCAGGTGGCGCAGCCCACAGGCCTCCGGATAGCTGGGCCGTTCGGGGCTTCCCGGAATGCCGAAAAGCTCAAGCTCACAGTCTCCCAGCTTCAGATCCAGCTTGTGATCCCCTCTTTTTTCCCGGTAATTCTCCCGGATGATCTCAAATCCCAGCAGATCCACATAAAAATGCCGGGAACGTTCGTAGTCAGACGCGATGATTGCGACGTGATGAATGGCATTAAGCTTCATGATGTTCTCCTTTCGGCATGATCCCATATTTTATTTTTCCATTTTAGCAAAAAGAAAGAAAAAATAACAGAAGTACGTAAAAAAAGCAAAGGAATCCAAAGAATTTTGAATTGCTGCAAAAAAATTTCTGATTAGGATGAAAGAAGATCGGGAAAGAATGCGACATACCAGTCAACGGAAAGGTGCAGAAGGTCTTTGAACCTCGGGAGGGCAGTCAGCCAGGAGTCCAGCGGATATGGCCTGAAAAATGTAAATGACCGGATCCGTATCTTTTACGGAGAAAAATACGGGATCACCATTTATAGCAAAAGTGGAGAGGAAACCCGGATTGAAATCAGGGTTCCGGTAAGAAAGAAAGGGGATAAAAATGAGACGAAGATGGACGGAGAAGGAAATATGGGACTGGTACATGAGCCATGAATGGATATCGGGATTTAATCTTGTTCCAAGCACTTCTTTGGGGGGAATGCTTTACGTGCTGCAGGAATACGACCATGAGAATGCCTTTCGTCAGACGGCAAAAGAAATTGCGCTCGCGGCAAGCCTGAAATTAAACAGTATACGTGCGGGACTTCCGTTTTACCTCTGGCTGAAACAGAGGGATATTTTTTTCAAAAATCTGGATCAGTTCCTGGAATTGCTGGATTCTTACGGGATGACGATGATGCCTGTTCTGTTCAGCGATTGCACCGTGCCGAAAAGCCAATATAGAGAGCCTGTTTTGGGGCCTCAGCCGGAGCCGGTAAAAGGATATTTCGGAGGAACAGACCAGAATGCTTTTGACGAAAAAATCCAGGCAGGAGAAAATATCGGTTACAGTATCGTGGATGAACCGGAAATGGAACCGGTGATAAAACAGTATGTGTCAGATCTTGCGGAGCATTATGGGAAGGATCCCAGAATCCTGATCTGGAATATCTGGAATGAAATCGGAAATTCCGGCAGAGACGCCATGTCGCTTCCGATGATGCGGCAGATTTTCGCATGGCTGAGAGAGGCAGATGTAAGTCAGCCATTGACCTCGGATATGTGGGGAGCGCAGGTGCAGGGGGAAACCTATTACGCATGGCTGAATGATCCGCATATTTTCGGAGAGGTGGATCGCGAAAGTATTGAACTGTCGGATATTATCACCTTTCATTTTTATGGGGATTATTATCATACAAAGCAGCTGATCCAATATCTGCGGCAGTTTAACAGGCCTCTGATCAACACAGAGTGGATGCACAGGCCCCTTGGAAGCTTTATGGAAACGCATTTGCCGCTTTGGAAAAAAGAAAAGATAGGGAGCTATTTTTTCGGATTTGTGAATGGAAAGCCGCAGATGAATGTGGTATGGGATTTTATAAAACCCTATGCTTCTGTGGATCAAAAGCTTTGGATGCATGATATTTTTCATAGTGATTTTACACCATATGACAAGGATGAAATCGCTGTTCTGAAGGCATGCAATGAAAATAAAAAGATTTGGGAGCAGAAGCAATGAAGGGGATTGCATGATTTCATAAACTCAGGATGAACGCGGGGCATGGCAGAAATACCATGCCCCGTTATTTGTGCCAGACGTAGAAAACAGCTTAAGAAAATCTTTCGTTTTTTCTCAGCATTTTTTCCCCGATTCTTCCGGCCTTCTTCCTTGCAGACAGGGCGTTTCCGGGATATAGTAAAGCTGTGAATGCGGATGCCGGCCGGACCGGGAACGGCCAGGCGCCCGGATGGGAGGTATGGAATGAACAGAACGGAATTCATGGAGCGGCTCGAAGCGCTTCTTTCGGATATCCCGCAGGAGGAAAGAAGGGATGCGCTTCGATATTATAATGATTATCTGGACGACGCGGGGGCGGAGAACGAAAACGCCGCGCTGGCGGCCCTGGTGTCCCCGGAAAATGTGGCGGACAGCATCCGGGCAGGCCTTCAGGAGGAAGCCTCCGGCTCCGGGCGAAGCGACGCCGGGCGGCAGTCATCCCCAGGCCCCTGGAGAAGCGACGCCGGGCATCAGTCATCTCCCACCTCCGGGCGAAATGACGCCGGGCGGCAGTCTGCCCCCGGCCCTGCGCCCGTAAGGGAACAGCCCGGCAGGAGAAGGGGAGCCGGCAGGGTCCTGCTTACGGTCCTTGCCTGTATCTTCCTGCTTCCGATCCTGATCCCGCTTGGGCTTGGCGCGGTCATCCTTGCGTTTTCTTTCCTGATCTGCGCGGCGGTCTTTTTTGCCGCCATGGTGTTTACAGGGATCATCGTTCTTGCGGTTGGCATCGCGCTGATCTTTTTTGCCGCTGCCAATCTGGCTGCGTTTCCGTCTTCGGCGGTCTGCGTTCTGGGCGGCGGAATGATCTGTGCCGGGAGCGGCCTTCTGCTGACGGTTTTGATGGGCTGGCTTGCGGCAAAGACCGTGCCTCCCATGTGCAGAGGCTTTGTCAGCCTCTGCAGCCTGCCGTTCCATCGAAGGGAATGGAGTACCGCCTGCGGCGGAGAAGGAGGATATCATGAATAAGTGGATGAAAGGGATCCTGATCGGATCTGCGGCCCTGATCGTGGGCGGAGGAGTCCTGGCGGCAGCCGGCATGATGAGCGGCGGTCAGGAAGGTCTGGACGCGCTTGCCGCAGGAGGACTGCTGCAGGTATCGGCTGCGGAAGATGGCTCCGGGATCGTGTTTGACAACAGCCACCAGATATGGACCAGCGATTTTGAGGAAACGCTGGAGGGGCTTCCGGAAGACGGGACCGGGAGACTGACGGTGGAGGTCGGCGGCGTTTCCCTGAAGATCATGGAATCGAAAGAGGAAACGGCCCGGATCCGGGGAACCGGAATCCGTAAGGCGCAGGCTTATGTGGAGGATGGAACGCTCCATGTGCGGGCGGAAAGCGGGAAAAAGCAGGTGAAATGGCTTTTCGGCGGCGGAAGGAAAAGCACGGAAACAGAAGGGGAGGTCATCCTGTATCTGCCGGAGAACTTTTCGGCGGAGGCGGCCAGCCTGACCTTGGGAACCGGGGAGCTGGCCGTGGATGCGCTGCAGACGGATCATCTGTACTGTAATGCGGGTATGGGGAGCCTGGAAGTGAGAAAGCTGCGCGCGCAGGAGGCCGAAGTCTATCTGGGCATGGGGGAAGTCAGGCTGTATGACGCGGAGATTTCGGATATGACGGCGGATATCGGCATGGGCGCCATGTATATGGAAGGCGCCGTTTCGGAAGACCTGACGGCTTCCTGCGGCATGGGGAGCCTGGTCATGGAGCTTGCCGGAAACGAAGAAGACTATGAGTACGACGTTTCCGCTTCCATGGGAAGCATCCGGGTCGGAGAGCGGGAATGCGCAGGGATGAGCGCGCACTGGGCTTCGGACGGCAAAGCGGCCGGTAAGTTTGACCTGGACGTATCCATGGGAAGTGTGGAAATCTACTTTACAAATCCGTGAGGATAAGGGATAATAAAACAGAAGAGGGCTCCGGCCCGGAAAGAGGTATTTTATGGAATATCAGGACAGCAATCAGAACGGTGCGCAGCAGGACTGGCAGCAGAGCGGCGCATACCGGAATAACGGCCAGGACTGGAATAATGGTCAGAACTGGAACGGCAGTCAGAACTGGAACAGCGGTCAGAACTGGAGCGAGGGGAACAGCTCGGGAAGACGGCTGACCAGATCGGCCTCCAACCGGATGATCTGCGGCGTATGCGCGGGGATCGGGGAATATTTCAACTGGGATCCCACCATTGTCCGTCTGGTATGGGCCGGCGCGAGCATTCTGTTCGGCGCGGGCTTCATGGGACTGATCGCCTATTTTATCGCGGCGGTGATCATGCCGGAAAGATAGGAGGAGACGGGATGTTTCAAACAGAAGGGAGGAAAGGGATATGTGGGAGAAGATCAAACCGGAGGAGCTTCATGAGAATCCGTTTTCTCTGATCGGCGAAGACTGGATGCTTGTGGCGGCGTCCGACGGAGAGCGGGTGAACGCGATGACGGCAAGCTGGGGCGGCGTGGGCATCCTCTGGGGGAAGAAGGTCGCGTTCATCTTCGTGCGCCCGCAGCGTTATACGAAGGAGCTGATCGATAAGAGCGACAAGCTTTCCCTGAGCTTTTTCGATGAAAAAAAGAGAAAGATGCTGAATTACATGGGGACGGTTTCCGGCAGGGACGAGGACAAGATCGCTGCCTGCGGCCTGCATGTGGAGATGGTCAACAGCGCTCCTGTCTTTCAGGAGAGCCGCATGGTGCTCATCTGCCGCAAGCTGTATGCCCAGCCCATGGAAGAGGCGTGCTTTGCGGATCGTGAGCTGATCGGAAAGAATTATCCGGACCGGGATTATCATACGGTCTATGTGGCGGAAATCGAGAAGATCCTTCTGCAGAGACAGTGAAGGGAGGCAGCGGATGCGGCTCTCCCTGAAAAGAACCGGGAAGAAAGAGAGAAGCCGGTCCCGGCAGGCCGGCTCCCGGATCGGAAAATATCTGTCAGGCTGCAGGATCACATGGAAGGATGTCGGGATTACCCTTGGCATCCTTTTTGTTGCGACCATCGCCGCCTTCCTTTACGACCGGCTTACCGCGCAGACCATGAACGTGATCATGTTCTATACCCTGGCCATCCTTCTCGTTTCCCGGCTGACCCAGGGCTATGTGCCGGGGATCGCCGCGGCCTTCCTGAGCGTGATCGCCGTCAATTATCTGTTCACCTATCCATACTGGAAGCTGAATTTCATGCTGGACGGATATCCGGTCACTTTCTGCTGCATGATGGTGGTCTCCGTCCTGACCAGCATGGCTGCCTCGCATATGAAGAAGCAGGCGAAGGAGCTGGCCGAGCGGGAGAAGCTTCTGGCAGAGGCGGAAAAGGAAAAAATGCGGGCCAATCTTCTGCGGGCGGTCTCTCATGATCTGAGGACGCCTCTGACCGGGATCATCGGGGCCAGCAGCTCCTATCTGGAAAATGAAGACAGGCTCACGGGAGAGGAAAAACGGGAGATGGTGCGGCACATCGGAGAGGACGCGGACTGGCTGCTGAACATGGTGGAGAACCTTCTGACCGTGACCAGGATCAGCGAAGGCCGCGCCAGTCTGAACAAATCCATGGAGCCGGTGGAGGAAGTGATGAGCGAGGCGGTGTTCCGGCTGAAAAAGCGTCTGCCGGACGCCAATATCCGTGTGATCCTGCCGGAGGAGTTCATCATGATCCCCATGGACGCCATGCTGATCGAGCAGGTGCTCATCAATCTGCTGGAAAACGCCGTTTATCACGCGGAAAGCCGCGAACCTGTGGAATGCAGCGTCCGGACCGGCGAAGCGGGAGTGACCTTTTTTGTGACGGATCAGGGCGTCGGGATCCCGGAGGATAAGCTGAAGCATATTTTTGACGGGACAGGACATACGGAAAACAGCGTCGCGGACGGACACAAAGGGATGGGGATCGGTCTGTCCATCTGCAAAACGATCGTCGCGGCGCACGGAGGCGTCATCGGCGCGGAAAATCACGGACACGGCGCAAGGTTCTATTTTACGCTGCCTGGCATACAGAACGGGCAGGAAGAAGGGAGATCTCATGGAGAATCACAAAATTCATTACATCTGTTTTCCCGGGGGAAAACACAAGGCGCTCACACTGAGCTATGACGACGGACGGCTGGAGGACCGCCGTCTGGTGCGGATCATGAATGAGAACGGGATCCGGGAACCTTTCATCTGAATTCCGGACTGAAGGACTGGCCGGACCGGATCCCGGCTTCCGAATGGAAGGAACTGTACCGGGGGCATGAGATCTCCTGTCATACGACCCTTCATCCCACCATCAGCCGCTGCCCGCTGGAGCAGGTGGCGCTGCAGGTGCTGGAGGACAGAAGGGAGCTGGAGCGCGCGGCAGGGTATCCGGTGCGCGGTCTGTCCTATCCCAATGGCTCCTACAGCCGGGAGATCGTGCGTCTCCTTCCCGGTCTCGGCATTGAATATGCCAGGACCGTGGAGGAAACGGGAGGCTTCGGCATTCCGGAGGATTTCCTTGTCTGGAAGGCCACCTGCCATCATAAGCACGCGCTGATGGAACGGGCCCGGGAATTCGCGGATCTGCACAAAACCCAGTACCTGTATCTGATGTATGTCTGGGGTCACAGCTATGAGTTTGAGGCGGACGGCAGCTGGGAGCTGATCGAAGAGTTCTGCCGCTTTATCGGCGGAAGGGATGATATCTGGTATGCTACGAATATAGAGATCGTGGACTATATGAAGGCGGCCCGGAATCTGAAATTTACCGTGGACGGGGACCTGGTGTATAATCCTTCGGCTGTTCCCGTCTGGATCAGCGTGGAAGAGGACGGAGAGAAAAAAATGCTGGAGATCGGCGCGGGACAGTCGGTGCGGCTGTAGGGGGATGCGGCCTGCGCGTTTTCTGCGCGGAAGATCCTGCGATGAAAGAAGAGCCGGCATGACAGAAAGGAAGAAGAGAGAATGGATCACAACATACTGGATTACGGAGCGAGAGGAGACGGTGTAAAGAAATGCACGCAGGCCATTCAGGCGGCGGTTGACGCCTGCGGCAGAACGGGCGGAAGGGTGGTCATCCCCGCTGGGAAATATCTGTCCGGCGGCATCCGTCTGCGTTCCAATGTGGAGCTTCATCTGGAAAACGGGGCGGAGCTCATCTCCACTCTGGAAAAAGAGGACATGATCGACTTCGCCAGGGAATTTGAGGGCGAAGGGATGGACGGCATGGACGGCGGCTGCTTCCTGTTTGCCCGCCATGAAAAGAACATCGTCATCTCCGGGCACGGCAGGATCGACGGCAGAGGACGGGAGGTGTTCTTTGACGCGGACGCGGATAACGGTTTTCATGAATGTCCGCTGTGCGTGAAGGGCTTCCGGCCCCGCACCACTTATCTGGAGGATGTGGAGAACCTGACCGTGCGGGATGTCACCTTCTACGACGCGGCCTTCTGGACCCTGCACATGGCGGGCTGCAGAAACGTGCTGGTGGACGGCATCCGCATCCTGAACGACGACAGGGGGCCGAACAACGACGGCGTGGATCCCGACTGCTGCAAAAACGTGGTGATCCGCGGCTGCGTCATTGAAGCCGGAGACGACGCCATTGTGGTAAAGGCCACCGGCCCCATGCATGAAAAGTACGGCGACTGTGAAAACATCGTGATCCAGGGCTGCACCATGCATTCCCGGGATTCCGCTCTGAAGATCGGAACGGAGACCTGGGGAAATATCCGAAATATCATTCTGAGCGACTGTGTGGTGTGGGACTGCTCCCGGGCAGTGAGCATCTGGTCCAGGGACGGAGGGACCATTTCCGATATCACGATCCACCATGTGACGGGAAATACCAGGCGCTACGCGGACGGTTATATTCCCGGCGCCGGCTCGCCCCGCTGGTGGGGAAAGGGAGAGCCTGTGTTCCTTTCCTCCACCAGACGGCACGGATGTGAGCGCATCCCCGGAAAGATCAGCGGCGTGGTCATGGATCATATCCATCTCCGGTCGGAATCCTGCATCTTCCTGGGCGGGGAGGACTATGCGCCGATCGAGGATATCCGGCTGGAAAACATGGATATCCTGTGGATAAAGCAGAGCCCTCATACGCCCGGCGTGTTCGACGAGCAGCCCTCGGACAGGGATGTGTACGAACATGAGATTCCCTGCGTATACGCCAGAAGCGTGAAAGGGCTGACCGTGTCCGGCCGTCTGCGTGTGGACGGCTCCCTCAGGGATGCGATCCCCAAAAAGCAGATCCTGGAAAGCTGTGAGGACGTCCGGATCGGGGACTGATCCGCGCCCCGCGGCAGGGCTGCCGGCATTCAGACGGGCCGGAAAGCCGAAATCCCGCCGGCAGCACTCCTGCTGCAGACGGGATTCCGATTTAGGGGGGATTTTCCGCCGGGATGTCTGCAAGAGCATCCCGGCGTCATCATCAAAGGAGGGGGTTTTTGATGATATTGATAGAGTTCCCTTTTTTTCGGCGTTTATACCTTTGACCGTGAAACTTTTATGGACTTTGCGCGGGATTTGTTATATACTAACAGCTGGATCAGAAAGGAAGGCTTCTCAGAGCGTCCGGCGCGGGGATGGCTTCCTGCAAAAAAACGGCCTGCATGCAGGCTGCGGATGAGGTGATATTATGGCATTACTGGAACAGTGGAGAGCAATGGCCTATTCAGAGAAGGCCAATAAGGGAGACCTGCAGAGACTGTGGGCTTCCTATTTTGAAAAGGAAAAGGAGATCTACGCGCAGCTTCTGAAGAACCCGGACGAGGTGGTCCGCGGTACCGTGAAGGATCTGGCTGACCGGTACGGCGTTGATGTCATGACCATGACGGGCTTTCTGGACGGCATTGACGAAAGCCTTGTGGAAGCCAACCCCATTGAAGAGATGGAGGAGGATACCCAGGTAAATCTTGGCTTCGATAAGGAACGCCTGTATAAGAACATGGTCGCTGCCGGCGCGGACTGGCTGTACAACCTGGAGGAGTGGAACGACATTTTTGACGAGGAGACCCGCAAGGCCCTCTACAAGGAACAGAAATCCTCCACCACCATCGTGAAGGAAAAGAAAATCTATCCCAACGATCCCTGCCCCTGCGGAAGCGGCAAGAAGTATAAGAAGTGCTGCGGCAGGAATAAATAAGGCAATGAAGAGCAGAGTACAGGACGCGGTCGATCTGTTTGAATCGGGCTATGCCTGCGCGCAGTCCGTTTTTGCCGCCTATGCGGATCTGTTCGGGATTGACCGGGAAACGGCGCTGAAGCTGTCCGGCCCTTTAAGCGCCGGCGTGGGAAGGATGCGGGAGGTCTGCGGGACCGTTTCGGCCATGGCCATGCTGTCCGGCCTGAAGAAGGGCTTTACCGATCCGGACGATCTTACGGGAAAAGCGGAGGCCTATGCGCTGGTGCGCCGCATGAGCGACAGGCTGAAGGCGGCGCACGGTTCTGTCATCTGCAGACAGCTTCTCGGCCTGCCGGAGGGCATGGAGCGGGAGGAAAGCGCGAAGCCGCAGGAGCGGACGCCGGAGTATTATGCGTCAAGGCCCTGCAGCGGCATCGTCCGGACCGCGGCCACGATCGTGGAAGAAGAGCTTCTGCCGGAACTGTTTTCGGAACCGGAGGCCGCGGACCGGCCATAAAGATTCATAAGAAGAAAGAAAAAGGAGCGCTGCCTGAGGCTCCGGCAGAAAGCCGGGCTTCTGACAGCGCCTTTTGCGCAATAAGCCGGACAGCCGGCCGACCGCCCTGCAGGAACGGTCATTTGCCGGATCCCGTCTTTATGTGACAAAGTCACGGAAAGCCGGGCGCATGCCTGTTATACTTTCCCCATCAGCAAAAGAAATATCGCACGAAGAAACGCCAGCCCGGATCCGGGGCACGGCGCTTCGGCAAGGAGGAGAAAGATGGCAGTCATGAAGATTAACGGAAATAATTTTGAAGAAAAGATCTTAAAAGCGCAGGGAACGGCGGTGGTGGATTTCTGGGCGGACTGGTGCGGGCCCTGCCGGATGTTCTCTCCGATCATCGAGCAGTTCGCGGCGGAGCATCCGGAAATCGCCGTGGGAAAGGTGAACGTGGATGAAAATCCGGATCTGGCGGAACGATACCGGGTGATGAGCATTCCCACCCTGCTGGTTTTCCGGAATGGAGAGGTGACGGCGTCCTCCGTCGGCGTGAAGCCGAAGCAGGCGCTGGAAAATATGGTCAGGGGCTGAGTCTGCAGCCGGAAATGCCTGGCGGCTGAACCCGGCGGGAAATGCCCCGGCAGCTGAGCTTTGGCGGGAAATGCCCG
>CALWGL010000086.1 GCA_944380025.1 uncultured Lachnospiraceae bacterium
GGCTACGTCACGGACATGTCCGAGAGCTTCGGCGCCGTGATAGGCCACTGGCTCGCCCCCTTCTTCGCGCCGGTGGAGCCGCTGATCTTCAGTCCGGTGAGCGTCACCTCCGCCGCCTTTACCTCGATCTCCTTCGTCGCCTTCACGCCGCCCGCTTCTGCGGTGATGACCGCGCGGCCGGCGGAAACGCCGGTCACCGTTCCGTTATCCACCGAGGCCACGCCGGCATCCGAAGAGGACCAGGAAATCCCGCTGTAGGACGCGTCCGAAGGGCTCACGGAAGCGCTCAGACGGATGCTTCCTCCCACCGTCACCGCGGAATCCCCGGAGATGGAAACGCTCTCCACCTTCTTTTCCGCTTCCGAAACGGTTACGGATACGGTATCGGTGTAGCCGCCGTCATTGGTCCTTACCGTGATGACGGCGCTTCCCGCTCCCTTATAGCTCACATTTCCGCTTCCGTCCACGCCCGCGACGCTTCCGTTGTCGGAGGAAAAGCTCACGCTCCTGTCCGAAGCGTTATCCGGGCTGACCGTCACGCTGATCTTCCCGCTTCCGCCCACAGTTCCGCTCAGGCTGGACGGATCCGCCGATACGCCTGTCACCTTCACGGTCTCCGGCCGGGGATCCTGGCTTTCCGTCGGCTGTGTGCCGCCTTCCTCTGAGCCGCCTTCCTCTGAAGACGGCTCAGACGGCGGTTCCGTGTTTTCCGATGTTTCTACAGGCTCTGTATCTTCCGTCAGCGGCTGGATCCCGTCCTCTTTCACTCCCGCAAAAAGGGCGAAAGACAGGCTTGCCGACAGAGAAGGATCCGGAATATCCGCCTTCTTCACCTCGATATAGAGACTTCCTTCCTCTCCGATGGGGGTACGGGTGGATTCCACCCATTCCACCGTATCCTGGATGACGGACTCCACCTGAGTCTTGATCTCCGTATCCTCCGCCGCCGCGTTGACCTCGGATTCGCTCTTGATCTCATCCGCCACATCGATCTTTTCATAGACGATCTCATTCCTGACGGTCACGCTCTGAGGCCCCTCCGGAAGGAGGTAGCCTTCCAGGTCCTCCGGGCCGGTCACCTCCACCGTATAGCTTCCGCCGGGGATCCCCGTCAGATAGATGATGCCGTCCTCATCGTCGTCCGTTTTGTTCCAGGTCTCCTCCGGTCCCGTGATCTTCGCCTCAAAGGCCACGTAGGGGATCAGCTTCCCGGTCTTCCGATTCACAAACTTAATCTTCAGATCCTTTTCCACGGAGACCATGTTCAGCCCGACCTGAACCTCGGACACGTCGTCCTTTTCCTCATACTCCGGCTCCGCGGCCTCCGCAGCCTGCTGTCTGGCAAGCAGCCCGTCCGCCACCGCCAGGAAGGTGCTCTCATCCGCCACGGAGATCTGAGAAAGCTCCTCTCCCACCTGCGCGAAAGCCTCCACCTGCCTCTCCTGCGCCCGGGAGGAAAGGACAATGGAAAACGTAAATACGGCAAAAAGACAGACTGCCGCACCTGTCAGGCCGACCACCCTGTCCATGGCGGAAAGGCCTCCCAGAAACGTCAGGAATCCGTTTTCCTTCCTTCCGCGTCTTCTGCCTCTCCCCGCTCCCGCGCTGCCGCGAAGCTCTCCTGTTCTCCGGGCGGAGGATGCCTGACGGCTCCCTACGTGCGCGGCAGAAGTCCGGCGGCTTCTCCGGTCCGCGGCCGCCGCATGCCGTTTTCCCTCTCTGCGGGCGGCTCCCGCCCGGACATCCTCGCGTGCGCTTCTGCCCCGTCTGTCCGGCCATTCTCCGGATCCGTCTTCCGGATCTTCTTCGTATTCCTCCGGATCTTCTTCGTATCCGTCTTCAGGATCCTCTTCGTAATCCTCTTCCGGGTCCTCTTCGTATCCGTCCTCAGGATCCTCTTCGTATCCGTCCTCAGGATCCTCTTCGTACCCGTCCTCAGGATCTTTTTCGTAATCCTCTTCGTATTCCTCTGTCAGGACCGCTCCGCGGATCCGTTCCGCGGTCTCCGTCAGATCCTTTGTCTCCACGAAATCATCCTCGCTGATCTCCCAGCCTTCCTCAAAGGCACGCTGCAGATCATCGGTGATCTTCGACATATTTCCCGTTTCCCGGTTTCCGTCACTCATACTTCCTTCTCCCATTTGCACTGAGCCGGCATCCGCCGGCATTTTCCTGCACGATGTACGCCAAGTATAGCACAGGAGGCTTTTGTTCTTCAACCTTCCATTTCCCTGTTTCCGGCTTTTTTTGTTACTGTTCAGCCTTCGGCAGAACAGTAACGGCATCCGGCCATTCCAATCGCTTCGCGATGGGCCGGATGCTTCCTGCCTGTACGTTTTCGTACGGTCTGCGCAGTAAATGCGCAAACCCGGGTGAACAGTAACTCCTTTTTTGTCGAACGTTTTTTCTTGTTCCTCCGCGGATCCTGTGACAAAATAGGAAAAAACAGGAAGCCGCCCGCGCGGCCGGAACGAAAAAAAGGAGGAAAACGCCATGATGTACATCCATTACTGCAGATACTGCCGCCGTATCCACATCCTGAACGGGCACAAGATCTACTGTCCCGCCTGCAGCGGAAAACTGACGGAGCTGAATATTTCCTATCTGAAATATGTGAATCTCTCCAGGGAAGACCGGCACGCCCTGAAGGAAAAATGCGCCGATGAAAAATGTCTGCGGGAGCTTTCCGCGAAATACCGCGGAAAAAGCGCCGCGGGCTGGTTTCCGCAGGCAGGGTCCGCCCCCGTCTCCGCTACAGATAATAGATCAGTATCCCGGCCAGAATACAGCCCACACCTGCGAGTTTCCGTTTCGTGATCCTCTCCCCGAAGAACAGCCGGCTCAGAAGCAGCACGAATACATACCCGAACGACTCCATCACAGGGCCGTTCATGAAGGACAGTCCTCTCAGGCCGGCAATGTTCAGCGCCGTGGAGCAGAGCAGCAGAAAATATCCCCCTGCCACCCACGGATTCAGATACTGGCGGAGAAAGGAGGGCCAGGTCCGCATCGCGCCCTTTTTCAGAAGCACCTGGGAAAAGGAGGCGCAGGCCACCCCCGCAAGCAGAAGTCCGTAGCTGATCAGCTCCGTTTCACGCATCAGCCCTCTCCTCCTTTCCGTCTCCGTGCAGCCGCGCCTTCCAGCCGTTGACGATCACCGTCCCGGCGATGACCAGCGCCGCGCCGATCCCGTTTTTCACCGTTATCCGGTCATGAAACAGGAGAACCGCCCAGAGCATGGACCACAGAAGCGCCATCGCCCGGTTGGTGTAGGCCACGGACAGCTCGAATTTCCGTATCATCTGCTGCCAGAGCAGGGCATAAACGCCGAGGATCATCAGCTCTGCCAGATAAAAAAGCAGAAAGGGGGCGGAGAACGGCTCCTGCCCGCTCGCAAGCTTCGCTGTCACGCTGGAGAGCGTATATATGACGATCACCGCCTGCAGGATCAGGATATCCTTCAGGCGGATCCTTTCTTTTCCTTTTTTCATTTCCATACTTTTCCTTCTTTCCAAAGCGATCCGGATCCGTGCCGCCGGCCGGCGATTGACCGGCGCCGGCCGGAACAGCAGCTCCACCCTGTACGTTTTCGTACGGTCTGCGCAGTAAATGCGCAGACCTGGCTGAATAGTAACACAGGTCAGGCTGTTTTTCAAACATTTCATGGACAGGCCCGGACAGAAATGGTACTATTATATCAGTTCAGCCTTCGGCAGAACTGTTACGGCATCCGGCCATTCCAATCGCTTCGCGATGGGCCGGATGCTTTCTGCCGATACGTTTTCGTACGGTCTGCGCAGTAAATGCGCAGACCTGGCTGAACTGTTACTATTATATTACTGTTGGCTCAGGAGATTTCCCGGCGGAACGCGCTGTAGCCCGCAGCCGCAGGGCGGGAACTGCGCATCGGCCGGACAGGAAAAAACAGATTTCAGAAGCTTCGGCATGGAGGAAAATATGGCAGACAGCACCAGAAGATCCGGGGAACCGGACAGCAGCAGACGGAAAAAGAAAAGACGCGGCGGCGCGCGGCACGCCGCTTCCTGCAGAAAACCGGCGCAGGGCTCCTCTTCGGGAAAGAGACGGCAGCTGAAGCGTTCCGACTATATCCATCTGGGGATCCTCGCGGTGATCGTGCTCATGTTCCTGATCGCCGCCATCCGTCTGATCATCTGGAATATCGGCGAGGACTCCGGATACGATCCCAATGCGGATACCTCGGAATTTGACACCGAGCCCCAGGATTACATCCAGCCCATGGACGAAAGCCTGCTGGAAGGCCGCGAGGACGACGGCGTGGAAACCATCGTCTGTCTGGGGAACGCGCCCTTTGCCGATGAACGCGGAAGCAGCGGCCTGGCGGAGCTGATCGCGAAGGAATGCGGCGCTTCCGTCTATAACTGCGCGTTTCCGGATTCCTATCTTTCCATGAAATATGAGGCCTATTCCGACAGCTATCCGGCGGACGCCCTGAGCCTGTATCTGGTGACGGCTTCCTTCTGCGGCGGAGATTATGCGCTGATGGACTATGCGGCGGGGCTGGCGGAGGATCAGGAGGGCACACAGGCCGCGCTCGACACGCTGAAAAGCGTGGACTTCTCCGCAGTGGACATGATCGTGATCATGTATGATCTGAACGATTATATGGACGGACGGCCGGTGATGGATGAAAACAATGAGATCAACCTGCTCACCTGGAACGGCGCGCTGAACGCCTCCATCCAGCTGATCCAGCAGACCTTCCCCCATATCCGCATCGTGGTGCTCTCCCCTTCCTACGGGCAGTTCACGGACGGGAACGGCGATCCGGTCAACGCGGATACCGAAGACCTGGGGAACGGCACGCTTTCAGACTATGTGCTCCATGAGATCGATGTCGCCATGGCAAACGGCGTCAGCATCATCGACAACTATTACGGCGCGGTATCGGAAAATCAGGCCGCGGAATGTCTGACGGACGGCTGGCATCTGAACGAGGCGGGCCGGCAGAGGATCGCCGAACGGTTCGCGGAGCTGATCTTCCTGATCAGGGAGTAGTCCGCCCGGTCAGCTTTCCGGCGGCAGGACGGACTTCCTGCCGCGGCCGGTTCCCGGCAGAATTTCAGTCCTCTTCTTCCCGGGGAAGGCTTTCGTTCTCCGCAAAGAACCGGTCCACCCCGTTGGCGATCCCGGCGGCAAGCTTATCCTGGTATTCCTCGGAAGCCATGGCAAGATCTTCCCTGGGATTCGTCATGTAGCCCATTTCCACGATGGTCACGGGAACCCGGCACCAGTTGATCCCGCTCATGGTGTCCGTTTCCCAGACAGATTCCTTTCTGCATCCCGCTGCGGCTGTCAGTTCGTCCAGCACGCATCCGGCCAGCGCCCTGCTTGCCGGATAAAGGTCTCCGTTATAGGGATTCTCCGCCGTCTGGCAGATGGTCATCGCGCCGTTTGCCTCTGTGTTTTCCGAGCCGTTGGCATGGATGCGCAGGAAGGCGTCCGCCTCCGCCTGATTGGCGATCTCTGCCCGCTCCGCATTGCTGATGTCCACATCGTTCCCGGTCCTGATCATGACCACCTCATAGCCCCGTTTCTCCAGTTCTTCCTGAAGCTTCAGGGATACCGCAAGGGTCAGTTCGTATTCCTTTAAGCCGCTGGTCTTTCCTTCCGTCCCCGCGGCCACCTTTGCCTTGGTCTCCGACGCTCCGGGGCCCACCGGCTCTTTTTCAAAATTTCCCTTCGCCTGATGTCCCGCGTCGATCGCGATCACATAGCCGTTTCCGGCTTCCTCTTCCGTACCGTCCTCACTGCCCGCGGCCCCGGCTTCCGCTTCCGTGCTGTCCCGGGTCTCAGTCTCCGCGCTGTCCCGGGCCTCAGTCTCCGCGCTGCCCACGGTCTCTGTTTCTTCCGGGACCATTTTCTCCGTTTCCAAAGCCGCTGTCATGACCTGCGGTGCCGCGGATGCGGCGGCCGCCGCGCTTTCCTCCTCCGGGATCACATAGCCCTTCTTATAGACCGGCACATCCGTATTCCGTAGCACGTCATATCCGCCGATCTCGCCGATCTTTTCCAGCCCGGACTCCGACGGCTCTCCTCTGACAGGCTTCGCCTTATTCAGGATCAGGTACTGGATGCCGTAGTCGTCCAGCAGCTCGGCCACCAGGTCGATCCGGATGGTTTCCGCCTCCATCAGCGCGTAAAGGGGATGCTCCGTATGGTTCCAGCTTGCCACCAGCATTTCCCGGCCGTAGGGCATCTGGATCTCCGAAGTATACTGCCTGATATACTGCAGCAGCTCAGAGGGGAACACGGCCCAGACACGCTCCTCGTCCTCCTTCGGCATGATCAGGTCACAGATCGCCGGAACCTCCGCGGGCATGTGATAGCGGTTTTCCGCTTTGGATACGTTGATATTTCCATATACATATTCTCCGCCCAGGATGCAGACCGCGGCGAGCAGCACCAGTCCGATCCGCATATGCCGCCCGATGACCCGTACTCCCGCATACGCGGTCACTACGGTCATGGGAAGGAGCCACAGGATCCGGTAATAGGTTCCCGCCTCCTCCACCAGTTCCATCCCCGCCTTGAACAGGGGAAAGAAAAACAGGACCAGGATCACCGCCGAGGCCTCCAGGAGCACCAGTCTTATTTTTCTGTCCTTTTCCGTCACAAACAGATAGATCAGGGACAGAAGGAACAGGAAGGGATAAATGCCGCTTCCGCAGTAGTCCATAAAGATTGTCAGGATTTCTTTCATAAGTCACCTCTGTCGCCGCCGTTCAGATCCCTCTGAGCGGCAGTCCTCCGTTTCCGCCGAGTCACAGGATAACCACCGCCGCATAAACAGCAAGATACGCCAGTCCGGGAATGCAGGTCGCGGCAAGCGGGATGAGATATCCCGGCCGTTTCTGCCTGACCGCCAGGACCAGTCCGCAGACGGCGGTAAAAAGGCCAAGCAGGAAAACGCCCATGGTGGTCGCCATGGCGGCCGTCACGTTGTCCGCGGCAAGCAGCAGCCACCAGCCCGCCTGCGTCTTTCCCTTCCGTTCCCCGCTCCCGTCCTTTTCCCAGAGCTGCAGAAACGCCCAGACAGCCGTCAGAAGGACCAGGTTGCAGAGCAGGGATTTGCCCTGCCAGGTCCGCATCAGGAAAAACGTGGCGTTGGTATAGATGGAAGTATTGCCGAAGATCTGCAGCAGGCTCACCAGGATCAGGAATACCGCCGTTTTCCGGAAGCTGCCCTTCAGAAGGCGCATGCCGATCCGGAAGTATACCAGATAAGTGAGGGGGATCAGGACCAGCGGCAGCACGCTGTGCGCGACGATGGCCGGATGGATCCCCGTCACCCGGGCAAGATACGCTTCCCAGATGGGAAAGGCCGCCAGCGCATGGCGGTAATCCAGCGAGGTGCTCAGCCCCGTATAGGGAAGGATCCGGTAAAGCACGTCCGTCTGTTCGGCGATGACGGACTGTGCCACATAGTAAGCGTCGTCCCCGTCAAAAAACTCATGGGTATAGGCCATGTACATCTGAAACAGGATCAGCCCCAGCGCGAGCGCCCAGAAGAGCGCCGTTTCCGGAGAGAGCTTTCTTATCTTCCGTAAAAGCGCTTTCAGATCCGCGAGCATCCCGCGCAGCACGGGCAGCCCCAGCAGCAGTCCCAGAACCGAAAGGACCGCAAGGGAGGCGGAGTACAGGGTCACGATCCGGGGAAATCCCCAGGTTTCCGTCAGGATGACAGGTACCGCCAGAACCTGAAAAACCGCGAGCATCAGCACGAAGCCCGCCGCATACACAGCGGCAGGACAGACGCTCACAGGAGCTTTTTTCCAGGGAGAGCGTTTTTCTTTTCCCGTGGGAGATCCGTTTTCCTTTTCTCTGTCCCGCGCTTCCTGCCAGGCCGCTTTCTCTCCCGGCATCGCCAGAGCCGGGAGCAGGCCGATACAGAAGGGGGCAGCGATCAGAACGGCAAACGCCGTCAGCAGTTCAGCCATGTTTTCCTCCATTCCGAAGCGTGTTATGCCCGGGCATGCGCTTCGTTATTCATACCAGTCGTCGTAGATCGCTTCGTAGTCATATTCGGACGCGAGTTGGGACAGGCCCGCGAATACCTGCCTGTAGTTGTCCTGTGTCAGCTCGCAGGCGCCGTCCGCAAAGCATTCCACGATGTAGCGGCAGACGTCCGCATGGTAGTGGGTATAGTCCGCGTAGTTGTTCAGGTCGCAGACGATGTCACGCTGATCCTGGAAGCAGAACATTCTCACATTGTCATAGGAAAGGAGCCGCCCGGTCACATATTCCAGCTCCGCGATCTCCGCTTCCAGCTGCTTCTGCCTGGTCACATCGTTCCAGTAAAGAATGCTGTAGGGCGGATAGAAAAAAACGAATTCCGTTTCCGGATGCGCCTCGATATAGGGACAGATATTCACATCCAGGTTGGCCGCAGCACCGGGAAGGAAAAGATCCTCCGGCATCGGCTCCTGTGCCTCCGGGGCGGGTTCGTAGTACATCAGCACATTGGCCTTGGTATAGTACTGGTCCGTCCACCAGGGCTTGTACAGCTGACTCCAGTCCGTCCGTTCCGTGGGATCCACGAGAGGCTTCAGGATATAATTGAGAAGGACGTCCTTATTGAGCACGTAGCGGATGTTGTTGAAGGGGTTTTTATCGTACAGGTATTCCGGAATGGGATATTTGGTGGCATCCACATCCGCGGAGAGGGTGTTCTGGTCCAGCGCCATGAAAACAGTCTTCACCGTGTCCTGCTTCGCGTCGAAGATGATCTCCAGGATGTTGGATTCATCCTTCGGAAGCGCGCCGTTGTAGCTGAGCTTTACGGTATTCAGGCCCAGGATCTCCGTAAACCAGTCGGTGTCGAAGCTGGCCGTCATGGAAGAGCCCAAAAGGACGCTGTCATAGTCCAGTTTTCTTGCCATGCCCGGGTTCTGGGAAAGCTGATTGTCCACCTTGTAGGGATAGCCCGGAAGAGGCGCATGGTACTGGAAAAAAGGGTCTACGATGAAGACGAGGGCGGTTACCGCGAGCAGGGCCGCGGTGAGGGCTGCGAGGAAAAAGAGCAGCCATTTTCGGTATTGGTTCATGGTGGGTTCTCCTGGTTGATGAGTTTCGGGGGGGCGGGGGGAGAGGGTGGCCTCTCTCTGCGGTTTTGGAGCGGGCGGAGGCGGCTTCGCCTGTCCGCCCGGGGCGCGGGGGGGGAAGGCGGCCTCTCTCTGCGGCTTTGAGGCGGGCGGAGGCGGCTTCGCCTGTCCGCCCGGGCGGGGGTGGGAGGGGCCCGGAACCCCGCCGGGCACGCTCGACTGCGCTTCGCTCCGTCTCGCTTTGCGGCTGTCGCCGCATAGCCGTGAGCCGGTTCTCTGCGCCTGGAAAGCTGCCTGCGGCAGTTTTCCGTCGCAGGGACCGGTTCACGGCTGCCCGGCTCGTAGGGGTTAAAAGTTAAAGTACAAAAAGCTGCTTACTCCTGACAGGGAAAGGACGCACCAGAGAAATAAAAAGGCGGTCAGGAGGGCGTTGGCTGCGCGGGGGCGGAAGCGGGCTGCGCAGCAGCCCGCATTGGGGGCCAGGAATATGGTGAGCAGGGTTCCTGCTGTGATCGCGGCTGGAAGGTACAGGGTGCTGTTGGGAAGGGTATCCACATGGAGGAGCTTGAGGACATACCAGAACTCATCCAGGTTGAAGCCTTCCACAAAAGCGGGGGTGGGAAGGGCGAAGCCGGCGGTGAACAGTCTGCGGAATACGGCGAAGGCCTGAGTCATGCTCTCGGAGCGGAAGAAAACGCAGGCAAAGCTGTAGAAGCAGAAGGTGAACAGGGTTCCGGCCGCACGGAGCATCCCGCGGATCATGGCGGCAGGCTCCGGCTTCGGATGGGCTTTTCGGTGAAGCTGGATGGCGCGGGTGATGATATAGAGGACGCCCTGCGCCGCGCCCCAGGTCACGAAGGTCCAGCCGGCCCCGTGCCAGATGCCGCTGAGAAGGAAGATCAGGATCAGATTCGCGTACATGCGGGGTCTGCCCCTGCGGTTTCCTCCCAGAGGGATATACACATACTGGCGGAAAAAGCGGCTGAGCGTAATATGCCACCTTCTCCAGAATTCAATGATATTGACCGCCCTGTAGGGGGAATCAAAATTCACGGGGATCTCCATGCCGAACAGCCAGGCAAGGCCCCGGGCCATGTCGCAGTAGCCGCTGAAATCAAAATAAAGCTGGATGGAATAGAAAAACACCAGAAGCAGGCTGTCCGTGGAGGAAAGCGCGGGGACATTGGAATATCCCCAGTCCACGGCAAGGCCGAAGGTATCCGCCACCAGCACTTTTTTTACCATGCCCAGAGTGAAGAGAAAAATGCCCGCGGAAAATTTTTCCGCATCCGGCTTCTTTTTCCCGATCTGCGCAAACTGAGGCAGCATCTCGCTCTGGCTCACGATGGGGCCGGCGATGAGCTGGGGAAAAAAGGAAACGAAAAGGGCATAATCCAGAAAGGAGCAGCGCTTCACCTCTCCCCGGTACGCGTCCGCCACGAAGCCGATCTGCTGGAAGGTGAAAAAGCTGATCCCAAGCGGGAGCAGGATGCCCTTCAGAACAAAGGAGGTCCCGAAGAGCGCGTTCACATTTTCCACAAAAAAATCATAATATTTGAAATAAAACAGCACGGCAAGATTGCCCGAAATGCCCAGCGCCGTCACGGCTCTGCGGAAAGGCACGGGACGCGTCCCGGCCTGTCCCATGAGTCGGAACACAGCGTAGTTGAACAGGATGCTGCATGCCATGATCAGCAGGTAGGACGGATTGAAATAGCCGTAAAACCACAGCGAAAAGCCTGTCAGCCACAGTCTGGCAGGCACGCTTTCCCCCAGATGCGTGAACAGATAAAAACCGCCCAGGCAGAGAGGGAGGAACAGAAATATGAAGATATAGGAATTAAACAGCATAGGCTCGCTCCAGACAGATTTTCGTTTTCAGTTTAGCCCATCCGCCTTCTTTTGACAAGAAGGAATTTCCCGCAGTCATACAGAAGCAGCAGCAGGCACTGTAGCAGTTCAGCCAGGTCTGCGCATTTACTGCGCAGACCGTACGAAAACGTATCGGCAGAAAGCATCAGGCCGGAAAAGGCCGTCCGCCTGTCCCTGAAAAAGCGGAAAAACCGATCCATGCGCTCCATCATCCTTCCGCAGGCCTCTGTTCGATCCAGTACAGAGCCGCCAGCTCTCCCTCTCTGTCAGAAACGAACCGGATCTCCAGTTCCGCCTTTCCGGAAAGCCCGGTCAGAACGCCTTCCACAAGCGTAAGAACCTCTGCGCCCTGCTCCTGAACCGCCGCGTTTTCCGCTCCGCCGGGAGCAAAGGAGATCTCCGCCTTTTCCTCTCCGCCAACAAGCACCACGGCCTTCCCTTCCTGAAGCGGACGCAGCGCCAGCGTGATCCTCCAGTCTCCCGCTTCCCTTCCATAGGAAAAATACCGGTAGGCAACGCTGCAGCCCGGGGTGATCTGCACCATGGGGAAGCTTCCGTTTTCTTCCGTGAAATACGCGCCTCCAAGCACCTGGCAGCCGTAGGCCGCGTCCAGCCGCTCCCGCGGATCCAGCGCATCCGCGAAACCTGAAGAGGTCATTTCCGCCTTCTTGATCAGCCCGTTTTCCTCATCCACCTCGATCCGCTCCACCCGGGCTCTCCGGTTGTATTTCCGGTTGCCGGAGGAACCGTGGTAGAAGACATACCACTGATCCTTGATCTGAAGGATGGAGCCGTGGTTGTTCCATGTGCTGGGATCCACCCCGGTATTATCGATGATGGTGCCCCGGTATTCATAGGGCCCGTATACGTTCCGGCTCACCGCGTAGTCCAGCTTTGTGGGAGCCCCGCCCCGGTTGGGATATTCCTTCGTGTATTCGCTGGCATAGACCAGGCAGTACCAGTCTCCCAGCTTTCTCAGGGAAGAGCC
>CALWGL010000087.1 GCA_944380025.1 uncultured Lachnospiraceae bacterium
CATGCTCGGCTGGCTGCTTCTGGCCGGCGCGGCGGATCTGGGCATCCTGGTGTTTTTCAAGATCATGGGGGCGTCGGGGAATCTGGCCCTGCCCCTTGGACTGAGCTTTTACACCTTTAAGCTGGTTTCTTACCAGGCGGACGTTTTCCGGGGCAGGATCGAAGCGGAAATGTCCTTCTGGCGGTTCGCTTCCTATATCTGCATGTTCCCGCAGATCACAAGCGGCCCCATCATGAGATATGAGGATGCTTCCGGCAGCCTGCGGGGAGAACGGGTCCTGCCGGAGCAGTTCGCGGAAGGACTGCGGCTGCTGGTCCTGGGCCTTGCTGCCAAGGTGCTCCTGGCGGACCGGCTTGGGATCCTGTGGAACGATATCCGCACCATCGGCTTTGAAAGCATTTCCGCGCCGCTGGCCTGGCTCGGGGCATTTGCCTATTCGCTCCAGCTCTATTTTGATTTTCAGGGATATTCCCTGATGGCGGCGGGAATGGGAATGATGCTCGGTTTTCCTGAGATTAAAAACTTCAACCAGCCCTACAGTGCGGTGTCCGTGAGCGATTTCTGGCGCCGCTGGCATATGACGCTGGGAAGCTGGTTCCGGGATTATGTCTATATTCCCATGGGCGGAAACCGGGAAGGGACGGGACGTCTTGTGCGGAATCTGCTGATCGTCTGGCTGCTTACCGGTCTTTGGCACGGAAATGGCTGGAATTTTGTCCTCTGGGGACTTGTGCTCGGCGGGATCATTATTGCAGAAAAGCTGACCTACGGAAGCTGGCTGAAGCGCAGGAAGGTGCTTTCTCACATCTATGTGCTTGTGCTCGTTCCGCTTACCTGGATGATCTTTGCCATTACGGATCTGAAGGAGCTTGGGATCTATTTTGCAAGGCTGTTTCCCTTCTTCGGGATCGGACAGACGCTGAACGCGGGAGATGTCTGGAAATATCTTTCCCTGTACTGGCCGTTCCTGCTGGCGGGTGCGGTCTGCTGCGTTCCGGCGCTGGAAGCCCTGTATGAGAAGTGGAAAAAAACGTGGCCTGCCGCTGTCCTGCTTATGCTTCTGTTCTGGGCGGCTGTGTACCGGCTCAGCATTTCGGCAGGCAATCCGTTTCTGTATTTCAGCTTCTGATACAGTACCCGGGCTTTGGCCCCGGTATCTGAATCGTGATTCCGGTATCCGGGTTCTGTCCCGGCGTCCGGAGGAGAAAGGCGTGACTGATTCATGAAAAAATTGGGACCGTATTCCCTGTTCCTTCTGCTTCTGATCAGCGGGATTCTGCTGACGGGAGCGGGGTACGCGGGGGAGGACAGCATATATGCGGATTATTCCCGGCAGAACGGCTGGATGACGCCGGCCCTTTCCCTGGTCTTTCAGGGAGCAAAGGACGGAGTCTTTCCCTGGAAGCTTTCGTCTGATCCGGTACAGGCCGCTGCGGAGCCCGACGGCGGGAAAGAGACGGAAACCATGGCCGCTGACGGAAACGGGGATGCCGGAGGGGAAGAAGAGGGCACGGTCTCTCAGAATGCCGTATCGGGAAACAGCCTGTCAGGCGTCGAAGCTTCCGGAGATCAGGAAACGGAAGAAACCGGGGAGGAGAGCAGCACAGCGGATGCGGCGTTCACCGCGTCTGACGGCAGCCGGTATGACCGGTTCGGTCAGCTGATCCTGCCGGAAGCGGGAACCGGAGAAGAGACGGCCCCTTCCGGTGAGAGGGAGCAGGAGACCGCCGGGACGGCGGAAGGAACAGGAACGGCGGAAGGAGGCGGGGCAGGAGCCGCCGAACCTTCGCAGCGGCCGGAATTCCCGCAGGGATCTGATCTCCTGCAGGGATCAAATCTTCCGCAGGGATCCGATCCGGTGCAGGGAGCCGAGCTTACGCAGGAAACGGTACTTCCGCAGCAATCCGGGCAGCCGTCTTCTTCTGCGGGGCAGGCGGCTTCGCAGGAGGACGGCAGCCAGGAGGAGAAAACCTTTGTTCCCGTGCCGGAGAGCTATTTTGATGACGCGCTTTTTATCGGGGATTCCCGTACCGTGGGGCTGTACGAATACGGCGGGTTCCAGGAAAGCACGGTGTTTTTTGCCAAAACATCTCTGACGATCTATGATCTTTTTGAGGAACCGGAGAAATTCGCCCAGCTGGCGGACGGAAAGAAAGCCACCCTGGAAGAGGCGCTGGCGGAAAGAAAGTTTGGCAAGATCTATATCATGCTGGGGATCAATGAGCTGGGAAGGGGGACAACGGAAAGCTTCTTCCGGGTTTACGCGGAGGCGGTCAACCGGATCCGTCTGCTCCAGCCGGACGCTCTGATCTTCATCCAGGGGATCATGCGCGTGGGAGAGGAAAAGAACAGCACGGACGGGATCTTCAACAACACGAATATCAACGCGAGAAACCTGGCCATTTCCATGATGGCTGACAACCGGAGCATTTTCTACCTGGAGATCAACGATGCGGTCTGCGATGAAAACGGAAACCTGATCTCGGATTATACTTTTGACCAGATCCATCTGAAGGCAAAATATTATCAGCTCTGGAAGGATTATCTGTTTGCTCACGGAGTGCTGTGAACGGCGCGGAGTGAACAGTAAGTGCGGAATGAACTGCGGATTCGGCGAGATTTTCTGTTGACAATCCGATAGCGGTTATGTATAATTAACAAAGTGCGAACAGGAGAGTCTGTCATGCTGATCAATCTGAGTGATATTTTTGAGGAAGAAGGAAGATCGGTTTCCAGAGAGGTTCCGCTGGAGCTTGAAGAGATCGATTTTCAGGGGGAGCGTTTCCCGATAGTGGAGAAGACCCCGGTTGCGCTGACGCTTGTCAACGACGGAAGCGGGAGGGCCCGGATCGAGGCCGTTTCTGATGTCAGTCTTGGCATGAAGTGCGACAGATGCCTGAAGGATGTGACGAAGAGGCTCAGCCTGCATGCTTCCGTGGAAGCGGTGTCCCCTGATAAGGCGGATGCACAGGAGGCAGAGGATCAGAGCGGCTTCATGGAAGGATATCAGCTGAACGTGGACAGCCTGATTGGCAGTGAACTCTTTACCTGCTGGCCTGCAAAGGTTCTGTGCAGAGAAGACTGTAAAGGATTGTGCAGGGTCTGCGGGAAAGACCTAAACGAAGGGGAGTGCGGCTGCGATACCTTCGTTCCAGACCCCAGAATGGCGGCAATCATGGATATTTTTCGTGAGAACAAGGAGGTGTAAGTAATGTCTATCTGCCCTAAGAATAAATCTTCCAAATCCAGAAGAGACAAGAGAAGAGCGAACTGGAAAATGAGCGCTCCTACTCTGGTAAAGTGCAGCAAGTGCGGCGCTCTGATGATGCCTCACAGAGTATGCAAGGCCTGCGGCTCCTATAATAAGAGAGAGATCATCAAGACCGAGGCATAATATTTTAACGATTGGATCGACAGAACGCAGAAAGGCGTCGTGCATGGCACGGCGCCTTTTTTCTGCCTGCAGGACAGGAAGGTTTATTCTGATTCCCGCTGATCCCTGTCGCAGGATGCCGCCCCGGAAAGAGGGATCCGGATAACGGCCTCGGTTTCCCTGCCCGGTATGCTGCTGACGGAAAGGCCGTACTCTTCGCCAAAGAAAAGACGAAGCCGTTCGTTTACATTCCGGATGCCGATGTGGTCGGTCTCCAGAAGAAAGATTTCCCGAAGGCGGTCGGCCGGGATGCCGATGCCGTTGTCCTGGATCTGGATGAGGGCTGTTCTGCCGGCTTCATCCCTGCACAGACGGATGCGGATCCGTTTTTCCGCTTTTCTGCTGTTTCTCAGTCCGTGTTCGATGGCATTTTCCACCAGGGGCTGCAGGATCAGGCAGGGGATGGAAAGATCCAGCAGGGATTCATCCAGGTCATAGGCTACCTGGAAGGCATTGTCTGTGAGCGTCAGCTGGATGGAGAGATAGGCGCGGATATTGTCCAGCTCATTCCCGATGGTTGTGATATCGCTTCCGCTGTTCAGGGAGGTCCGGTAGAAGAGGGCGAGCAGCTGCACGGTCCGGCTGATGTCGTCCTGGCCTGCCATGATGGCGCGGGCGCTGATCTGGGACAGGGTGTTGTAGAGAAAGTGGGGATTGATCTGGGCCCGAAGCGCGTTGAACTGATATTCCCTGGTTTTCAGCTTCTGGACATAGGCTTCATCGATCAGACCCCGGATCCTTTTCAGCATGGAGTTAAAGGTCCGGATCAGCTTCCCGATCTCATCGCGGCGGCCGGGAATGATCAGAAGCTCATGATTCCCGATATCCTCCAGAGAGATCTTCTCGATCACGCGCGTAAGCTGCCCCAGAGGAGAGAGAATGGAATTTACGGTAATGAAGGTGAGGAAATAGAGGAGGGCAAAGCAGAGGGCGATCAGGATAAAGGTGGTCAGCACCGTCTGTATGACGGCGCTGCGGATGGAACGGATAGGGCTGTAGTAGAAGACTGTCCAGCCCACGGGTTCCACGGAAGCGTTCAGAAACAGGTACTGCCCGGAAAGCCGCGAGGCGGTTTCCTCATAATCCTGCGCCAGAGCCTGCGCGTCGAGATCCCTTTTTCCTTCGGAAAAGGAAGAATACTGATAAAGGACGGATCCGTCGGCATCGGCGATGACCAGGCCGTAGCTGTCCTCCGCGATGGAGGTCATGCCGGAAAAGAAATAATCGTGATCCGCCTCCAGATAGAGATAGTTTTCATAGGGATAGAGGGAATCCTGAGGCAGTCTGCGGATATAGGCGAGTTTTCTTTTTCCGTTCTCCTCAAAAGCGGTCCACTGATGGATGGCGTCGGGAGAGGAATGGAACCAGGGAGAGCTCTGAAGAACGCTGAGATCATCCACGGCTCCCATATAAGGAACAAGGCCGCAGGAGGTGTAGACCTTGATGTCCGTGACCTCGGGGATCAGGCACTGATATACGTAAATATCCGGAAGGATATCGTTGCTGTAGGCGGTATACATCCGGAAATAGTCCGTGCCGTAGTCCTGGTTGCAGGCACTGAGCATATCGTCATTGTTGTAGATGAAATTGGACAGATTGATGGTATCGTTCACATAGATCTCAAGCTGGGAGACGCCGAGCTGGAGAGAATTTCCGATCAGGGAGCGCTCATGGGCGAAGAGGAGCCGGCCGAGCGCCGTATTCAGGACGAAGATGATGAGGATGACAGCCGAGACAGAGGAAAACAGGTAGATGAGTTTCAGTTTTGCGCTCAGTTTCATGCTGCGAAGCTGCTCATAGATTCGTCCGAACGGATTCATTGTATATCTCCTCTGCGGTCTTTGGCGTGTTTCTGCCGGTATTTCTCCGGGCTGATCCCGAAGGTGGCGGTAAAGGTACGTATGAAGTAGGCGCAGTTCTGATAGCCGACGGCGGCGCTGACTGCCGTGATCTTCTGGTGGGTGCTTTCCAGGAGGCGGCGGGCCTGGTTCATCCGTACAGTTTTGATATAACGGTTCAGGTTCATGCCTGTTTCTTTCTTGAACATCCGGGAGAGATAATCCGGATGGATATAGATCATGTCGGCAAGCATCTCCAGGCTCAGCTCCTCTCTGTAATGGGAGGAGATGTAGTCGCAGATAAAACGGACCTTGCCGTTGGCGGAATCCGGTACCGGGAGGGCAGGGTCAGACTCCGAAGAGGCGGTGACCGGCGGCTTTTCGGACGCGGAAAGTTCCGAGGCCATATATTCCATCAGATCGCTGAGAGATCTGGGAGAGGCGCTGCCCGCGGCCGCCTGCAGCGGAACGCGCAGAAGCTGCTCCTTTTCGATCTGCTTTGCCAGTTCCCGCATCAGGCCGGCGAATTCCTCCGGATTTACCGGCTTCAGAAGATATTCCTTGACGCCGAGGGAAATGGCGGTCTTGGCATAGGAAAAATCCTGATAGCCGCTGCTGATCACGATCTTGATATAAGGATACAGCTTCAGCGCCTCTCTGGCAAGGGCGAGGCCGTCCAGAAAGGGCATGCGGATATCCGTGATCAGAAGATCGAACCGTTCTTTTTTCAGTTCTTCCAGAGCCGCTTCTCCATTCGGAGCCGTGACCGCTTCCATGGGAAGAGAAAATTTCCGGATCAGAAAAAGCAGCATGTCCAGTTCGGTTTTGGAATCGTCAACAATGAGTGTATGGATCATCTGGTGCGTCTCCTTTCTTCTGCCATTTTATCATAGGAAAAAGAGAAAAAACCGGGATTGTACAAAAAGTACAAAAAATAAAAATGAATGTCAGAAATTTAATATAGGAATCGTCAAATCTATTATTTATAATTGAAATACAGAAAAAAGTTATACAGAAAGCACAAAGAGACGGAGCGAAGACGGGGAACGCGCCGTCGCTTTGGGAAAGGAGAGAAAAGAATGATGAAACGGAAAATTCTGCGGGGGGGGGTATCGGCAGCCCTTGCAATGATACTGGCGGCATCGCTTGCCGCATGCGGAAGCACGCAGACCGCGTCGGAACCGGCGGAAAGCCCGGCTGCGGAGAGCGCACAGGAGGAGGTGTCTGCGGAGGGAACGGAAGCCGCTGAAGGAGCAGAGACAGCTGCCGTGGATCCGTACGGCCCGGTTTCCGAGCCGGTCACGCTTCACATCGGAAGGAGCGAGGATACCGGCGTTACCTATCTGGAGGGACAGGATTCGTCCAATAATTACCTGGTAAATCATATCAGCGAACAGCTGGGCGTGGAATTCGTCTATGATTTTTCCGTGGCGAGCGATACCTATGATACCAAGGTCAGCATGGCGATCACTTCCGGCGAGATGCCGGACGTGATGACGGTAAATGAGTCTCAGATGCGTCAGCTGGTGGCCGCGGGCGCTGTGGAGGATATGACGGACGCGTATAACACCTATGCTTCCGATAATCTGAAAGCGGCCTATGATACTACAAACGGGATCAGCTTCGGCAATTCGACCTTTGACGGAAAGATCATGGCCATGCCGAACATCAGCCCCGGCGCGGACGGGATCCCCATGCTGTTCGTGCGCGGCGACTGGATGGAGGAGCTGGGGCTGGAGGCTCCTGAGACCATTGACGATATCGTCAATATCGTCAATGCATTCAGGGAAGAGAAGGGCGCGACGAACGGTCTGGTGGTTTCCTCCAATATCTTATCCGACGGGGGAAACAACGCTTATGGCATCGATGCCCTGTTCGCCATGTATGATTCCTATCCGAAGCATTTTGTGACCGACGCGGACGGCAATATCGTATACGGTTCCAATACGGCCGAGACGAGGACTGCTCTGGAGGAGATCCGCAAGCTTGTGGAATCCGGCGTGATCGATTCCTCCTTTGTGGTAAGAGACAGCACGACCTGTGAAGAGATCGTGACCAGCGGACAGGCCGGCGTTTTCTTCGGCGCATGGTGGAATCTGAACTGGCCGTTAAACAACATGCTGGCGGACGACCCGTCCGTTTACTGGAACTGCTACCTGGCTCCCGTGACAGAGGACGGCGTATACAATACTTCGATGATCTCTCCTTCCAGCAGCTATCTGGTGGTGAAGGCAGGGGCTTCCGAAGCGGTCAAGGAAGCGGTCATCAAGACCATGAACTATCAGTTTGATATCGATCAGGATCAGGGCGTGAGCCTGAAGTCGGATCCTTCCGATCCGTACAGCTGGACCATGATGCCCTTCTCCCTTCTGCTTTCCAGATATGACGACAAGGAGGCGAAGGCTCTGGCAGCCCTGGCGGTGATCAACGGAGAGGCGGATGAGTCCTCCCTGAGCGGAGAGGCGCTCCAGTGGTATGAGTCCTACATGGCGGCCGAAGAGGACGTGGCAGCGGCGAACGCCGCAAACAATGTGGCAGGCTGGGCTTATGTGAGAGCGGCCGGACTGCTGGGACAGGAAGCGGACAATATGAATCAGGTATTTGATTCTTCCTACACGCAGACGGAGTCCATGGACAGCAAGTGGGCGACGCTGGAGAAGCTGGAGGATGAGACCTTCCTGAAGATCCTGAACGGCGAGGCCGGGATAGAAGCCTTTGATGAATACGTGGAGCAGTGGAATACGCTGGGCGGAACCGATATCCTGGCGGAACTTGAGGCTCTGGCACAGTAAGGGTTCTTGAACGGAAAATTCATATCGCTGTCACAAAAAGAACGGGGAGAGCGCAGAAAGCCTCTCCCCGTTTTCAAAAGGAGGAGGGCAGGAATTTGAAAAAAAGCAAAAAGAAAAAGGTTTCCCTGAAAAGGACCTGGCCGCTGCATCTGATGATGCTGCCGGGGGTTCTGGTCCTTTTCGTCTATACGATCCTTCCTTTGTTCGGAAATGTCATGGCATTTCAGAATTTCCAGCCGATCCTGGGCTTTTTCAAGTCCCCGTGGGTGGGGCTGGACAACTTCCGGTATATGTTCATGCTGCCGGATACCTTCAATATTTTCCGGAATACGCTGGTCATCGCGGTTGGAAAGATCATTTTCAACCTGGTCATGTCCGTGTTCTTTGCGATCCTGCTCTATGAGATGAGCGGAAAGCGCTTCAAGAAGATGGTTCAGACCATCTGCTTCCTTCCCCATTTCCTTTCCTGGGTCATCCTGGCCATGATCTTCCGGGATATCCTGGACGGAAGCGGGATCATCAATACCACGCTGCTCGGTCTGGGAATCATAGAGGAACCCATCGTTTTCCTCGGAAGCAACAGGCTGTTCCAGGGGATCATGGTGGCGACGGATGTGTGGAAGGAGTTCGGCTACGGCGCGATCATCTTCATCGCCGCGCTTGCCGGGATCAACCAGGAGCTGTATGAGGCGGCCTCTATCGACGGCGCGAGCCGGCTGCAGAAGATCTGGAACATCACCCTTCCCGGCATCAAGGTGACGGTGGTGCTGGTGGCGACGCTGAACGTTGCCAACGTCCTGAACGCCGGCTTCGACCAGATCTACAACATGTATTCCCCGATCGTATATCAGACGGGAGACATCATCGATACCTATGTATACCGTATGAGTTTTGAAAGCGCGCAGTATTCTCTTGCAACGGCGGTGGGACTGCTGAAATCCGTGGTCAGCTTCATCCTGATCGTATCGTCCAACTTCCTGGCGAGAAAATTTGCCAATTACAGGATATTCTAGGAGGTGCGGCATGATAAAATACAAAACTATGGAAAACCGGATCTTCGATTTTGTGGTGACCGTGCTGCTGGCGCTGCTGGGACTTTTCTGCCTGCTGCCGCTTCTGCACGTTCTCGCTCTGTCTCTGAGCAGCAAGAACGCGGCCGTATCCGGCCAGGTCAGCTTCTGGCCCGTACAGTTCACGCTGGCTTCCTATGAATACCTGCTTCAGGATTCCCGCTTCCTGGACGCTTTTCTGGTTTCCGTAAAAAGGGTGATCCTGGGGGGCGGCCTGAATCTGATCTGCACGGTGCTTACGGCTTATCCGCTTTCCCTGGAAAAGGACGAATTTCCCTCCCGCGACCGCTATATGTGGTTCACCATTTTCTGCATGCTGTTCGGAGCCAGCGTGGTTCCCTGGTACTTTGTCATCAAGGAGACGGGCCTGCTGGACAGCATCTGGGCGCTGGTGGTCCCGTCGGCCGTCCCGGTCTACAATGTGATCCTGCTGATGAATTTCTTCCGGAATCAGCCGAAGGCCATTAAGGAATCCGCCAAGATCGACGGGATCAATCAGGTGCAGATGATGACGCTGATCTGCGTCCCGCTGGCAAAGCCGGCCATCGCGACGGTGACGCTGTTTTCCATCGTCGGACACTGGAACAATTTCTTTGACGGCATGCTGCTCATCAATACGCCTGCGAAGGTGCCGCTGCAGACTTATATCCAGTCTCTGGTGATCAATATGTCCAATACCTCGCAGATGTCAACGGAGCAGATGATCAACCTGATGTCCCAGAGAACGTTTAATTCCTCCAAGATCGTGGTCGCGACCATACCCATCCTGGTCATCTATCCGTTTATGCAGAAGTATTTTGTGACGGGCATCACGCTGGGATCGGTGAAGGAATAAGTGTGACGGAAAAAGGAAAAGAGATCGCAGTCGCTGACCGAACGGATATCTTGATGTAAAAATATGGAAGAAATGTAAGATTCGTGTAAAATGTGAATAAAAACATCCGTTGTTATGTTGAAATAGCACAAAAACCGGTGCTATACTCCTTTTCGTAAACAGAAGAGAGAGCTTCCGGGCCCGGAAACTTCCCTGTTATTTTACGAAAAAGAGGTTAATGGAAATGAAAAAGAAACTGGCAGCAGGATTATTGGCATTTGCTCTTGCAGCGACGGCCGGCATTTCCGCCATTGCGGCGACGGTGCATTATAATGACAGCTCTGTTACGGGTGCGAGCCCGGCATGGCAGGCATGGGTGGCGAACTGGGAGACGCTTGCGAACGATTATACGCAGGTATCCATCGCGCCCGGTGAGGATGAGACTGAGATCAATTTTGCATGGTACAGCCTGAAGAACGGAGAGTCCACCCCGGTGGTTCACTTCGGAACCGATGAGGACAGCATGAAGACCTTCACCGGCGCTGCGGGAGATGTGGATCCGTCTCTTACGAACAACGTGCAGTATGAGTTCAACCGCGTAAAGGTGACCGGCCTGCGCCCCGGAACCACGTATTATTATACGGTGGAAAAGAACGGTGTGGAGACGGAGCCGGAAGTATTCTATGCAAGAGAGACCGACGAGACGAAGATCCTGTATGTGGGCGATCCGCAGATCGGCGCGTCCAAGGGACAGCCGCAGAACGGCGAGGCTCTGAAGGAGGAATCCGGAGCTGCGAATACGGCTGCGAGAAACGACGGCTTCGCATGGAACCGCACGCTGGAGACGGCTTTTGCGCAGACTCCCGATATCAATTTCGTGATCTCCGCGGGCGACCAGGTGAACAACACCGGAAAGCCGAAGGAAGAGGAGTATGCGGCTTATCTGTTCCCGAAGGCGTTAAAGACCGTTCCGGTCGCGACCACCATCGGAAACCATGATTCCCTGAACGCGGACTACGCTTATCATTTTTATAATCCCAATCCCACCGACAACGGCGTGACCGAGGCGGGCGGAGATTATTACTACTCCTATGGCGACGGGCTGTTCATCGTTCTGAACACCAATAACTACAACGTTGCCGAGCATGCGGAGACTATTAAGGAGGCCGTTGCTTCCGATCCTGCCGCCACCTGGAGAGTGGTTACCATCCATCAGGATATCTACGGCTCCGGCCTGGATCATTCCGACACGGACGGCATGATCTTAAGAACCCAGCTGACTCCGGTATTTGACAGCTATGATATCGATGTGGTCCTTCAGGGACATGACCATACCTACAGCAGATCCAAGATGCTGTACGGCGACGGCCAGGTACATTCCGGCTATGAGTTCCGTCTGAATGAGGAAGGAACCGATTATGACTGGGATCATGCCTACAATGTGGCGACCGGCGAGAGCATCCCGCTGGCTCCCGAAGAGGGAGATGCGGCAGGAGCTGCGGCTCTGGCAGCCTTCCAGGCGGACAACAACTGCTATACCATTGAGACCACCGCTGGAAACACGGTTGTAGATCCGAAGGGTCTCCTTTACATGAGTGCAAACTCCGCTTCCGGTTCCAAATATTATGAGCTGATCGGCACGCAGCAGGATTATATTGCAAACCGCAGCCAGAACTGGCTTCCCAGCTACTCCATCATTACCATGACGGAGGACACGTTCTCGATCAACACCTATCAGATCCTGAACGACGGCACGACTGAGAAGATCGACGATACCTTCACGATCGTAAAGACGAAATAACTGTGGAGAAAACACGCTTCGGCGGGCGGCTGTCCGGCAGGATGGCCGCCCGCCTGATTCTGCTTGCGGCGGCAGGGATAGGACTGCTGCTGTTTACG
>CALWGL010000088.1 GCA_944380025.1 uncultured Lachnospiraceae bacterium
AGAACGCGGAAAGGCATGGTACGGATCATGGAGGACAAAAAAGAATGGGACAGGTTTCTGCAGTCGGGAAAAGTGGAAGATTATCTGAAATACGCCGCAAAGGCAAAAAGCGGACGCGAAAGGGAAACGGGTACTTATGCAGGATTTACTGACAGTGACAGGCCTCGTCCTGAAGGCGGAGCCGATCGGCGAATATGACAAAAGAGTGGTCCTTCTGACACGGGAAAGAGGAAAGCTGGCCGCCTTTGCCAGGGGGGCGAGAAAGCCGAACAGCCGCCTTCTCGCCCCTTCCTGCCCTTTTTCCTTCGGCCGGTTTTCACTCTATGCAGGAAGAAATTCCTACACCCTGACGGAAGCCTCCATTTCCAACTATTTTGAAACCCTGCGCCAGGATTACGAAGGGGCGTGCGTCGGGATGTACTTCCTGGAAGTCTGCGATTACTGTTCCAGGGAAAACAATGATGAAAAGGAGCTTCTCAGGCTCCTTTATCAGTCTCTGCGGGCGCTGACCGCGGCCAGCATCCCAAAAGACCTGGTCCGCTGTATCTTCGAGATCCGGACCATTGTGGTCAACGGCGAATTCCCGGGGATCCCGGAGAAAGCCAGCCTGCTGGATTCCACCGCATACGCCGTAAGCTACATAACCTCGTCGCCCGTGGAAAAGCTTTATACCTTTACCGTCAGCCCCCAGGTTCTGGCCGAGCTGAAGAAGCTGGCTGCATTTTACCGGAAGCGCTTTCTGAATGAACCGTTCCGCAGCCTTCAGATTCTGGAGGAACTGCAAAGTTTGGGTTGAAAATCGCAAAAAGGTCGGATATAATGGGGAAGATGTGTGCGGATACGCACAGGGCGGGAAGATATGTGATACAAGGCGAGGTTTTTATATGAGGAAAATGGTTTTGCTGCTTCTGACCGCAGCGCTGCTGCTTGCCGGATGCGGCGGGGACAAAGATACGGAAGAGGCGACAAATCTGGAATTCAGAAAAAACGGACAGGTCGTCCATACCATCGTGGAGGATTTTTCAGCCTCCTACTACAGCCTGGATGAGCTGATGAGCGAAGTTTCGTCACAGGCAGACACGTACAACGGCACCGCCGGCAGCAAACGGATCACAGTAGACTCCGCAGAGGTAAAGGACGGCGTCATCACCATGGTGATGACCTTCCAAAGCGCCGCAGACTACTCCTCCTTTTACCGGCAGGCGCTTTTCTGCGGCACGGTGAAGGAAGCCTTCGATGCCGGCTATGATCTCGACGTTACCCTCAAAAGCGTGACGGAGGAAGGAACCACCGTCGGACGCCAGGACATCCTTGAGATGGGAGAGAGGCACATCATCGTCCTGCGCGAGGCCGTGACCGTCCGCCCCTGGGCGGATATCCTCTATGTCAGCGGGGACGTGGAGGCGGCCGGGAGCAGAGAAGCCGCGTCTACGGACCCTCAGGCGCTTTCCTACATTATTTTCAGATAGATCACAAAATAAAATGCCGCTGACGCGGCGGGAAAAGAGGAAATTATGGAAAAGACAATGGAAAAAATCGTAGCGCTCGCCAAGGCAAGGGGCTTTGTATATCCGGGCTCCGAGATCTACGGCGGACTGGCGAACACCTGGGATTACGGCAACCTCGGCGTGGAGCTGAAGAATAACGTAAAAAAGGCCTGGTGGCAGAAGTTCGTCACCGGGAACCGGTATAATGTGGGCGTGGACTGCGCCATTCTGATGAATCCCCAGACCTGGGTGGCCAGCGGTCATCTGGGAGGCTTCTCCGACCCGCTGATGGACTGTAAGGAATGTCATGAACGGTTCCGCGCGGACAAGCTGATCGAGGATTTCGCCGAGGAAAACGGCATCGACCTCGGCGGTTCCGTGGACGGCTGGAGCCAGGAAAAGATGATGGATTTCATCAAGGAGCACAGCATTCCCTGCCCGACCTGCGGCAAGCATAACTTTACGGAGATCCGTCAGTTCAACCTGATGTTCAAGACCTTCCAGGGCGTTACCGAGGATGCGAAGAACACCGTCTATCTGCGTCCGGAAACCGCACAGGGCATTTTTGTCAATTTCAAGAACGTGCAGCGCACCTCCCGGAAGAAGATCCCCTTCGGCATCGGCCAGATCGGAAAATCCTTCCGAAACGAGATCACGCCCGGCAACTTCACCTTCCGGACCCGCGAATTTGAGCAGATGGAGCTGGAGTTCTTCTGCGAGCCGGATACGGATCTGGAATGGTTCGCCTACTGGAAGCAGTTCTGCATCGACTGGCTGAAGTCCCTCGGCATGAAGGAAGAGGAGATGCGGGTGCGTGACCACGATAAGGAGGAGCTTTCCTTCTACTCCAAGGCCACCACGGATATCGAGTTCCTGTTCCCCTTCGGCTGGGGCGAGCTGTGGGGCATCGCTGACAGAACCGACTATGACCTGAGCCGTCACGCGGAGGTATCCGGACAGGATCTGACCTATTTTGACGACCAGAAAAACGCGAAATATATTCCTTACGTGATCGAGCCCTCCCTTGGCGCGGACCGCGTGGTGCTCGCCTTCCTCTGCTCCGCCTATGACGAAGAGGAGATCGGAGAGGGCGATGTGAGGACCGTGCTTCATTTCCATCCGGCCCTCGCGCCTGTGAAGATCGGCATCCTTCCGCTTTCCAAGAAGCTGAACGAGGGCGCCGAGAAGATCTACGACAGACTGTCTCAGAAGTACAACTGCGAATTTGACGACAGAGGCAACATCGGCAAGCGCTACCGCCGCCAGGACGAGATCGGGACGCCCTTCTGCGTGACCTATGATTTCGATTCCGAGACCGACGGCTGCGTCACCGTCCGCTTCCGCGACTCCATGGAGCAGGAGAGAGTGCCGATCGACTCTCTGGAGGCCTGGTTCTCCGATAAATTTGATTTCTAAAAGCGCCTGAGCTGTTTTCGCCTGATCCGCGAAAACGGCGTGCAGTCATAGAAGATCCTGAGAAATCCGTTTCCATACAGCGGATTTCTCAGGATCTTTTTTTGTCAATATGGAATTCCAGAAAGCGGAGGGCATGACGCCGGCAAAATTCAGGGACGAGTCCAGATAGCGCGCTGTAAGAATTGTAGGAAATGAACAATTTTTCTGTAAAACTGCGGAAATTTATCTAAAAAATGACAAAATTTACGTGCATTATACGGAAGGCTGTGTTATAATAAATTCGCAATCGCAGAGAAAAACGCGGAAACGGCGCTTTTTTCTGTAAACCATTACCAAATATTTGTTCAAAGGGGGAACTCATACAATGGCTAAATGGGTTTATTCATTCAAGGAGGGCAACGCCGACATGCGTGCTCTTCTGGGCGGAAAGGGCGCCAATCTGGCAGAGATGACCAATCTTGGTCTCCCCATTCCGCAGGGCTTTACCGTAACGACGGAAGCCTGCACGGACTATTACAACAATGGAGAACAGATTTCCGAAGAGATTCAGGGACAGATCTTTGCCGCTCTTGCCGAACTGGAGAAGCAGCAGGAAAAGACCTTCGGCGACACGGAAAATCCGCTTCTGGTTTCCGTCCGTTCCGGCGCGAGAGCCTCGATGCCCGGAATGATGGATACGATCCTGAATCTGGGTCTTACCGATATTTCCGTGGAGGGCTTTGCCAAAAAGACGGGAAATCCCAGATTTGCCTATGATTCTTACCGCAGATTCATTCAGATGTTCTCGGATGTGGTCATGGAAGTTCCCAAGTCTCTGTTTGAGAGAGTCCTTGACGAGATCAAGGAATCCAAGGGCGCGCGCTTTGATACCGACCTTACGGCGGACGATCTGAAAGAAGTCATTACCCGTTTCAAGGGGATCTATAAGGACAGGATGGGGGCGGACTTCCCGCAGGATCCCAGAGTACAGCTCATGGAAGCGGTCAAGGCCGTATTCCGTTCCTGGAACAACGAACGCGCTATTGTTTACCGCAGAATGAATGATATCCCCGGCGATTGGGGAACCGCTGTCAACGTACAGTCCATGGTATTCGGAAATATGGGCAATACCTCCGGAACGGGCGTTGCTTTTACGAGAAATCCTTCCACCGGCGCCAAGGGCATTTACGGCGAATATCTGATCAATGCCCAGGGCGAAGACGTGGTGGCCGGAATCCGTACCCCTCAGCCGATCACCCGTCTGGAGCAGGATCTTCCGGAATGCTACAAGCAGTTCATTGAGATCGCGACCAGCCTTGAGAACCATTATCGTGACATGCAGGATATGGAGTTCACCATCGAGGACGGAAAGCTGTATTTCCTGCAGACCAGAAACGGAAAGAGAACGGCTCCCGCGGCTCTTCAGATCGCCTGCGACCTGGTGGACGAGGGCATGATCACTCCCGAGGAGGCTGTCAGCCGTATCGAGGCAAAGTCCCTGGATCAGCTGCTTCATCCCACCTTTGATCCGGAAGCCCTGAAGAACGGCGTTGTCATCGGACAGGCCCTTCCCGCTTCTCCCGGAGCCGCGGCAGGAAAGATCTATTTCACCGCCGAAGAGGCCAAGGAAGCTCACGAAAACGGTGAGAGAGTCATCCTGGTAAGACTGGAGACCTCTCCGGAAGATATCGAAGGCATGCATGCCGCTGAAGGCGTGCTGACCGTACGCGGAGGAATGACTTCCCATGCAGCCGTTGTGGCAAGAGGAATGGGCACTGCCTGTATCTCCGGCTGCGGCGACATCGTTATTGATGAAGATGCCAAGTACTTCACCCTTGGCGGAAATACCTACCATGAAGGAGATTATATCTCCCTGGACGGCTCCACCGGAAAGATCTACGACGGCGACATCGCCACGCAGGATGCCACCATCAGCGGCAATTTCAAGCGCATTATGGAGTGGGCGGATTCCTTCCGCAGGCTAAAGGTACGCACCAACGCAGATACCCCGGAGGATGCTGCCAACGCTCTGAGACTCGGCGCGGAAGGCATCGGTCTGTGCCGTACCGAGCATATGTTCTTTGCTCCGGAGAGGATCCCGAAGATCCGCAAGATGATCCTTTCCACCACCAGCGAAGCGAGAGAGAAGGCTCTGAACGAGCTGATCCCGTTCCAGAAGGGCGATTTCAAGGCGATCTACGAGGTTATGGGAGACAACCCGGTTACCATCCGTTTCCTGGATCCTCCGCTGCATGAGTTCGTTCCCACCGAAGAGAAGGAGATCGAAGATCTTGCGGTTGAGATGAACCTGACGGTTGCAGAAGTAAAGGCTGCCTGCGACAACCTGCACGAGTTCAACCCGATGATGGGCCACAGAGGCTGCCGTCTGTCCGTCACCTATCCGGAGATCGCGAGGATGCAGACCAGAGCGGTCATTGAAGCCGCCATCGAAGTAAAGGAAGAAAAGGGCTTCAATATCGTTCCCGAGATCATGATCCCGCTTGTGGGCGACAAGAAGGAGCTGAAGTTCGTCAAGGATGTGGTTGTGGATACCGCCGAGAAGGTAAAGGCGGAAAAAGGCTCCGATATCCAGTATCATATCGGAACCATGATCGAGATTCCCCGTGCGGCTCTGCTGGCGAACGAGATCGCGGAAGAAGCGGAATTCTTCTCCTTCGGCACCAACGACCTGACGCAGATGACCTACGGCTTCTCCCGTGACGATGCGGGCAAGTTCCTGGTGGACTATTACAAGAGCAAGATCTACGAATCTGATCCGTTTGCCAAGCTGGATCAGAACGGCGTGGGACAGCTCATCCGCATGGCGGCTGAAAAGGGACGCAGCACCCGTCCGGATATCAAGCTGGGTATCTGCGGCGAGCATGGCGGAGATCCTTCCTCCATCGAGTTCTGCCACCGCATCGGCCTGAACTATGTATCCTGTTCGCCGTTCCGCGTTCCTATCGCAAGACTTGCGGCGGCGCAGGCTGCGATCGCGGATCACAAAGAATAAGTTCCCCCTTTCAGGCTTGCAGGGCACACCATAAAGAAACAGCCTGATCGGAATCTTTCCGGTCAGGCTGTTTCTCTGTCTTTTTTTATCATTGTGTCAGCGGCGCGGTATGCTGCGGCAGATTGCCGCGGCAGATCTGTCCGCTGCCTGCTTTGGCTGCGCCGGGGCATCTGCCCTTATGGCTGCGTTTCTTCCAGGGAGGCAGGCTGTGTTGTGATCGTGACCGCTTCCTCTGTCGGCATTTCCCCCTGCAGGACCTGGGAAATGACGTCCATGCGCATTACGGCCCGGTCATAATTTTCCTGCGCGGTCACCGCGGTATTTTCTGCATAGGCGCCGTCCGCGTAGGCTTCATGATACAGACTGGCAGCCTCCGCCATATAGGAAGCGGCCTCCTGCGCGATCTCCTCTATGGATGCGAATTCCTCCGGGATCGTGATCTGAGACAGGATGGAAAAAGTCTGCGCCAGAGAATCCATAGCGGAAAGGAGCTCCTCCACTGCCGTTTCTGAGGAGGGATCGATCGCCGAAAGCGTCTGAAAATCCTGCTCCGCCTGACGGGTAAAGTCTTCCATTTCAGCATAAAACTGTTCCAGCTCCTGATCTTTTCCGCAGCCGGAAAGAAAAAGAACACAGACGGCTGCTGCCAGAAACGCCGGCACGCGGCAGAGCAGTCTGCAAAACGGATATTTTTTTCTGTATTTCATGAACATGCCGTTCCCCACCTTTGTCTGAAATGCCCCTAAAGGGCCCCTTATCCTGCTGATTATATCATATCAGCCTTTGTGGCTCAACCTGAATTTCCGCAAAGGGCCTGCCTTGCGGAAGCTTCCGGAAGCGGCTCCCGTTCAGATCAGTGCCAGTCCTTTGCCGGCCGGCACGTAAGAACTTTCGGACAGAAATTATGAACGGAAACGACAGCAAGTCCTGTATCTTCCCTTTTGCCGAAAATCATGATAAAATGTTTCATATTTGCAGAAGACGGACAGAAAAAGGAGAAGACCGCGGCAACGGACCGGTCATCCGGAGCGGATGCATCAAGAGCAGAACGCTTCGGTATGGAGGAAAATATTACCAGAAAAGAATTCAGAGATTTTGTCATAAAAAAAGGAGTCGTTCTGCTGGACGGAGCGACCGGCTCCAATCTGATGGCAGCCGGAATGCCTTCGGGCGTCTGCCCGGAAAAATGGATCGCAGAACATCCAGATGTACTGATCCGCCTGCAGCGGGAATATGTGCAGGCCGGAACGGATATCCTGTACGCGCCCACCTTTACCGCCAATCGGGTCAAACTGGCTGAATACGGTCTGGAAGGACAGATCCGTGAACTGAACCACGCGCTGGTGCGTGCTTCCAGGCAGGCTGCGGAGGCGGATACGCTGGTGGCCGGAGATCTGACCATGACAGGGGAGCAGCTCGCTCCTGTCGGGAAGATGGATTTTGAAGAGCTGGTGGATGTCTATAAGGAGCAGGTCGGTTTTCTGGCGGAGGCAGGAGCGGACCTGCTGGTTGTGGAGACCATGATGAGCCTGCAGGAATGCCGCGCCGCTCTGATCGCGGCCAGAGAGACCTGCCCGCAGCTTCCGGTGATGGTGACGATGACTTTTGAAAGGGACGGCAGGAGCCTTTTCGGGACCGATGCGCAGACGGCTGCGGTGGTGCTGGAAAGCCTCGGCGCTGACGCCGTAGGCGCCAACTGCTCCACAGGTCCGGACGCCATGGCCGGCATCATCAGCCAGATGGCTGCCGTAACCCGGATTCCCGTCATTGCCAAGCCAAACGCCGGCCTTCCTTCGCTGGACAGCGCAGGAAATACGGTCTACGATATGGACGCCGCCGCCTTCGCGCAGGAAATGGAAGCGGTCTATCAGGCCGGCGCGGTCATTCTTGGAGGCTGCTGCGGAACCACGCCGGCACACATCAGAAGGCTGGCGGAAACGTTTATGGGAAGAAAACCCGCTCCGGCAGGCAGAAGGCCGGAAGGGATGCGTTATCTGACTTCGGAACGCAGAACCGTATCCTTCGGCCTTTCCGATCCTTTTCTGGTCATTGGGGAACGGATCAATCCCACCGGAAAGAAAAAGCTTCAGTCCGAGCTGCGGGAAGGACGCTTTGACCTGACGGTACAGTTTGCCGAAGACCAGGAGGATGCCGGGGCCGCCGTGCTGGATGTCAACATGGGGATGAGCGGCGTGGATGAAAAGGCCCTGATGCTCGCCGCCATCGAGGAGGTGACGCAGGCCGTTCAGCTCCCCCTTTCCCTGGATTCCAGCCATATCGACGTCCTGGAGGCGGCGCTTCGCCGGTATCCCGGCCGGGCGCTGATCAACTCTGTTTCTCTGGAAAAGGAAAAATTTGACAGGCTGATCCCTCTTGCAAAAAAGTACGGCGCAATGTTCATTCTCCTTCCCCTGTCGGATGCCGGCCTTCCGGCTGATCTGGAGGAAAAAAAATCCATCATCAGAAAGATCTGGGAGCGCGCCGCGTCCCTGGGGCTGGAGAAGGAAGATATCATCGTGGACGGCCTGGTCACCACGGTGGGGGCGAATCCCCGTGCTGCGATGGAGACCCTGGAGACCATCCGTTTCTGCAGACAGAACGGCTTTGCCACTGTCGCGGGCCTGTCCAATATCTCCTTCGGCCTTCCGGAGCGGAGCTTTATCAACAGCTCCTTCCTGACCATGGCTATCCGGGAGGGCCTGACCATGGCCATTGCCAATCCTTCCCAGGAACAGCTGATGGCGGCCGTTTATGCCTCTGATTTGCTCCTGGACAGAAAAGAGGCGGCGGGACGCTACATTTCCTTCGCCAACGCCTGGAAGGAACGGCACGCGGAGGCGCTTTCGCTTTCTTCCGGAAAGGCGGCCCAAAAGGCGGAAAAAGGCCATGCGGCCGGAGACGGTTCCCCGGAAAAAGCCGGCGCTTCGGCAGAAAAAAACAGTCTTCCGGGGACGAACGCGCCTTCCGGCAGGGGGATGGAGATCTATGAAGCGGTTCTGAAGGGGAACCGCAGCAACATTGCCTCTCTGACAGAAAAGGCTCTGGCGGACGGCCTTGACGCGGGAGACATCCTGAATGCCTGTCTCATGCCCGCCATCAACCGGGTGGGAGAGCTGTTCGACAGCGGAAAGTATTTTCTTCCTCAGCTGATCTCCGGCGCAGAGGCGATGAAGCTTTCTGTCGGCGTCCTGGAGCCCTTTCTCCTGAAGGAGGAGAGCCGGGAAAAGCTTCCGGTCGTGGTTCTCGCCACTGTAAAGGGAGATATCCATGACATCGGAAAGAATCTGGTCGCCCTAATGATGAAAAATTACGGATTCCAGGTGATCGATCTGGGAAAGGATGTCCCGTCGGAAGAGATCATCCGCACGGCGAAGGAAACCAAAGCGGCGCTGATCGGCCTGTCCGCCCTGATGACCACCACCATGCAGGAAATGAAGCAGGTGGTCCGTCTGGCGAAGGAAGCCGGGCTTACGGCAAAGATCATCATCGGCGGGGCCGTCATCACCCCGGAGTATGCCGAGGAGATCCGCGCGGACGGCTACGCTGCAGATGCCGCAGACGCGGTGCGTGTGGCAAAGCGGCTGCTGGGGCTGTGAATGGCGGCAGGAAGAGACGGTCTGACGGATCCCAGGAGGTTTGCATATTTTTTCGGAAATATTTTGAATGATAGAAAGAAAGGCGGGAAGTACAGATGAATGGAGCGGATGCAATCGTAAAATGTCTGGAGCTGGAAGGAGTGGAAGAGGTCTTCGGCTATCCCGGAGTGGCGATCTGTCCCTTTTATGACAGTATTCTCAATTCCGATATCCGGACGATCCTGATCCGGACGGAGCAGAACGCGGCCCATGCGGCAAGCGGCATGGCGAGAGTGACGGGAAAGGTGGGCGTCTGCGCCGTCACCTCAGGCCCCGGCGCCACCAATCTGCTGACCGGAATCGCGACGGCCTTTGCCGACAGCATCCCGCTTGTCTGCATTACGGGCCAGGTCAACAGCGAGCTTCTTGGAAGCGACGTATTTCAGGAGGCGGACATCACGGGAGCGGCGGAATCCTTCGTGAAATACAGCTATCTGGTGCGCGACGCCAACGACATTCCCCGGATCATCAAGGAGGCGTTTTATGTGGCTAGCACGGGCCGCAAGGGCCCTGTCCTCATCGATGTTCCCGTGGATATCCAGAACGCCCAGCTTTCCCGTTTCCGCTATCCGGAAGAGGTGAACATGCGGACCTACAAGCCAACGGTCAAGGGCCATGCGGTCCAGATCAAAAAGGTCATCCGGGAGCTGGAAAAGGCAAAGCGGCCGCTGATTTACGCGGGAGGCGGCGTGACCTTGAGCGGCGCCTGCGAGGAGCTGAGACGGTTTTCCGAAAAATTCCGGATCCCCGTGGTCTCCACCATGATGGGGATCGGCGTCATGCCCACTGAGCATCCCATGTACTACGGCATGGTGGGAAACAACGGAAAGCCCTACGCCAACCGCGCGATGAACGAATCCGATCTTCTGATCATGGTCGGGGCCCGCGTGGCGGACCGTTCCGTCAATCAGCCGGATCTGATCACCCACGACAAGGTTCTGGTACATATCGACGTGGATCCGGCGGAGATCGGCAAGAACGCCGGCCCCACCATCCCGCTGGTCGGGGATGCCAGGCATATTTTTGCGGATTTTGAAAAACAGGAGATCGACTGCGAACACGAAGACTGGATCCGTACCCTGGACGGCTACCGGGACACCATGAAGGAGATCCGCCGGCCCAATCCGGACTATGTGGATCCGGAGCTCTTTATCCGCCGGCTGTCTGAGCGGATGGAGCCGGACGGCGTCTATGTGGCGGACGTGGGACAGAACCAGATCTGGTCCTGCGCCTATCATATCGTCCGCGAGGGACGTTTCCTCACCTCCGGCGGCATGGGCACCATGGGCTATTCCATTCCGGCCGCGATGGGCGCGAAGCTGGGCGACATGTCCAAGCAGGTCATCGCCGTGTGCGGAGACGGCTCCTTCCAGATGTCCATGATGGAGCTCGCCACCATCCGGCAGCATGATATCCCCGTGAAGATCGTGGTGTTCCGCAACAATTACCTGGGCATGGTGAGAGAGTTCCAGCACTACAACTATAAGGACCGTTATTCCGTGGTGGACATTTCCGGAGCGCCGAAGCTGGACAGGATCGCAGAAGCCTACGATATCCCCTATCTGAAGCTTTCCCGGAATGAGGAGATTGAAGCGGCGCTGGATACCTTCCTGAAGGAGGACGCTTCCTTCCTGATGGAGTGCATGATCGATCCCATGGATCTGGTAAAATAAAGGAGGAGGGCCGTTATGAAAAAAATCTATTCCGTTCTGGTGGAGAACAGATCCGGCGTGCTCTGCAAGGTGGCGGGCCTGTTTTCCAGAAGATGCTTCAATATCAATTCCCTCGCCGTGGGCGAGACGGACGATCCGGCCGTTTCCTGCATGACCATCGTCAGCAGCGGGGACCAGCGCACCATCGAGCAGATCGAAAAGCAGCTGAACAAAAAGCTGGATGTGATCAAGGTACGCACCTTTGACGAGCAGATCAGCATCTGCCGGGAGCTCATGCTGGTCAAGATCAAATACAACCGGAACAACCGCCGGGATATCATGGAAAACTGCGCCATCATGCATGCCTCCATCGTCGATATGTCCAAGCACATGATGCTCATCCAGATCTGTGATACGCCGGAGCGGGTCCAGATCTTCCTCAGCATGCTGCAGACCATCAGCATCGTGGAGGTGGCGCGGACCGGGACGCTGGCGCTGACCAAATGCGCGGA
>CALWGL010000089.1 GCA_944380025.1 uncultured Lachnospiraceae bacterium
CGGTAGGCCAGAATCACCGCCGCAACGAGAGCGGCCGCCCCGGAGGCGGGAGAATCCGTCGCCTCCAGAATCGCCGGAAAGGTCATCACCGCCAGCGTCACATAAGGCACATAAAACAGAAATGATTTCACCCAGGTATTTGTAATCTCTTTTTTCAGCAGCACCAGCGGAATCATGCGGATCAGATAAGTCACTGCCGCCATGACCGCGATATATCCAAAAACGCTATACATCGGTTTTTTCCTCCTTTACCGGGAACAGGAAGGCAGCCCCTCCCGCTATCAAAACAGTCAAAATGATAATCTTAAAACCGGAAGAAATGCCGCTCAGTACCGGAACAGCCGCAAAGAGCAGGCTTGCCGCCATGGATACAAGAATAATACCCATCAGAACCTTATTTTCCCTGGCCGGAGGCAGAATCACCGCCAGGAACATCCCATAAAGCGCCACGCTCAGGGCGCTTAAAAGCCTCTGGGGAAGCAGATTTCCCGACACAGCCCCCAGAAGCGTACCGATGGTCCAGCCGGGAACGGCAGCGCTGATAAGCCCATAGCTGTACCAGGGGCTCAAAGTTCCTTCCCGGCACACCGAGACGCCGAAAATCTCATCGGTGACGCCATACGCTATCAAAAACCTGTGGAAAAAAGGCATCTTCGGCGACAGCTTCTGGGACAGCGAACAGGACATCAGGCAATAGCGAAGGTTAATCACAAGCTGGGTCAGCGCCATTTCCGCAAAGGAAGCTCCCGCCTGCATGACGCCAAGGCCCGCAAACTGCCCCGCGCTGGTAAGGTTCGTAAAGGACAGCACCACAGCTTCCGCCACCGAAAGCCCCGCATCGCCTGCCATGATTCCAAAGGTGAAGGATACCGCCAGGTAGCCCAGCGCTATCGGTATTCCATCTACAATGCCTGAACGGAATTGTATGCTTCTGTCACTCATAGTTCTTCTCCCTTGTATCTGTGAAAATATACTTCCTGTGTTCCTCCGTATGCGGCGGAACGCAGGCTTTTCGATTCAGACTTATTTTGGCAGCGGCACGCCAGTGTCCGCACACCAACGCTATTATAAGTTTTTTTCCGAAATTAGGCAAGTAAAGATTCAAGAACTGCAAAAATCCCCAGCCATGCTTTCACTCCTTCCTGGAGAAAAAAGGAGGGCGTCCCTCCAGCCGTTTTACAGCTTTCGGAACACCCTCCATCCGCGCATTACGCAGAAAACGCGTGCCTATGCGTTGTATGTCGTCGCTACTGTATTTCCGCCGGCTCCCGTCCAGTTGGTGTGGAAGAACTCTCCTCTGGGCTTATCCACACGCTCGTAGGTATGAGCGCCGAAATAGTCTCTCTGGGCCTGCAGAAGATTTGCAGACAGTCTGGCGCTCCGGTATCCGTCGTAGTAGTTCAAAGCGGAGCAGATCGCAGGGGCCGGGATGCCGTTTTTCATCACCGCCGCACATACCTCCCTCCAGCCGTCCTGGGTTCTCTCCACTACACTGTGGAAAAAGTCGTCCAGAAGCAGGTTCTCAAGATCTGGATTCTTGTCAAAGGCTTCCTTGATGTTTCCAAGGAATACGCTGCGGATAATGCAGCCGCCTCTCCACATCAGCGCGATTTCGCCGTAATTTAATTCCCAGCCGTAAGCTTTGGCCGCCGCTCTCATAAGCGCGTAGCCCTGGGCATACGATACAATCTTTGCGGCATACAGGGCGTCATGGATACAGGAAATAAATTTCTCCCTGCCGCCTTCAAACACTGGCTTTGGCCCTTTGAGAATTTCAGAAGCGTGCACGCGCTCTTCTTTCATTGCAGACAGGCAGCGTGCAAAGACTGCCTCGCCGATCAGCGTCAGAGGCACGCCCTCATCCAGCGCCGCGATCCCTGTCCATTTTCCAGTCCCCTTCTGGCCCGCCGTATCCAGAATCAGATCTACCATCGGCGTACCATTTTCTTTATAAGCCAGAATATCGCGGGTAATCTCGATAAGATAGCTGTCAAGCTCTCCCTTGTTCCATTCTGCAAATACATCGTGCATCTCATCCGGCGTCATACCAAGATAATCCCGCATGATTTGGTACGCTTCGCAGATCAGCTGCATATCGCCATATTCGATGCCATTGTGCACCATCTTCACAAAATGGCCCGCCCCGTCGCCGCCGACCCACTCGCAGCAAGGGGAGCCGTCCTCGACCTTTGCGGCAATCGCCTGGAAGATCGGCCTGATATAAGGCCATGCTTCCCTGGAACCTCCTGGCATCAGGGACGGCCCTTTCAGCGCGCCTTCCTCTCCGCCGGAAACGCCGCATCCCACATACAAAAGCCCCTTACTCTCCACATATTTCGTCCTGCGGATCGTGTCAGGAAAATGGGAGTTGCCTCCGTCGATGATGATGTCGCCCGGCTCCAGAAGCGGAATCAGCTTCTCGATAAAATCATCCACCGCCTGACCCGCCTTCACCATCATCATAACCTTGCGGGGCTTTTCCAGCTGCCCTGCCAGCTCCTCCAGCGAATAAGCGCCCAGAATCTTCTTTCCTTTCGCACGGCCCTCCAGAAAATCTGTGACCTTCTGGGCCGTCCGGTTAAACACGCTTACCTGAAACCCTTTGCTCTCCATATTCATAACGAGATTCTCTCCCATCACGGCAAGTCCAATCAGGCCAATATCTGATTTCTTCATAGTCCCTTTCTCCTCTTTTAACGCAATATTTTTTCCAGTCCCGCCAAAAATGCTGTCGTTTTTTCTATGTTTTCCTCTGAAAGCTCCGCTTCCAAAAGCTGCTTCTTCCCCAAAAAGAAGCCATCCTTTTCCGGTCTCCCGGCAGCCACGTACAGATCTGCGCCTTCAAATCCTTCCAGCTTCCAGTCCGGCTTTGACCGAATATCCAGCGCTTCCAGCCCGTTTTCCGCGCAAAGCTTAAGAAGCCCCGGAAGCCCTGCCTCATTCTGTGTTCCTGAATCATACAGAAGGTACAGCTGTTCCCGCGCTCCAACACAGGAAAGGTGTACGACTATCTGATCGCGTCTCTTCCTGCCCTTTAACACTCTGGCGCCCAGGCCAGCCCCGCAGCCATCATCTGTCAGAACAAACGCCAGCCGCTTATTCCTTCTTTCCTGCTCCGCCAGCCGGTACAGCGCCAGCAAAGAGGATGTATTGCGGATGACATTCCTCTTTTCCGGAATACCTTTGCGGCATTTGTACATCAGCGCCAAAAGAACGAACAAAACCGCGACGTTCAGCACCCCGGCTCTGCTGAGTCTCCCTGCTTCGTCAAACAAAGAAGCGGATGCCTTCCAGAAAAACAGCGCTCCGGCCGCCAGGATCAAAAGCATCGGTACAATGACAGCATACATCCGTTCGTTTCTGCGGCAGCTGACGCTGAAAAAGCGATAAGCGCCAGGCATCAGACTGACCGGCGGCGTATCATAGTACGCCTCTGCAATCACCCTGGCTTTACCTAGATCCCCTATGTAGAGATTTACATTTTTCAGGTTTTTCTCCGTCGTCTCTTTTGCTTCTGTATGCCATCCAAGTTCTTCCAAATCCTGTGTAAATCCCAGCAGAAATTTAAGCTTCTGCCTTCTTGTATAGCGCTTTCCGGCCACAAACCCATAGCGCAGAATCAAATCCCTAGTTTCCACTTTCCAAGATTCCCCGTATCACTTCCATGCCTTCTTTAAAATCATGCACTGACGCATAGACAGGCGGAAGCTCTTTCTTCATCTTTACACTGGTGTCAGGCACATGGATGACGCGAAGCCCCGCGTTCAGCGCGGCCAGGACGCCATTATAGGAGTCCTCGAAGACGATGCACTCCTCCCTGGAAACGCGGCATTTTTCCAGTGTCTTTAGATATGGATCCGGGCTTGGCTTCGGATGCTCTACTTCGTCCCCCCAGGTCACGCAGTCCAGCTTATCCCGAAGCTTGAAATACTCAAGAAGGACATTTCCCCGATCTGAAAATGTAGAAGAAGCCACAGCCGTACGGATTCCCCGCCGCTTTAAAAAATCCAGGATTTCGCTGGCATAAGGCTTTTCATAGATATTCCCCTGTTCCAAAAGGACATAAAAATAATCCTCCCGGATCTGGCGCAGCTCCATAGCCAGCTCCCTGCTGCCTACGATTCCTGTGACGATGTCGTTGATCTCGTTTTTTCCGGTACCTGCCCAGGAAATCAGTTCCTCCGAAGCAATCGGAATTCCCTTTACCTCAAAGGCATGGGCCCATGCCTGGATATATGCCTGCTCTGTGTCGATCAGGCAGCCATCCATATCAAAGATTACCGTCGATAGCTTTGCAGAACCGCTCATTTTCCGCTTTCCTCTCTGCCAAAATATTCTAGCACATGGGACGCCGCCATCTCTGTCATCTTATCGACGGCCCCTCTGGTAGAAGCGGCGCAGTGGGAGCCTAAGATCACATTGTCAAGCTCCAGAAGCGGCGATTCAGACGCCGGTTCACATTCAAACGCATCGATGCCCGCGCCGTAGATCCTGCCCTCTTTCAATGCCTCGTAGAGATCCTTCTCGTCGATAATACCGCCTCTGGCTGTGTTAATCAGGATCAGGTTCTTCTTCGCCATGGACAGAAGTTTTTTGTCTATCAGGTGCTCCGTCTCTTTTAAAAGGGGCAGGTGTACGGAGATAAAGTCACATTCCCTGAAAATCTCTTCCACATCTGCAAATTTCACATGGTTTTCTTTCAGGAACGCCTCGTCGCGGAACACATCGTATCCATAGATCTCCATGTCGAAGCCCCGCGCGCGCCTTACCACGCCCTTTCCGATGGCTCCCAGTCCCAGCACGCCCAGTTTCTTTCCATAGACATCCAGGCTCTCCTTTTTCGACCAGTCGCCCACACGGCAGCCTTTGTCAATCTCCACCATGCGGCGTGCCAGCCCAAGCATCAGGGCAAAAGCAAAATCCGCCACAGCAGCGCTGTTCGCCCCACGGGTAATCTCCACCGTGATCACATGCTCCTTACAGTAATCCAGATCGATATTGTCCGTGCCTACTCCATATTTGGAAATCATTTTCAGCTTCTTCGCACAGGAGAGCACATCCGCGTTCATTGGGTCTACGCCCACGATTACCGCGTCCGCATCCTCCACCGCCGCCTTCATCTCTTCCTCCGTATAGATAGAGCCGTCTGCTTTTCTTATAATCTCAAATCCGCCCTCTTCCAGACGCCGGAACGCCTCGTCACTGTTTTTTCCAAAGGATCTTGGTGTAATCAATACTTTCATTTTGTCGTATGCCTCCTATCATCCAAGTTCCTGCAGCATTTCCTTGATTCCGTCCTTTGCCTCTGCCATGACAGCCTCATACAGCTCATCTACAGACTCAAAGCTGTCCCGCATACTGGCTGCGGTAATCACCATCGGCAGATTCACTCCCGTCAAAAGCCGTACCGGAATGTGGTTTTCCTGGAAATACGACATATTGTATGCGGAAGCGTTATAGGGCGATGCTCCATAGAGATCCACCATAATCAGCGTCCCCTGTCCTTCGTTCGTATCCACGACAGCATTTTTGACGCTCTCTTTGAATTCATCAAAATCCGCGCCTTCATACAGACCCACGGTCTTAAGCTTCTCCTGTTCTCCCAGAATCAGATTCAGCGCCGTGACAATGCCCTTTGCCATATCCCCATGTGTGACAATCGTTAAACCTATCATCTGCTCTTGTCCTTTCCCTGTCCTGTCAGCCTAAAATTTTTTCAGAGCATCCGCAAGCTCGATTCTTTTCGCGGAAGGAATAGTCTGGAAATAAATATCCTGGATTCCCAGCTCGTCGTGCATTTCCTGAAGCTGCTTCGCATCCTCGGCTTTGATACATACCGCGCTTAAAACCGCCACCGTATTTGGCTTCTTGGCGATGCCGCCCAGGTTCACCTCTTTCATCTTCACTCCGGCCTTCGCAAGTTGATACATGGCGTCGATGGTCTTAGTCAAAAGGATACATTTGTAGTTTTCAAACTGGCTTTCCTCCCAGTATTTTACCGCGTCTGCCAGCGTGTAGATCTGAACCTTCAGTCCTGTTCTGGAGCCTGCGCTCAGAAAAATATTTTTCATAAAAGCATCATTGGCTACCATGTCGTCTACGATGAAGATAGAATTCGCCCCGGATTTCTTGGAAAGATTCGTCATCACCTGACCGTGGATCAGCCTCTCGTCTACTCTTGCCAAACATACCTCGCCCATTTTTTTCCTCCTCTAATTTGCTTTTTCACTGTTTTTATGCAAAAGATGCCTCCGGCTGCCGCCCAGGCAGCCGAAGAACGATTCGTATTTTAGTTACAGGATGCCGACCGCGCCCAGAATACCAAGGATCACAGTCAGTCCGATCAGAGCCTTTGTCACGTTCATGCCCTTCTTTACGAAGTAGCCGTATACGCCGAATACCGTCAGAATCGGCAGCAGACCTGGGAATACCGTATCCAGCGTATCCTGGATGACGAATTCTTTTCCGGAAATCGTAAACGCAAGGCTTGAAGTCACCTTTACATAGTTCGCCGCCAGAACGCCCATCATAAACAGACCAAGGATCGAAAGCACGTTAATCAGGTTCTGCATGGTATTGCTGGTCAGAAGCTCGGAAGCTCTGCGTCCCATGGAAAAGCCCTGGCTTGCAAAGAAATAGCCAATCAGCAGCTGATACAAAGAGAATGCGATGAAGGGGAACAGCGCGCCTACAGCCTGTCCGGCCTGTGCCCACGGAATCGCAATCGCAATGAATATGTACTGAATCGTACCGGAGTCAATGGAATCTCCGATTCCTGCCAGAGCGCCCATCAGGCCCGCTTTCGTATTGTAAATCAGATCGTCCGTGATGGTGATTTCCTCGCCCCGGTAGACCTGTCCGGCCCTCTCTTGCTCCAGGGAAGCCATTAGACCGGAGATGATACCGCCGCCCCAGGAGATCTGGGTGTTGAAGAACAGAAGGTGGCGCTCATAAGCGGCTGCCAGCTCGCTCTTATCCTTGTACAGCTTCTTCAAAACCGGCATCAGACACCACATCAAACTGGGCGCGCTATAGCGGTCAAAGGTGTGGGGGATCTCATTCGCAAAATAAAATCTCAGCCACATGATCCAAATATCTTTTTTTGTCAACTGCTCCGGAGCCAGATCCAGAGACTTCTCCTGATATTCACTCATCTTCTTTCCCTCCTTTTATTCGGTCTTGCTGTTCTGCGCGAGCACAAAGATCACCGCGATTACCGTTCCGATAATGGCGTAAGTAATCATCGGAATACTCAGGGTTTTCAGCATAACGCACAGGAAGTAAGCAAGCAGGAAGAATACAATGTATTCTTTTCTTCCGATTACATACACGGTCACGGCGATACCGATTGCCGCAAGGCCGTTTCCGATGACAGAAAGAACATGGAATACCAGCGTACCTGCCGCGCCGTTTACGATCGAAGCGATCACAGGAGCCCCAAAATAGAGCGCCACAAACATCAGCGGGGTAAACAGAAGGAACGCGATAATAATCGGCATTCCAATGATGCAGAAGGTCAGCTTCGCCCCGTTAGCCTCCGCCGCATACTTGTCCGTCGCCTTCAAAACCAGCGTGTTCAGGAAGAAACGGAACTGATACAGATAGCTTCCCAGCAATCCTACCGGAACCGCGATGGCAATGGAAGCCTCCGCGTCCAGATTTCCAAGCAGGGCAACCGGAACAGCCACGGCAGCCGCAATCGCCGGCTCTGAGGGCATCTGTCCGCCTGGGGAAAATACGCCCATATAAATCAGCTGAATCGCCGCTACCACGATCATAGCGTTCGCTACGTCGCCCATCACAATACCACATACCAAACCAGTCATCATCGGGGTGAAGCGCAAAGTCGTCGTCGCTCCGCCCAGAAAGCTTCTTGACATGACCGCGCCGATCCAGAGCGCAATAATCAAGGCCTGCCATACTGATAATGTCTCCATACAAAATCCCTCTCTTCTTATTTTCTAATTTCGTTCAGTCTGGCCGCAAACGCAGCCGCGGTTTCTCTGACGCTTTCTGCACCTTCTGTCTGGTACCGTTTCGTCAGGGCGCTTCCGACTCCCACGGCACAGGCGCCGCTTTTGATCCATTCATCCATGTTGTCGATGGATACGCCGCCAGAGGGCATCATCTGCGCATAGGGCATCGGTCCGTGCACGTCCTTGATAAATGCAGGTCCCAGGACGCCGCCCGGAAAGATCTTGAGAATCTCCGCTCCGTGCTCCAAAGCCGTCTGCACTTCCGTCACAGAACCGCAGCCCGGAAGGTAAGGCACCGCGTACCTGTTGCATGTCTGTGCGATATCGGCAGAAAAATGCGGACTTACGATGAAAGCCGCCCCGTTCATAATCGCAATTCTGGCTGTCACTGCATCCATCACTGTTCCTGCCCCGACCACCATATCCGTACCTGCGAAATCACTGCTCAGCCGGCGGATCACACGTTCTGCTCCGGGTGTGGAAAAGGTTACTTCAATGTTTTTGATGCCGCCTTCAAATACACTTTTGCAGATCTCATAACCGCTGTCTTCGCTTCCGGCCCGGATCACCGCAAAAATGAAATTCTCTTTGAGCCGCATGATTGTTTCACTTTTACCCATACCATATCACACCTCCTTTCGTAATTATCAAATACTACTCCATTTTACCCCCCCCGGTATATTTTTGGCAAGTGTTTTTTCACATTTTCCTGTTATTTTTTCGTTCTTTTTTGTTGGATTTTAACAATATTCTTGTTCTATTTGTGAAATTACATCACAAAAAAGCTCTGCAACCGTCATTCTTCGATTACAGAGCTTTTCTTCTGAATTTTTATGAAAATACACCGCGCGGCCTGCGCATCGTCAGACCGCTTCTTCCTTACTGTGGTTTGTAAATTTTACGCCAGGCCGTCTCCTTGCTGCGGCTCATAAATTTTCACATCAAAGGACTTCTCAATGATCCGACGGCCCTCCTGCACGCTTCCGATAGCTCCCATAGCCACAAACTGCACGATGCTGTTGCCCAGGACAGAGCCCTCGGTAGGGCCTGCGATCACCCGTTTTCCAGTGGCCTTTGCGGTCAGCTCACAGAGCAGCTCATCCTGGATGCCGCCGCCCACCATATTGATGCAGGATACAGTCTTGCCCGTGATCTCCTCCATGTACTGGATGGATTTGCGGTACTCGTCTGTCAGACCATTGTAAATCGCCATCGCCAGCTCGCCAAGCCCTTCGGGCCTGCCCTGACCCGTCTCCTCACAGTAAGCCTCGATCTCCTTCATCATATTCAGCGGGGCGGTAAAGCGCGGATCTTTGACCTTGATCGTGAAATCCTTCCGCTTCGCTGCCCTGGCTTCGCGGATGATGTCCGGGAAAGACACCTCCCCTTCCAGTTCGCACCAGTTGCGGCGCAGGTTCTGCATGATCCACAGGCCGTTGATATTCTTCAGGAACTGAATCTTTCCGTCGATACTTCCTTCGTTGGTATAATTGTACTTATAGGAGGCTTCGTTCAGCACCGGCTCGTCAAGCACCATGCCAAGCAGCGACCAGGTGCCGCAGCTTAAGAAGGCCGCGTCGTCCGACTCCAGGGGCGCGCCCGCCACCGCAGAGGCCGTATCGTGGCTTCCCACCGCGATCACCTTCACGTCATGAAGTCCCGTTTCTTCTTCCACCTCCGGCAGCAGGCTGCCGATCACCGTGCCCGGCATCACGATATCACCGAACATTTCCTTATTCAGCCCCAGCTTCTCAATCAAATCAAAATCCCATTCCCGCTTTCTGGCGTCCAGAAGCTGCGAGGTACTGGCAAAGGTATATTCCGTATACATGATGCCCGTCAGGAAATAGCCAAAAAGCTCCGGCATAAAGAGCAGCCGTTTCGCGTTGTCCAGAATCACCGGACGCATCTTCTTTTCCGCCCACAGCTGGAAAATCGTATTGAAATACATAAACTCGATGCCAGTCCGGTCGTAAAGCTCCTCCAGCGGAATGATTTTGGCGATCTCGTCGATGACGCCGTCCGTCCTGGAATCCCGGTAATTTACAGGCGTACCGATCAGATTGCCGTCCTTATCAAAAAGACCGTAATCTACGCCCCAGGTATCGACCGCCAGACTCTGAATCGGTACTTTTTTGGCGGCGGCTTTTTTAAGCCCCTGCTTCATCTCATGGTACAGGCCGAACAGATCCCAGTAAATATGTCCCCCGATCCGCACTTCATGATTGGGAAAACGGTGCAGCTCCTCCAGCTCCAGTTTCCCGTTCTCCAGCTTGCAGAGCACCATGCGCCCGCTGGACGCCCCAAAGTCAAATGCCAGATTGTATACAGTCTCTCCCATAATCCTTCCCCTTTCTATCTCCAAGCCCCGGCCGCGCAAAAGGGAACCTTTCCCACTGCCCGGACTTTTTTTCCTGTCTTTATTTCTGATCCTGCTCCTGCGCTTCCGGCGTCACCAGCTGGACGCCCCGCTCCTGGAGGTAATTCTGCCAATCCTCCGACGGCAGCCGGTCCGTCACCAGAATGTCTCCCTGTTTCAGCCTCATGGATTTCACAAAGGAAACCTTGTCGAACTTGCTGCTGTCCACCGCCAGAATCGCAGTGTCCGCACAGGCGTACATGACATTTTTAATATCGCTGTCCAGCTCATTGGAATCTGTGATGCCGTCCTTCATGTCGATTCCCTTGCAGGAAAATACCGCCTTATCCACGTGATAACCGTTCAGCACCTTCTGAGCCGCGTTTCCCACCAGGGAAAGGGAGGTCTCGTTTAGATTGCCGCCTGTAGAAATCACCTGAATCCCGTCGTGGCCCGCCAGTTCAATCAGCACCTCCACGGAGTTGGTAATCACCGTGAGCTTTTCCATCTCTTTGAGCTCCTTGGCAATCATCAGAGAGGTGGAGGACGCGTCTAGCATGATGCGGTCGCCTTCTTCAATCAGATCCTTTACCAGACCCGCGATGATCTGCTTTTCTCCCCGGTTCGTCTTTTCCCGGATCCGAAGGGGCATATCCAGATCTTTTCTCTTATTGAGCACCGCCCCGCCATAGGTCCGCTTTACGAAGCCTTCCTTCTCGAGCTTCTCCAGATCCCTGCGGATCGTCTCGTCCGTCACCTCGTAACGCTTGCTCAGCTCGGAAACCAGAACCCGCTGTTCCTTCTGCAGAATTGCAAGAATCTCGTTTTTCCGTTCAATAGCCAGCATCCTTTTCCCTCCTGTTCTGCACCCTGTCTCATGTTTTCACCATTCACAGCTGCACCCGCCATACGCAGCCGTTGCGAATCGGCTGTACATGACAGTCTGACGTTTTTTATATTATATCATGTTCCGATTGGCTTTTATAGGCATTTTTCTTGGTTTTTGGGTGAAAATTTTATGAAATCAACATAAACGGCTAAATAATTCCGCTGAAAACGGAGGGGAAAGCGTAATGCAGGAAGGCCCTGGAATCCGAAAACGAATCCCAGGGCCTTCCCTTGGTTTATCTTATCACTGTCCGGTAAAACCGGAAGTCAAGAAGCTCTTACTCTTCTACCTTGGCCGGCATATACAGATCCCCAAGCTTCTTCAGGTACTCGTAACGAGCCTTTGCGGAAGCCTCGGACTGAGCGAACAGCTTCGCTGCTCTCTCCGGATGTGCACGCTTCAGGGAGTTGTAACGAACCTCGCCGT
>CALWGL010000090.1 GCA_944380025.1 uncultured Lachnospiraceae bacterium
TATCCAGAAACGCTTCGCTCTGCGCGCAGGGAACGTTCGCTCTTTGCAGAAGCGCCCGCAGCTCCCTGTTTTCTTTCTGAAGATTCCGGACAAGCTTTCTGAGCGTGTCCAGGTTATAGGCTTCGATATTCATTCGGTTTCCTTTCTCAGGGCTCCCTCCAGCCCCATCACATAAACCTGGCAGGGATTCGCCCTGTCCCACAGCTCCGGGAACACTTCAAATTCCAGAAATCCCATGCTCTGATAAAACCGGTTCGTCCTGTCGTATGCCTCATAATGCCCCATCGCAACCGTTTTTACCTGAAGGAACCGATATCCCATCCGGACCGCTTCCTCTCTGGCCGCTTCAAAGAGCGCCCTGCCGATTCCCTGGCGGTGGTATTCGGAAAGCACTCCCATCACCGCAATCTCGGCCGTGGCTTTTCCGGTCTCCTTCAGACACAGAAAGCCCGCCGGACTCCCCTGCCGGTACGCGGCAAAAAACGTCCAGGTTCCGCTGGTGTTTATGTATTCTTCTTTGGATTCCCGGATGCCGAACCAGTCCGGCAGGGCTTCCAGGATGGTCCGTGCGATCCTTCTTCGTGTTTCTGCTTCCGTTACCTGCCGTACCGCAGTCTCATATTCCATAGAATTATCTCCATTCACCATCAATGTATCAGAAAGAGAGTTTCATTTTGTATCAGTATACCATTTTCTTTTTCTTCCTGCATAAAAATGCGCGGATCTTTCGCGGAACCTTCCGCCCTGCCTGCACTGGAACTGCTTTTTCCGTCTCTGTCATTCCCGCCCCGCCTTTTTCATAAACTGATAAAAACCCCATTCAGGACCTTCCATTGAAGAAAAAACTCCCCCTTCTTTTCACCGCTCTCTTCTTTCTCTGCTTTGCCGCGGCGTGCCTTTTTTGTTTCCTGCATGACGACGCCAGGCGCTTCCGGCAGGCGTCGGAGAACTTTTTTGTCTCTTCCCTGTCCGGGGACAGTCTGAGCCTGCACTATACGCTGGCCGATCCTTCCCCTTACCTTAAAGAACCGGATACGGCCTCCCTTCCCGTCTATTCCAGGCAGAGGAGGCAGGAAAGCGCCGCCCTTATGGAAAATCTGCTCACCGCGCTCTGGGAGATCGATCCGGAAAAGCTGAAGGAGGAGGACGCCTGGACCTGGTCCCTGATGATCCCCTGGCTGGAAAACGAGCTGGCGCTGGCGGAATGCGAATATCTGGAGGAGCCGCTTTCTGCTTCCTCCGGGATGCAGACCGAGCTTCCCATCCTGCTGGCGGAGTATGCCTTCCGGGACAGGGAGGATCTGACGGATTATCTGCAGCTTCTGGAAAGCGTTCCGGACTATCTGGAGGGTCTTGCGGAATATGAAAAGGAAAAGGCCGCGGCCGGTCTTTTCATGACGGAGGCGGATGCGGCCGAGGTGACGGCGCAGTGTGACGCTATTCTGGAAAAAGAAGCGCTGGAAGCGGGGGAGCATTTTCTGCAGACCACCTTTGCGGAGCGTCTGGATGGGCTGATCGGGAAGGGGGAGGTGCAGGCGGAGGAAAGGGAGCGATATCTCTCCGAAAATGACCGGCTGCTGAAAACGGTGATGGCTCCGGCCTTTGAAGCGCTGGGAGATATGGTTTTTCTCCTGTCCGGAAGCGGGCGCTATGACGGCGGGCTTGCGCAGATGCCGGGCGGGATGGTTTATTATACCTGTCTGCTGAAGCGAAATACCGGCTCCGGGCGGACGCCGGAGGAGATCACGCAGCTTCTGTCGGACCGGCTGCAGTCCAATGTGGAGAGGATCCGGCAGCTCTCGGAGGAATACCGGCAGCTGTCCGGGAAGCTTCCGGAAAGCAGTTCTTCTCTGTTCCCTTTCCCCTTTGAAAACGCGCAGGAGATCCTGGAGGATCTGAAGCGGAGGATGCAGGAGGATTTCCCGGCCTTTCCCGCTGCAAAAGGGGCGGCGGAGGCTTCCGTATCCTGCACGGCAAAAACGGTTTCCGAAAGCCTGCGGGACTATACCGCCCCGGCCTTCTATCTGACGCCTCCCCTGGACGACGTGACGGAAAACGTGATCTATATCAATCCCTCCTCCACCCGGTCCGGGCTGGAGCTGTACACCACGCTGGCCCATGAGGGCTATCCCGGCCATCTGTATCAGACCGTCTATCACCATCTGTATGAGGCTTCCCGAAACGCGGAGCCGGTGCGCGCCGTGCTTTCCTTCGGAGGCTATGCGGAGGGCTGGGCCTATTATGTGGAAAGCCTTTCCTACGGCTATGCCGCCGACGTGCTGGCGGAAAACGGAGCCTCCGGGGCCGAGCAGCTTCTGGTGCAGATCCTCGGGCTGGAACGGGAGCTTCAGATCAACCTTTACTGTCTGCTGGATCTGTCCATTCATTATTACGGCGCGGGAAGGGAAGACGTGTATCGGACGCTTGCCGCCTTCGGCATTTCGGATCAGCAAACGGCGGACGCCGTCTATGACTACGTCCGCCGGGAACCGACCACCTATTTGAAATATTATCTCAGCTTTCTGGAGCTTCTTTCCCTGAAGGAGGAAGCGCAGACGCTGTGGAAGGAGGGATATTCCGACCTGCGCTTCCACACCTTCCTGCTGCAGGCCGGCCCTTCGGATTTCCCGAACCTGAAAAAACGGCTGCAGGCGTCCGGCGCGGCAGAAACGGGGCTCTCTATCCCTTCTTTTTCTCAAAAAACGCCATCAGATTTAAAAGCGAGCGGCGCAGGATCTCCTGCTCCTGCGGATCCAGGCCTTTCAGGACCTCCCGGATCATGGCGTCGTGAAACTGCTTGTGATGGTGAAAGGCCCGCTTCCCCTTCTCTGTAAGGGAGACCAGAACCACGCGGCGGTCCTCCTCGCTGCGCACCCGCTGGACATAGCCTTTTTTCACCAGGGAATTCATGGAGATGGTCAGCGTGCCCGTGGTGACGGACAGAAGCTTCGCCACCGCGGTCATATTTTTCGCCTCTCCCGTCCCGATGGCCTCGATCACATGCATGTCGTTGGCGGTCACATCCCGGTATTCGCCGGTGCGGATCGCCCGTTCCTCGATGGTATTGATATCGCGGAACAGCTTTACCAGCACCTCGTTCAGCGTTTCATTGATATCCATTCCGCTTCCTCCTGCTGCAAAAGATTTCCGGTTCTTTTCCCGGTCTGTTTTTCCTTCCCGTAGCGGCGGCCAGCCCCGCCGTCATTCAATGGATTTCATGGATTCCGCCATGTTGATGGCATCCAGCTTGCGGTTCATCACCCCGCAGACGAACACGGCGAACACGAACGTGAGCAGGATGCTGTAAAGCACGCTTAACGGCGCGATGTGTACGTCGAAGGTGATCATATCGATATCCACCTGCTCCATGACGAAGCTGTGGAGATACTTTCCCATGACCAGGCCGGCCAGCGCTCCCAGGCCGGTCAGAAGCAGATTTTCCCGGAACACGTAGCTTGCCGTCTCATTCCGGTAAAAGCCAAGCACCTTGATGGTGGCGATCTCCCGGAGTCGTTCGGTGATGTTGATGTTGGTCAGGTTGTACAGCACGATAAAGGCAAGGGCTCCGGCGCAGACGATGATCACCGCCACCACATAATCCAGGCTCTCCATCATGCTTCCGAAGCGGACGCGCATGTCCTCGTAGGCGGATACGCTGGCCACGCCGCTGCAGTTCATGATCAAGGCGGAGGCAGCATGGATGTCCTGACCCTCCTTCACATTCACATAGACGGTCTGATATTCCGGCGTCTGTCCGGTCTGCTCCTCCCAGGTTTCCGGAGAGAGATAGGCGTAATTATAAATGAAGTTCTCGTTGATCCCCGACACCGTGACCGTCAGGCTGTTGCCGTCCTCATCCGTAAGGGTCGCTTCATCCCCCACGGTCAGCCCGCATTTTTCCGCCATTTTCGCGGTAAGCACCGCTTCTCCCTTCTCCGGCCAGGAAATGGCCTCTCCTTTTTCCGTATGCAGGCTCAGATAGTCTCCCATGCCCTCCGGATCCCTCGGGACTACCAGCGTCACGGATTCGCTTTCCTCCCCGTTGATCAGATCCGCGCTTTCCTCAAAGGAGATCATAAAGCCCTCCGCCTCCTGCGCCATGACCGTCTCAAATTCCGTCCGGTCCTTCTGCTCATAGGGATCGCTGAAGGTCACGCCAAGGTCGTTGAGCTGGATCTCTCCGTACTGGTCGTCGATGATCCCTCCGATGGAATCCTTGATGCCGAAGCCGGTCAGGAGCAGGGCCGTACAGCCGCCGATCCCGAACACCATCATGAAAAATCTCTGCTTATACCGGAAAATATTTCTGATGGAAACCTTCACCAGGAAGGAGAGCCGGTTCCAGAACAGAGGGATCCGTTCCAGAAGGATCCGTTTGCCGCTCTTGGGGGCCTTCGGGCGCATCAGCTGGGCCGCCACCTCCGCCAGCTCATACCGGCAGGTGGCAAAGGTGGTTCCCATGGAGCACAGGACGGACACCGCCAGGGATACCGCGCCCAGCCGCCAGTCCATCAGAAGCACAAAATCTCCCATGGAATACATGATCCCGTAGGCGAACCAGATCACGGACGGGAACAGCCAGGAGCCCACAAAAAAGCCGATCAGGCAGCCCAGGATGGCCGCGCTTCCGGAATAAAACAGATAGATCCCCATGATCCCTGTCTTTCCATAGCCAAGCGCCTTCAGCACGCCGATCTGCGTCCTCTGCTCCTCCACCATGCGCGCCATGGTGGTCATGCAGACCAGCGCCGCCACCAGGAAGAAAAAGACGGGGAAAACGCCGGCGATCCCTTCGATGATGCTGGAATCGCTCTCATAGCAGGCATAGCCGATATTTTCATCCCGGGTCAGAACATAGGTATCCGGCTCCTCCAGATCAGCAAGCTCCTCTCTTGCATCAGAAAGCTCCTCTTCCGCCTCCGCCATCTGCTCTTCAAACTCCCGCAGGCCTTCTTCATAATCCTCCCAGCCGTCGGCAAGCTCCTCCTTTGCATCGGAAAGCTCCTCCTGCGCCTGTCTCAGCCGCTCCTCATTCCGGGCGATCTGCTCCCTGGCCGCCGCGATCTGCGCCTGTCCCATATTGACGAGTCCCAGCCCCGCATTCAGCTGCGCTTCGTTTCCAAAAAGCTGCGCTTCGGCCAGGTTCAGGCCGCCCTCCATGCTGTCCCGCTCGTCCGCATCCTCCAGATCGGAGGCCTCGGTTTTCCGGTCGGCGAGCTCCTGTCTGCCGTCCGCAAGCTGCGCCTGGCCGTCCGTAAGCTCCTGTCTGGAATCTGCGAGCGTGCCCTGATTTTCTTCGATCTCTCTTTTCGCGTCCTCGATCTCAGCCCAGCCGTCGTCGATCTCCTTCTGGCCGTCCTCGATCTCCTTCTGACCGTCTTCCAGCTCCTTCCTGGCGTCCGCGAACTCCTCCTCTGCCTCCGCCCGGTTTTCGGCAAGCTGTCTCTCCCCGTCCTCGATCTGCCATTCGGCGTCCTCCTTCAGGGAAAGATATCTCTCCTGCGCCAGCTCCTCCGCAAGAGGCTCCGCCCAGTCCTCCGCCACCTCCACCGCGTCGTCGTATTCCCGGCTGTACAGCCCGTACCGGTCCTTCAGGAATACATAGATATCCGTATAATAATCCGTATCAAAGCCGTCCTTCGGAAGATAAACGAACCCCTTCAGCCGCCCGCTTCCCAGCGCCGTGGTGCCCCGCTCGTAGTTGATATAATAAGAGGAATTGCACAGCCCGACGATGGTATATTCCGTATAGCGGAACATGTCCGCCGTATCCTCATCGTTGTTTTCCGATACCCGGATCGTGGTGCCGAGCGCATCCTTCCCATAAGCCTGCGCGTCCACCATGCACTCGTTTCCGGCGGTGGGCTTCCTTCCCGCCGTCACCACCGTCTGGTTCAGCTTCCACAGCATGGAATGCGCCCGCAGGACGCTTTCCTCCCCGGCCTCATCCACCGCCAGAAAATCCGTATAGATCTCGCCTTCGGCGATCTCCACATCCTCTCTCTCATTGACGGCCTTCACAGCCGCGTCGTCATAGCCGATGGTGGACACCAGACGCAGATCGTAAAGCCGGTTTTCTTCCAGATAATTCTCTCCCGCCGCCAGCATGTCCGGCTTCGTCACCGTCAGGCCCACGTACAGTCCGACTCCCAGCGCCACAATGGCAAGGATCGCCAGATATCTCCCCAGGCTCTCCTGAATCTCCCTCACCGTCGTTTTTATCATGGTAGATTTCATGTCAGCCTCCATTCCGGAGCTTCGGCAGCCGCGTTCTTTTCCCCGCGACCTGCCTGTCTGTGCGCCTTACCACTCGATCTCTTCCACCGGAGTGATGTGTTCGTTGATCTCCATGCTCTGCACTGTGCCGCTCTTTACCCGGATGATCCGGTCCGCCATGGCGGTCAGCGCCTGGTTGTGCGTGATCACCACCACGGTCATCCCTGTACTGCGGCAGGTATCCTGCAGAAGCTTCAGGACCGCCTTTCCCGTATTATAATCCAGCGCTCCGGTAGGCTCGTCGCACAGAAGCAGCTTGGGATTCTTCGCAAGCGCCCTGGCGATCGCCACCCGCTGCTGCTCCCCGCCGGAGAGCTGAGCCGGGAAGTTTCCGATCCGCTCCGCAAGCCCCACCTTTTTCAGGGTCTCCGCCGCGTCCAGCGGATCCTTCGAGATCTGGGAGGCCAGCTCCACGTTTTCCAGCGCCGTCAGATTCTGGATCAGGTTATAAAACTGAAACACAAAGCCGATGTCATATCTGCGGTAGGCGGTGAGCTGCTTCTGCGTGTAGGAGGAGATCTCCTTCCCGTCCAGGATCACGCTCCCTTCCGACAGGGTATCCATGCCGCCCAGGATATTCAGGATCGTGGTCTTTCCTGCGCCGGACGCGCCGACGATCACGCAGAACTCCCCCTCCTCGATCTCAAAATTCACATCCCTCAGGGCCTCGATATCCACCTCGCCCATATGGTAGACCTTTTTCACATTTTTAAATTCCACAAAGGCCATGCGCAGTCACTCCTTCTCTTCCAACATCGCCTCCACATATCCCCTGTCCCACAAAAGGATCTTCAGCTTCTCAGCCGCCTGTACGGCCGCCGACGTAAAATACTGGTTGGTCATGACCGCTCCCACCATCCTGTCATAGTAGTCCCGGCCCGCGTAGACCTCCTGCACCGCATGGACGCCGATGGGATCCGTATGGCACTTGCACTGCACCGCGTAGGTGACGCCGTCCCTTTCCGCCAGGATATCCACGCCGAAATCCCCGCTTCCCCGCGTCACCTCCACCTCGGAAAACCCGTTGTCCCGCAGAAGCTCCGCGCAGAAATATTCAAACTCATGGCCCTCCATGTCGTCCATTTCCGACCGGCGGCTGCGGCTTCTGAAAAATCTGACCGTAAGAATTCCGGCAAGCGCCAGAAGAAGGATGCCGCCCGCTGCCAGAAGAACGGGCCATGCTGTCGATAATTCTTCCATATATGATAAATTTCCTTTCAGGACTCCGCCCTCATCTGATAATCTTAACACAGGGGACAGGCTTTCTCAAGGTGGTTTCGTTACTATTCGGCCGGGTCTGCGCATTTCCTGCGCAGACTGTGCAAAAATGTACATGGCGGAAGCATCCGGCCCATCGCGAGGCGATTGGAATGGCCGGATGCCGTTGCAATCCTGCCAAAGGCTGAATTGTGACGCACAAACAGGACAAAGGGAAACCGGCGGCGCATTCCTTCCCATCCATGCGGCCGCCGGGCACACCAAAATACGCCGTATCCGGCAGAATGTGCCGGACGCGGCGTATCCTTTGATTGCCCCTTCCCCTGACAGATGCCCTTTTCTTTCTTATAAGCATACGCAGGAGCGAATGGACCGTTTTTCCAATTTTAATTTATTCCGCAAGCTTCGTGGTCTGACCCGCTTCATAGGCCGCAAGTCTCTCGTCGATGATGGCCTGATATCCGGCATCCAGGTATTCCTGCGCCCTCTGATCATACAGGGCATCAAACTCTGCGGGATCACACATGGTCAGCTCGTCGCGGTACTGGGTATACAGGGAGCTGAGGGTGTCTCTGTATTCGCTCTCCGCTTCGATCGCGGTGGAGAACTGGCAGTCCACGATCGCCATTCCCTGCTCAACCAGCGCTACACGGTCGTTATAGAACTGAATGATCTGCTCCACCAGCTCGTCTCTCTGAGGAAGCTCCAGCGGGAAGCTGTTGGTGATATCCAGCTCGGGATCTCCGGTGATTCTCGCGTTCGTAACCACGGAAACATAGTCGCCGTTGTAGTTATAGCCCTGCTGATACTCGCCGCTGTAATCGCCGACGCTGATATCGTTGCCGTTCTCATCCACCGTATAGTTCTCGCCTTCCACGCCCCACTGCAGCGTATGAAGGACATCCTCCTGGCTCATCCATTCCATATACATCCAGGCTGCCTTGATCTCGTCCTCGGAAGCAGTGGAGGAGAAGCCCACGATCACGCCAAACGGGTTGTTTGCACGGTAAGCCGACGTTTTTCCATAAACTACCGTCGCAGGAACGACTGCCAGCTTCGCATCCGGATTATTATCATAGAAGGAGCTCAGCCAGTCCATGCTCGCGGAAATGTAGCCGCCGTAGGAATACTGCCCGCCGTTTACGAAATTGGCCTTCTCGGTTTCAGTGTCTGTAACATAATACTCGGGATTCATGATTCCCAGATTGTATTCCTCGTTCTTGTCGCGGATCAGCTCCTTATTGGGCTCCCAGCCAAGGGATACGATGTTGTAATCGCCGTACATGGCCCATTCCTTTTCATCCTGAGGAAGCGTTCTGTAATTGTGGTTCTGGTCGGAGCCAAGACCGGTCAGCATGCTGCCTCCGCCGGGATGTTCGCAGATGCCGGCGTCCATGATCTTCTGCATGGCGTCCAGGTACTCCTCGCGGGTAGCGGGAACATGGTCATAGCCTACCTGCTCCAGCCAGTCCATACGTACAAAGGTCTGCCAGGTATAAGCCGTATCATAATAGGTACTCTCGCCCATGACAAAATAGGTTTCGCCGTTGATGGTGGTATAATCCAGCTGTCCCTGCTCCACCATTCTGTTATAGTAGGTCGGAGCGACAGCCGCAAACGCATCCATATCGATGGTGGTCAGATAGCCGTCGTTGGCCCACTGTGCCAGCTTGGGATAGTCGAACTCCGTCAGAATAGTGGGAAGCGTTCCCGCGGACGCGAGCAGCGCGTAGTCCGTCATTACATCGTTACGGGTGATCGGAACGAATTCCACGGTAACGTTCCACTGATCGCCAAAATTCTCCTGAATCCACTGGGTCCAGTAATTGCTGGTCACATCCGGAATCCCTTCCACGCCTCTGTCATAGACAGGAACCTGAAGGGTCACATTCTCCGCAAAGGGTTCCCAGCTGTCCATTCCGCCGCCTGCTTCAGCAGATGCCGCTTCCGTCTCTCCTTCCGCGGCTTCTGTTGCCGCTTCCTCAACGGACTCCGTCTCAGCTGCCGCGCTCTGGGTTTCCGCAGGCGCTGCACTCTCCGCAGTCTCGCTGCTGCCGCAGCCGGCAAGCGTTCCAACTGCCATGACGGCTGCTGCCGCTATGGCAAGCGTTTTCTCAAATGCTTTCCTTTTCATCGCAATTCTCCTTCGTCATTTTGCCAAAAGAAACTTCTCTATGCGTCTATATTATGGCGCATCTGTACATCCCTGTTCTATTCATTTTTTTGCGAAAACTTTGCAAAAACGACCTTTTATTCATTGCATCCTCTTTTATGATGAATATTCGTGCTAAAAAACTGCTAATTTTCTATAAAAATGCATATCAAAAAGACCTGTTTCATTTCTTCCAAACTTTTCAAACATATTCGCCTGCTTTTATATAATCTTCCGCCTTCCGGTCGTTTTTTTCAACATTTTGCCAATACGATTCAAAGCCGTTTTTCCCGCCGGCTCGTATTGACTTCTGCCCCCAACTTTTATAAACTGGACACAGACTGACCGCAGGCGGCATTTTTCAGCAAAAGACACCTGTCAGGCCGTCTGAAATCGTCAAAAGGGGGATTTTATTCCAATGGAAAAGAGAGAAAGCTTTTCTTCCCGGCTGGGCTTCATCCTGATCTCCGCCGGCTGCGCCATCGGACTCGGAAACGTATGGCGTTTTCCCTACATCACGGGAAAATACGGAGGCGCGGCCTTCGTGGTCATCTATCTGATCTCGCTCGTCATTCTGGGCCTTCCCATCATGGTCATGGAATTTTCCGTGGGACGCGCCAGCCGCAGATCGGCGGCAAGGAGCTTCCATGTGCTGGAACCCAAAAACACCAGATGGCATCTGCTGTCCTATCCTGCCATGGCGGGCAACTACCTGCTCATGATGTTCTACACCACCGTGGCCGGCTGGATGCTGGCCTATATCGTCAAAATGCTGCGGGGAGAATTCGTCGGCCTTACTCCCGATGAGGTGGGCGGCGTCTTCAACGGCATGCTGGCCCAGCCCGGACCCATGCTGTTCTGGATGGTCGTGGTGGTCGTGCTCTGCTTCGGCATCTGCGCCATGGGCCTGCAGAAAGGCGTGGAGCGGATCACCAAGGTGATGATGGTAGCCCTGCTCCTCATTCTCGTCCTGCTGTGCATCCGGAGCGTCACCCTGCCGGGCGCGGGAGAGGGTATCCGCTTCTATCTGGTTCCCGATTTCGGAAAGATTCAGGAATACGGATGGTTTGAGGTGGTCTACGCCGCTATGGGTCAGTCCTTCTTCACCCTGAGCCTCGGCATCGGCGCCATGGCGATCTTCGGAAGCTACATTTCCAGAGATCATGCGCTGACCGGCGAATCCGTACGCATCTGCTGCCTGGATACCACGGTGGCCCTGCTGTCCGGCCTGGTGATCTTCCCTGCCTGCTTCGCCTTTGACGTGAATCCCGGCGAAGGCGCCGGCCTGGTGTTCGTCACCCTGCCCAACATCTTCAATCAGATGGCCGGCGGGCGGATCTTCGGCGCGCTCTTCTTCCTGTTCATGAGCTTCGCCGCCCTGTCCACCGTCATCGCGGTCTTTGAAAATATCATCAGCTTCGGCATCGACCTGTTCGGCTGGACGAGAACCAAATCCACTCTGGTCAACCTGGTTCTGATCCTGATCCTGTCCCTGCCCTGCGTGTTCGGCTTCAACCTGCTGAGCGGCTTCGCTCCGCTGGGAGAGGGAACCACGATCCAGGATCTGGAGGACTTCATCGTCTCCAATAACCTCCTTCCTCTGGGAAGCGTGGGCTACCTCCTTTTCTGCACCAGCCGCTACGGATGGGGCTGGAAGAACTTCACCGAGGAGGCGGATGCCGGAAGCGGCCTGAAATTCCCCAAGTGGGCGCGGTTTTATGTCAGCTACATCCTGCCCATGATCGTTCTGTTCATTCTGATCATGAGCTATGTGCAGAAGTTTGGGTGAGGCTTATCCCGACAAATAGCCGTTCATGTAAAGCTATCGGCCGCGTGCCGGGCTTATCGCACAAAAAAGAAGCGGTTTCTCCTGTAAGAAGAGGCCGCTTCTTTTTTCATGGCTCGAAACGGGTGCGGATGGGCTGTTTCCAGTCCGTCCGTTTTACTCCGTAATTTCCCAATGTCCGCTGTATCCGCTTCCGATATATCGAACATA
>CALWGL010000091.1 GCA_944380025.1 uncultured Lachnospiraceae bacterium
GAGACGGAAGGGGCCATGAGCGGGCTTGCCATCGGCATCTGCGGGATCGTGACGGTGGTGTTCGCGATGGCTCTGTAAAGCGTCTTCCGGCTGCGGGAAGATCATGTGTGACGGAAACGGATGAAAAGGAAGGAGGAAGATGTGACAAGAGAGGAGCTGCTTCGGATACTCGACCGATATTCTGCCTGCGGCGTCTACAGGGAGCTTTACCGGAAAAAGCCGGAGGCATTCGGAGAACCGATCAGAAACTGGAAGGAATTCTGCGCCAGATTTTCTGAGGGGGGGGTAAAGAGGAGATCCGTCTGCCTGCGGAGCCGCCGACGCTGATCGCGGACTTCCTGACAGAGGCGGAATATTTTACCGGTCAGGAACAGGGAGAAGTGAGCATTGTGGTCAACCGCAGGTACTGCCCTGCTTTTCTTCACAGACTGGAATTTATCAAGGTGATCTATGTGTTCCAGGGACAGTGCGGCTTTTTCTTCCGGGGGAAACGCATCGAAATGACAGAGGGGAATGTCTGTATCGTTGCGCCCGGTGTGGAACAGGCCGTTTTTTCCTGTCATGATGAAGATATCGTACTGAATCTGCTTCTGCGCAGAAGCACCTTTACGGAGACGTTTCCGGAACTCCTGGAGAGCGGGGAGAGCGGCGTGATCGCTGATTTTTTCTGGAAGATGATCCGGGCCAGGCCGGGAGGAGAGGTGATGCTGTTTGCGGGAAAGCCTCAGCCTGTTCTGGAAGACAGCATACTGGAGCTGTTCGAGGAATCCGATCAGCAGCAGGTCAGGAGCGGGCTGATCATGCGCAGTATGATGACGGCGATCTTCGCCTATATCCTCCGCTGGGATGAGCAGGATGCGGTCAGTCCGGGCGGGGAGAAGGGGAAAAAGAAGAGGTATCCGCTCCCGGATTATCTGAATCATATGAGACAGAATCTGGAACGTGTGACGCTGGCCTCACTCGCGGCGGATTTTCACGTGAGCGAGGGATATCTGAGCAGATATATCAAAAAGGAAACCGGCGATACCTTCAGCCGTCTCCTGCAGAAGATGAGGATGAAAAAAGCCGCGGAGCTTCTGGAAAATACGGAATGCAATATTGAAAAGATCGTGGAGCTGACCGGGTATACGGACCAGAGTATCTTCTTCAGAAATTTCAAGGCTGCGTACGGGATGACGCCGATCGTCTACCGGAAAAAGAAAAGAAGATCGAAGCATTTCGGGTTATGGACATAAGGGAGAGGAGGAGAAGGGGTGAATCTGGAAAAGCTGTGCGCGGAAGAGGTCATGTATAAGGAAATGTATCAGAGGTGTCCCAGGCTGTGGAGACAGCCCGTGCCGGACTGGAAGGAGCTTGTGCGGCGCTGCCGGAGAGAGGGGATCCCGGGCCTGCCGGATCAGGCTCCCTCTCTGATGGGAACGGTGCTTACGGAGGAAGAATTTTTTGAGCAGAATCATCAGGAGGCGGTCTGCTTTAACAATCTGCGGTACTGTCCGCCGTTTCTGCACAGGCTGGAATTCATCAAGATCATTTACTGCATGCGCGGAGAGGTGACGGTATATCTGAACGATGAGGAATACCGGCTGGAGGACGGAAATTTCTGCATCGTGACGCCGGGAGTCAGGCATACGGTCTTTTCCTGCCGGGATGAGGATGTGATCATCAATGTCCTGATGAGAGCCAGCTCCTTTTCCGACGCATTTGCGGGGATCCTGATGGAACAGAATATCCTGGCGGATTTTTTCTGGAAGATCCTGTATACAAGGCACAGCAACAGAGTTCTGATCTTCCGGAGCGGGAAGGACGGAAAGCTGGACCGGTGGATCGAAAGGATGTATGAGGAATCCTCCCGCGGAAAGAAGGCGGGAAACCTGCTGATGAAAAGCTATGTGATGATCTTTCTGGGGCTGGTGATGAGAGAGCATCTGAAGGATCTGCAGACGGTGGAGGAGCTGACGGATGAGGTCTATGTGCTTCCTGCGATCATCCAGACGATCCGGGATCATCTGAATTCCGTGACACTCTCCGGGCTGGGAGAAAAATTTCAGATGAAGGAGGAAGAGATCAGGCGATACATCGTGCGGGAAAGCGGCTATACCTACAGCTATCTTCTGCGGGACCTCCGCCTGAGGAGGGCGGCGTGGCTTCTTCAGAATACCGGGTGGAGCGCGGAGCGGATCATGGAAGAGGTGGGGTACAGCAATACGACCAATTTTTACCGGGCCTTTAAGGAATATTTCGGGACGACTCCGTCCGAATACCGCAGGACGGGAGAGGGAACGCTCATCTGAAGAGCCGGAAGTCACCATGCGACAGACAAAAAAGTCATATAAAGCAAGTTTTGTATGTAGTGATATAACGGGAGGATAAAATTATAATAAAAGCATACAAAACATACAATCCTTTTCCGGAAAAAACAGATTGTACGGCAAAAACGACAAGGAGGAAAGGAAATGGCTAAAAAAGCATTGGCGATGTTACTGGCGGCAGTCACATCTGTCTCTCTGCTGGCAGGCTGCGGCAGCTCCACGTCAGGCGGTTCCGCCGCGGAGGGAACGGAAAGCGCGGCGGCAGCGGGAACAGCGGCGGAAACGGAAGAAGCGGCAGCGGCGGACGGGGAGCTGATTCCCGTTACCTTCTGCAGAGCGCAGGATTCCACGATGGAGAGCGATATCTTCGCGAAAATGGAAGGCGCGACCTATGATGATAATCTGTGGACGGATCTGATCGCGGAAAGGCTCGGATATGACATTCAGTATCTCTGGATCGCTTCCAGCGCTGATCTGCAGACGCAGAAGTTTAACGCGGCGGTCGCTTCGGGAACGATCCCGGATATCGTGAGCGTGGACAAGACCACCCTGAAGCAGCTTGTGGAGGCGGATCTGGTCATCGACATTCAGCCCTATTTTGAAGAGTATGCCAGCGATTTCCTGAAGGATCTGATCGGATCTGCGGGCGACGCCTGCATCACGGCATGTACCTATGACGGCGTGCAGTACGGAATCCCTTTTGTGGACTGTGACCTGGAATCCGCGCAGATGCTGTGGCTGCGTCAGGACTGGATGGATGAGCTGGGACTGGAGGCCCCTTCCACGCTGGAAGAGCTGAAGGAGATCATGCGGGCGTTTAACGAATACGCGGGAGACGGCGCTGTGGGCCTGGCGCTCAGCCAGAATCTCTACGGAAGCTATTTTGATATCAAAGGCTGGAGCAATGCTTACGGAGCCTATCCGCAGTACTGGATCGACGACGGAAGCGGAAATCTGGTATACGGAAGCACCACTCCAGAGATGAAGGAAGCGCTCGGCGGACTGGCGGAGCTGTTCCAGGAGGGTCTGCTGGATCCTGAATTCTATGTAAACGATGATGAAAAGACGAAGGAAGCTTTGGTGAACGGAAAGTGCGGCGTGCTGTACGGCTATCACGCGACGGCGCTGTATCCTCTGCAGGATATCGTGGACGCGGATCCGGAAGCGGACTGGAGACCTTATGTGCTTCCGATGGAAAATGAGGGAGACACGGTTAGCCCCGGAATCAACATGGTGACCGGAAGCTGGTATGCGGTGAGCAAGAACTGCGAGCATCCGGAAGCCCTGATCGAGCTTCTGAATCTCTACTGCGAGAAGGTGCTGGATCCCGAACTGAACGAGTATGAGGTATATGCGAATCCCGGAGACGGACTGGAAGGCGTATGGAGACTGAGCCCTGTATCCCTGAACAGCCCGAACAAGAACCAGCAGACGGCAAAGGCGATCGAAGAGCCGTTAAAGACCGGAGATCCCGGAGACCTTTCCGGAGAGCAGTACAGCATGTGGGAGTACAGCTACGCGGCACAGAACGGGGATACGACCCTGTGGGGCTGGAACAGAGTATTCGGAGAGAACGGTTCTCAGCAGCTTCTGATCTCCTATCAGGAAGGCGGAGAGACGAACCTGGTCTACGATCAGTTTACCGGCGCGCCCGGCGAAGTGATGTCTTCCAAGAAGTCCACCCTGGACGATATGCTGGAACAGACGTTCATCAAGATCATATCCGGACAGGAACCGCTGGATTCCTTCGATACCGTGGTGGAGGAATGGAAAGCGGCCGGCGGAGATGATATGACGGCAGAAGTAAACGAATGGTACGCGGCCAATAAGTAAGCCGGCTTATCAGAAGGCGTGCGGGAGGGATACGCGGTATCCCTCCCGTTTTTAAACGAGGAGAATACAGAATGAAAGAAAAAAAGAAAAAGGGGATGGGCAGATATACGTCTGCGGTCTTCAAGCGGGAGCTTCCCCTGCACCTGATGCTTCTTCCGGGACTGATCCTGATCCTCATCTTCAGTTATACGCCGATGGCAGGACTGATCATCGCCTTTCAGCATTTTATCCCAAGCAAGGGGATGTTCGGAGATCAGGAATGGGTGGGACTGGAAAACTTTACCTATGTTTTCAGCCTGCCGGGCTTTGGGCAGGCCATGCGCAATACGATCGTGATCGCGTTCTGGAAGATCGTTCTGGGACTGATCGTTCCGATCATTTTCGCGCTGATGCTGAATGAAGTGCACAAAAACGGCTTCAAAAGAACGGTCCAGACGATCGTTTATCTGCCCTACTTTATTTCCTGGGTGGTGCTTGGCGGTATTTTCATCGACATGCTTTCCCCCAGCTCCGGGATCGTAAACAGGATCATCACGATGCTGGGAGGGGACAGTATCTTTTTCCTTGGCGACAACCGGTATTTTCAGCCCACGCTGATCGTGACGGATATCTGGAAGAATTTCGGCTATGGGGCCATCGTCTATCTGGCGGCGATCCTGACCATTGATACGGATCTTTATGAGGCGGCGCAGATCGACGGCGCGAACCGCTGGCAGCAGACCTGGCATGTGACGCTTCCCGGCATGCGCATGATCATCGTGCTGATGCTGGTGCTGAGTCTGGGAAACGTTCTGAACGCGGGCTTTGACCAGGTGTTCAACATGTACAGCATGGCTGTGTATGAATCCGGCGATATCCTGGACACCTTTGTATACCGTCTCGGTCTGATCGATGCGCAGTACGGGCCGGCGACGGCGGTGGGACTGTTCAAATCCGTGATCTCCACCGTATTTATTTCCGTATCCTACTTTCTGGCTTATAAGTTTGCCGATTACCGCATTTTTTAGGGAGGGATGACATTGAGAAAGCTGACAAAGGGACGAATCCTGTTCCAGATCATCAATTATACGGTGCTGACGCTGCTGGCGGCGGTATGTCTGTTTCCCCTGCTGAACATCCTGGCGATGTCGTTTTCCAGCGCCACGGCGGTGTCGGCGGGAAAGGTTTCCATCTGGCCGGTGGAATTTAATGTGAACGCATACAGCTATGTGATCGGAAAGAAAGATTTCTGGAATTCGCTGCTGGTGAGCATAGAAAGAGTCGTGATCGGAGTTCCGCTCGCCATGCTGCTGACGATCCTGGTCGCCTATCCGCTGTCCAAGGAGAGGACGCAGCTGCGGATGAGGAGCGTGTATTCCTGGATCTTTTTCTTCACCATGCTCTTTTCCGGCGGCCTGATCCCCGGATATCTGCTGATCCAGAACCTGCATCTGATGGATACGATCTGGGCCCTGATCCTGCCTGTATCGGTCCCGGTATACAATATTGTTCTGATGCTGAACTTCTTCCGCGGGATCCCGCGGGAGCTGGAGGAGGCGTCGCTGATCGACGGGGCGAACCAGTTCCAGACCTGCTTCCTGATCTACGTGCCCTGCGCGAAGCCGTCCATTGCGACGCTGACGCTGTTTTCCTTCATCACACACTGGAACAGCTACTTTGACGGACTGATCTTCTCCAACTTCCCGGAAAGCTATCCGCTCGCCTCCTTCCTGTATACGGTGGTGGTCCAGCGTGATATGAGCCTGCTGAGCATTGAGGAGATCCAGATGATGTCCATGATCGACGACCGGACGATCCGCTGTGCGCAGATCTTTATTTCCCTGATCCCGATCATGCTGATCTATCCGTTCGCACAGAAATATTTTGTAAAAGGTATGACAGTAGGCTCTGTTAAGGGGTAAAATAAAAACAGAAAGAAAATGCTTGAAAGGACTATTCTGCAATGAAGATTACAACTCTTACCGCACAGAATCTGAACGATCCTCTTGGGCTGGAATGCCCGCGTCCCGGCCTGTCCTGGCAGCTCCGATCCGGCCTGAAGGGGGATTTTCAGCATGCTTTCCGGATCCTTGCCGCATCCCGCCCGGAGCTGCTTACGGAAGGAAAGGCGGATCTGTGGGACAGCGGAAAGGTGGAGGAGAGAAGAAATTATGCGGCTGTCTACGGCGGCATGCCGCTGGCATCCAGACAGGGCGTGTACTGGAAGGTACGCGTATGGGACAGCCGGGAGGAAGCGTCCGACTGGAGTGAAACGGCATATTTTGAAATGGGGCTGCTGGAACCGGAGGACTGGAAGGGAAGCTGGATCGGCAGAGGAGATGATTTCTCCGGAGATAAATCCATGGCCCCCGCGCTGGCAAAGCGTTTTCCGGTGAAAGACATCGGCGGAGTCAGACGGGCCAGGCTGTATATCAGCGGACTTGGACTTTTCTGCGCATCCGTGAACGGACAGGCGGTGACGCAGGCTCTGTTCGAGCCGGGGGAAAGCGAATTCGAAAAGCGCGTCTACTATGTGGTCTACGATATCCTTCCCTTCCTGCGGGAGGGGGAGAACGCCCTGGGCGTGATCCTGGGAAACGGGCAGTATGCCAATTACGCGGTCTCGCCGGTGATGAAGCTGGGAGACGGCACGCTGTCGGAAAAGCACCGGTATCAGAAGGACGATACGGTTTATCTGCGGGACGGCATCTGCGGCGACGTGAAGCTGCTTGCCCAGATCGAACTGGTCCGGGCGGACGGGCGCGTGGAGACGGCAGCGGTGTCGGACGAGTCCTGGCGATGGACGGAGAGCGCCGTGACCTTTCAGAACTGGTACGGCGGAGAGGACTATGACGGACTGCGGGCGCTGGAGCTTGCGGGCTGGGACTGTCCGGAACCGGAGGAACGGAGCCGGACGGATGTCGGGAGGTGTCCGGAAGAGTGCGAAGGCCGGCTGAGCGGGTCCGCGGGATGGCGGCAGGCGGCCGTCATGGAGCCGCCGAAGGGAAGGCTCTGCGCCAGGGAATTTCCGCCGGTGCAGATCTGGGAGACCTGGCAGGCGGAAAGCGTTGTCTTGCTTCCGAACGGACACTGGCTGGTGGATCTGGGGAAGAACAGCGCGGGTTTCGTGCGTCTGAAGCTGAATGGCACGGAAAAGTACGCGGGAACGCGGATCCGGATGTACCCGGCAGAGGTGCTGAAGTCGGACGGAAGCGGGGTGGATCAGGCATCCTGTACGCAGAGCTGCGATACCCTTTTTCAGTGCCGCGTCATGGACAGCTATGTGTGCGCGGGAACGGGACGGGAGGAGTGGCATCCCCGGTTCTGTTATCACGGCTTTCAGTACGTGGAGGTGGAGGGATTTCCCGGAACTCCTTCTGCAGAAAACTTCGAGGGCTGCGCGGTCCGCATGATGAATGAGAAGGTGTCCGATTTTGAGACGGACGATGCAATCATCAACCGCATCAATCAGATCACGGACCGCTCTATTGAAAGCAATATGATGTTCAGCTTCACGGACTGCCCGCAGATCGAGAAGCTGGGATGGCTGGAGACCACGCAGCTAATGTTTTCCTCCATGGCGGCAGGCTATGATATCCGCGCCTGGATCCCCAAGATCATGGCGGACATGCGCGACGCGCAGGTAAAAAAAGGAGCGGGAGAGGAAAAAGGGATCCGGAAAGACAGGGAAAAGTATCCAGGCGCGGATTTTTCCCGCCTGATCGGGGAAGAGACGGAAGGAGAGGGCTTTGTGCCCGGCATCGCGCCGGAGTATTTCAGGATCGGAAGGCTGTATAAGGATCCCAACTGGGGAGGCGCCTGTGTGATGACTCCCTGGTACTATTATCTGGAGTACGGAGACCGGAGGATCCTGGAAGAGAATTATCCCATGATGAAGGGTTATGTTTCTCATCTGGAAAACGTGTCCGATAACGGCGTGCTGAAAGACTACGCCCACATGGGAGAATGGGGACAGCTTCATGAGGAAACGCCGACGACGCTCGTCGCGACCTGCGCGTTTTTCCTGATCACGAATACGATGATCCGGATCGCAGAAATCCTGGAACGGCAGGAGGACGCGGAAGGCTATGAAGGTCTGGCGGAGCGGATCCGGAGCGGATTTTACCAGGACGGAGAGTGCTTCCGGAAAGAAAGCGGCATATACGGAAACGGCAGTCAGGCCAGCTTCGGCTGCGTCCTGTTTTCCGGCATCGTACGGCCGGAGGAAAGGCGGAAAGCGCTGGACGGACTGCTTCAGGCCGTAGCGGCGAAGGGGGATCATCTGACCTCCGGCGAGGTCGGACTGAAACAGGTTTTCTGCGCGCTGGCGGAAAACGGGGAGAACGATGTGGTTTACCGGATGGTGATGAATCCGACGGAGCCCAGCTACCGGCATCATGTGGATCATGGACTGACGACCCTCCCGGAATTCTGGAATTATACGGAGCTGTGGAACGGTCTGGGGCGCTCCCGCAATCATGCCATGATGGGACATGTCAAGGAGTGGCTGTGCCGCTTCATGCTGGGGATCGCGCCGGTCACGCCGGGTTATGATACCTTCCGCATCCGTCCCTGGCTGCAGGAGGAGATGAAACGGGTCAGAGGTTCGATCTTTACCGTGCATGGAACGGTGCGGGCAGAATGTGAGAAGCTGGAGAAGGGAGTCAGAATGGCGGTTCAGATTCCCGTTGGCGCGAAGGCGGATGTGTGGATTCCCTGTCCCGGAGAGGGGACGTTTGCCTGCCGGGAAGAAGGCAGCGGACAGAGGGCGGAAGCCGTCCGGGAAGGCGATCATCTGAAAATTTCTGCGGTCCCGTCCGGAAGCTATGTATGGATCGTTGAATGAAGCGAGAGGCATGCGGGGGAAGGACATTTTCGTACATATCTTCCGCATGTCTTCCAGGGAAGATTTTGCTCCTGAAAAAGTTTCCCGGATTTTTATTGCGGATATTCTTATCAAAGGCTATAATTCAGTTATGAGCTGGAGGGAGGCCGGATATGAGAATCGAATCCATTAAAGTAAAGAACTATAAGGTTTTTCAGGATGTGGAAGTGAAAGAAATTCCCAATATGGCAGTTTTCCTTGGAATGAATGGCGTTGGGAAAACGACGTTTTTTGATGTGTTCGGGTTCCTCCATGATGCGCTGCAGTCCAATATACGTGCTGCGCTGGCTCAAAGAGGCGGTTTTCAGGAGGTAATATCCAGAGGGCAGACAGGTGATATAGAATTTGAAATCAAATTCCGGCCCTCAGAGGACGAACCGATTATTACCTATCAACTGTCCATATGTCTGATGGAGAATAAAAGGCCGGCCATAAAGAAAGAAATCATGCGTTTCCGGAGAGGCCAGACAGGTGCTCCATGGAAAGTCTTAGAGTTTGCGTTCGGGGAAGGAGTTGCGGCGGATGGGGATCTGGTTAAGTATGAGGATGTCCGCCTTGCAGAGAGAAGTTCTCAGAAGCTGGATTCTCCGGATATTCTGGCGATTAAGGGTCTGGGGCAGTTTAAGGAATTTATTGCCGTGTCTCAGCTGCGTCGTCTGATCGAAGACTGGTATGTTTCTGATTTTCATATAGAAGAAGCAAGAGGAACAAAAGATGCCGGATACAGTGAAAGAATATCGACTTCCGGAGATAATCTGGCATTAGTGGCGAAATTTATGTATGATAATCATCGCGAAGTATTTGATGAAATTCTGGAAGCGATGAAAAAAAGAGTCCCCGGTGTTTCAAAAGTAGAGGCACAGGAGACAACAGACGGGAGGATTGTGCTCCGCTTTCAGGATGGGAATTTTAAGGATCCTTTTGTTTCGAGATTCGTTTCTGATGGCACGATTAAGATGTTTACGTATCTGCTACTGTTGAAGGATCCGGAAAAACACGCACTTTTGTGTGTGGAGGAGCCGGAAAATCAATTGTATCCGGCATTATTGGCGGAGCTGGCGGAAGAATTCAGAATTTATGCGGAAGATGGAGGCCAGGTCTTTATTTCAACACATTCGCCGGATTTTCTGAATGCCGTTCATTTGGAAGAACTCTTCTGTCTGGTGAAGAAGGATGGATATACGAAAATTTATAAAGCATCAGAAAACACATTGATAAAGGATCTATATGAAGCCGGAGATCTGCTTGGACAGCTTTGGAGACAGCAGCTGCTTTTGGAAGAGGTGGCAGAATGACGCTTGTATTTTTACTGGAAGAAGCTTCCATGAAAACAGTGCTTGACATCATTCTGCCAAAGATCCTGCCGGAATCTGTAGAATTTAAAACAATCCCGCACAGCGGGAAAAGTGATCTGGAAGCGTCTATTCCGCATAAACGGAAGGCCTGGCGTCAGCCGGATGTGAAATTTATCATTGTGAGAGATCAGGACAGCGGAGATTGCATTCAGATCAAGGAAGCCTTAAAACGACTGGCTGAGCCTTATGGAAGACCGGTACTGATACGCATTGCCTGCAGGGAACTGGAGTCCTGGTATCTCGGGGATCTGAAAGCTGTATCTCAGGCATATGGCGTGGATGTAAGCGGATTGTCAAGAAAAAGCAAATTCAGGAATCCGGATGCAATAGGAAATCCCAAGGAGGAAATACGGAAACTGTTTCCGCGCCATCAACAGCTGGACGGCGCGAGAAAAATAGCGGTACATATGGATATTGAGAATAATCTGTCAACCAGCTTCAACTATTTTATTTCCGGCGTCAGAAAATTCGCCTCTTCATCCGAATGATTCAGGTATAAAATTCCTTCGTCTACAGATACTATTTCCAGACCTGGAAAGTACAGCAGACGGAGGAATTTTTATATGAAAGCAACAGGAATCGTGCGCAGAATAGATGATCTGGGACGCATCGTCATCCCGAAGGAGATCCGCAGGACCCTGCGGATCCGGGAGAGCGACCCGCTGGAGATCTTCACGGACCGGGAGGGAGAGATCATCCTGAAAAAATATTCTCCTATCGGGGAGATGAGCACCTTTGCCAGACAGTACGCGGAGAGCCTGGCTCAGGTGTCCGGGCAGATGACGCTGATCGCGGACCGGGATCAGTTCATTGCGGCTGCGGGCGGCTGTAAGGCGTTTCTGGGAAAAAGCATCAGCAGCCAGCTGGAGGAAGCCATTGAGAAAAGGGAGAACATCCTTGCAGCGAAGGGAGAACGCAATTTTATCCCGGTGTTCGGAGAGGGAGAAGGGGAAACGGAGTACGTCAACGAGGCGATCTGTCCGATCATCTGCGAGGGCGACGTGATCGGCGCGGCGGTGCTTCTGAACAACGACGCGAAGGGAAAGATGGGAGAGGTAGAGCAGAAGCTGGTTCTGTCTGCCGCGGGCTTTCTGGGAAGACAGATGGAACAGTGAAAGGATCTGACCGATAACAAAAGGAGGCTGCGGCCGTTGCTCCAAAGCGAGCAGCTGCCGCGGCTTTTTCCATGTTACTAAAAAATGTGTACGTAACAGACAATATGTAATGACCTCCAATTTGTAGTTTCGTGGATTTACCTGTATACTATAGATTGGAACAAAT
>CALWGL010000092.1 GCA_944380025.1 uncultured Lachnospiraceae bacterium
ATCCGTCAACTATCAATTTGGAGGAAAACTATGAAGAAGAAACTTTTAGCGATGCTTGCATTCTCCGCGGTGCTTGCGATGAGCGCGGGACTCCTTGCGGCCTGCAACGACCCCAAGGATCACGATGATCCCGATGATGAGAAACAGCATACCTTCCTCCTTCCTGCATGAAGCTTCCTCCATGCTGCCGCCCGCAGGCGGCTTCGTTTTTTATGCAGACGCTTTTCCCTGTGTCCCCCGGAAAAAGCGCAGGCATCTCTTCCTTTCCGGCGTTTTCCCGGCCGGATCGGCCGCCCGTGCCGGAAAAAAACGTTCCGGCCGATCCCGGTCATCCGGTCCCGGTCATTCCCGGCCGCCTTCCTGTCCCGCGTCCATCTCGCGGACCTCTTCCTCCGCTTCCGCGCGGAATTCCTCCAGCTTCCTCTCATTCAGCTGCGGCAGCTCCTCGAGGGATTTCACTCCGAAGGTCCGCAGAAACTGCTCCGTAGTCCCGAACAGAAGCGGTCTTCCCGGCGCGTCCAGCCTGCCCAGCTCCGTCACCAGCCCGTATTCCACCAGGCGGCTGATGGCGTGGTCGCTGTTCACGCCCCGGATCCTTTCCACATCCAGCCTGGTGACGGGCTGTTTATAGGCGACGATGGAGAGGGTTTCCAGAAGGGTGTCCGTTAGCGCGTATTTTCTGGGAGCCTTCGCCACGCGGATCAGATATTCGTACAACTCGCCTCTGGTGCACATCTGAAAGGCGCCTTCGTATTCCACCAGGCATACGCCTCTTTTTTCCTTTTCCCAGCTTTCCTTCATCTGTTCCAGAAGGCCCCTGGTCTTCTCCGGCGTTTCCTCAATCGCCGCCGCCAGCCTGTCCAGCTCCACGGAATCCCCCATGGCGAACAGGATCGCTTCCAGCGCCGCCTTCTTCTCTTCCTCTTCCATCCTCCATATCCTTTCTTCCGTCTTCCTCCTGTTCTCCAAGCGAGGTAAGACGCAGGTTTTCCAGTCCGTCCGCCGTATCGGAGACGGTGATGATGATATCCTCCTCGATCCCATCCTGGCTGACGCTCACCGCTCCCGTCTTCATCAGCTCCAGCACCACCAGGAAGGTCACGATCACATCCATCCGGCTCCTCCTGTTTTCCAGAAGCTCCCGGAAATTCAGCTTTCTGTGGCTTCTGATATAGGAGGCCACATAGCCGGCCTTAAGCTCGATGCTGACCTCGTCCTTTTCGATCCGTCCGAAATGGCTGCGCACCGGATCCTTTCTGTCCTCCTGCCGTTTCAGGCAGGCCTGAAACACTTCGTTTAAGCGGCTCAGTGTCACGCCCCGCAGAAGCTCCTCATAATCCACCGGCTGCCGGTATCCTTCCACCTCCGGCGGAAGGGAGGGTTCCCGGTAGAAGGCCCTCTGCGCGTCCGTCTCCAGATCGGCCAGCTCCTGCGCCATATATTTGTAAGCCTTATATTCCAGAAGCTTTTCCACCAGTTCCGAGCGGGGATCCTCTTCCTCCCCTTCCTCATCCTTTTCCCGCGGCAGGAGCATCCGGGCCTTGATGTCCAGAAGCGTGGCCGCCATCACCAGAAATTCACTCATCACGTTCATATCCGCCTCTTCCATCTGGCGGATGGTTTCCAGATACTGATCCGTGATCTCCACAATGGGGATATCATAGATATCCACCTTGCTCTTTTCAATCAGATGCAGAAGAAGGTCCAGAGGTCCTTCGAATGCCTGCAGCTTTACTTCAAGCGCCATAATCCGTTCCTTTCATCCCTCACTGCGGTTCCAGGTCCACCACGATCAGCTCGCCCGGATTGAAGATCCGGATGGGGATCGTATGGCTTCCGAGGCCCCGCCCCAGGATCATGGTGCTGCCGCCTTCCCGGAACAGACCGCCGTCATATCTGGGAAACAGCCGCAGCGTGGGGGAAATAACGCCGCCAAGAAGCGGCAGGCGCATGATGCCCCCGTGCACATGGCCGGAAAGCACCAGGTCGGCCCCCCATTCGGCATAGGCGGGAAAATAATCCGGATTATGGGCGATCAGGATATGATAATCTCCCTTTGACGGCTTTCCAAGCAGCCTTTTCAGATATCCGGCGTCCATGGACGGCCCTTTCAGCTTCTTATAATACTCCTTCCCGATCTCCGCGCCGTATATGCGGATCCCCGTCTCCGGCAGAAGCACGCTGTCATTTTCCAGAAAAACAACGCCCTTCCTTTCCAGCCTGGCATGGTAGCGCCGGTATCCGCTTCCGTAATACGCCTCTCCCATCTTCATCCGGTATTCATGATTCCCGTTGGCATAATAGACCGGATACCGTCCGGCCAGTTCTTCCAAAAGCTCCTGCGCAGGCCCGATGTGTTCCGGCTCCTCCGAGGTGAGCATATCCCCGGCGATCAGAATGCTCTCCGGCTTCTGCTTCTCGATCGCCGCAAGAAGCTTTTCATTATGCTCTCCATAGCGCTTGTTGTGCAGGTCAGAAAGCATGACAAACCGATATTTCCTTTTCAGTCCTCTGCCGCGGATCCGATATTCCACCGTCACGAAACGGTTGGAATCATACAGCATGATCCCCGTGAAAAAAAGAGCCGCCGCGCACAGAAGGCCGATGATCAAATAAACCACCCGTTTTCTCCTTTTATCTGATATAGAGCCGGCAGCTTTTCTGCCTGAACTGAACTAAAGTATATCATATTCCCGTCTGTTATAAAAGAAAATATGCGAGAACTTTTTTCAGGTAATCCTTCAGGCCGGCCGCGGCGACGGACTCGGTATAAATCACATTTACCGTTCCAAGCGTTTTCCCGTTCAGGCGGTAGACCGCCTCGCCCGCCTTCTGTCCGGCCTCCACCGGGGCCTGCGGCTCTTCCGGAAGATTCAGCGTTTTCTCCACCAGGCTCAGATCGTTTCCTCTGGTGTCCAGCCAGACAAAAGGCTCCTCGCAGGCGATCCCCGCCGTTTCCTTCACGCCTCCCGCGATCCGGACATCCGGAAGTTTTTCCGTGTTTTCATCGCGGTAAAGGGCGCAGACGCTGTAGCCATGATTCAGAAGCGTCACCGCGTCGTCAAAGCGGGCCTTATAGTCCGGCGCGGCCATGATCACGGCGATCAGCCCGATATCGTTTTTCTCCGCCGTGGCACAGACACAGTATTTCGCCTTGCTGGTAGAGCCGGTCTTCAGTCCCGTGGTCCACTGATATTGCTTCAGCAGCTTATTGGTGCTGGACAGGGTAAAGGTGCTGCTCCCTCTTCCCGTGGTATGCGTGATATCCTCCATCCAGATCATGGTATAATCGAAGACCTGGGGATATCCGGTGATCAGCGCCCTGGCCATGACTGCCACATCCCTCGCGGAGGTGTGATGGTCGTCGGAGTCCGACAGCCCGCAGCAGTCCAGAAAATGGGTGTTCTTCATGCCCAGCTCCTGCGCCTTTTCATTCATGCGGGAAACGAACTCCTCCTCGCTTCCGGCGATGAATTCCGCCATGGCGACCGCCGCGTCGTTTCCGCTGGCGACGGCGATGCATTTGATCAGGGTATCCACCGTCTGCATTTCCCCTTCTTCCAGGAACACCTGGCTTCCGCCCATGGACTGGGCATGCGCGCTGGTCATCACCTCATCCTCCAGCCGGATGTCTCCCTTTTCCAGCGCCTCAAAAATGAGAAGAAGGGTCATGATCTTGGTGATGCTCGCAGGGGAACAGGGCACATCCGCATTTTTTTCATATACGACCGTTCCTGTGGACGCTTCCATCAGAAGGGCCGCCGGCGCGGACAGCTGCACAGCCGCTTCCTGATTTCCGTTCTCCTGCGCGTGAAGCTTAACCGCCGGCGTCCCCGCCGCGAGAAGGACTGCAAGCGTCAGAGAAAGAAGTTTCCGGAAAAAGGGCTTCTGCGCCGCCCGTTTTCCGCCGTTATATCTGATCCGGTCCAACATAGGGGAGTCTCCCTCCGATCCAGTCTATAACACATTCTATGTCTATCCCGCCGGATTCATGAGCGGCATGCCTTCGGAAAAAGGGATCCGCCCGGCCTCCGTTCTGCAGGAAGCCGGGCGGATCCCTTTTGTTTCCGGCGGCCGGATCAAGGATTTAGACGGAAGGATCGATCCCTGTCAGGCCGGTCTCAGGCGCCGCATATTCCATGCCGAAGCCGTTTCCGTCAAATACCCAGGTTTTTCCGTCCAGCACGAGAGATTCATTCACCGCCATGCTGCCGTCCTCCTTGAAGTACCGCAGTCCCTGGGCGTCCGTATACCACCCGTACTGCATGGAACCGTCCGCGCCGAACAGATAGGTCTGCCCGTCGATATTGACCAGGCCGGTCCGCATCAGACCGTCCGTACCGAAATAATACGTTTTTCCCGCGATCGGCACCAGGTCGCGCAGCATGTGGCCGTCCGAAGTATCCATGTACCAGGTGTTCACGCCGTCCGTGATCCAGCCGTCTTTATACATGGTTCCGTCCGCGTTCATGAAATAATGTTTTCCCTCATATTCCACCCAGCCGCGCTGCATCTTATAGTTACTGTAAAAATAGGTGTTCCCGTTTCTGGTGGTAAAGCCGTTGGAAATGATGATGTCGGAATAGTCCTTGAACTGATAGTTCAGGTCCACATTTCCGCTGATTCCGTTCACGGATCCGCTGTCGGTGAACTGCCAGAACGCGGGACCAGGATACTCGCAGGTATCGGAGTACTGCGCCACCCAAACGTCATAGGGGACGGCGCCGATCTGTGTGGTCAGCATATTTTTATTGGAATAGACCATGGGGTAATAACCGGCGTTCTCAATGACGGAGCAGTACGCCGTCACCAGAGACACAAGCTCCTGGGTGGACATGTTCTTATGTATCTCATCCTCGATATCATATACCACCGGCATATTCACCGTAAAGGGAGCGATCGCCGCCAGCGTGAACTGGGCCTCCGCCATGGCTCCTTCCACCGTTGCGGCATAGGAATACAGATATACGCCGGTCTTCAGTCCGGCCGCTGCCGCGCCCGCCATATTCTGGGCAAAATAGGGATCCAGTCCGCTCTTTGCGCTTCCGACCCGGATGAACGCGAAGCTGTAGCCGTCCGCAGCCACGGCGCTCCAGTTAACCGTCTCCTGATGCATGGAAACGTCGATCCCCTTCGCGACCACTCCGGCCGCCTTCGCGTTCACCCCTGTGCCAAGCAGGGTACCCACGCCGATCAGCGCCGCAAGGACAAGACCGGCCGCTCTCATCTTCCAGTTATTTCCCATTCTTTTCTTTCCCGTACCTTTCCGAAGCGGAATGCCGCTTCCGCTTCTTTTGCCTGTGTTCCTTTTTCTGCATGGCAGAAAAAGGAAATTTCCGTCTTACAAAACACAAGTCCCTGACAGCATCTGCCAGGGACTTCCGTCCGCTTAATTATATTTACGCTTTCTTGCCGCTTCGGACTTTTTCTTGCGCCTTACGCTGGGCTTCTCGTAATGCTCTCTCTTGCGGATCTCCTGCTGGATCCCCGCTTTCGCACAGCTTCTCTTAAAACGACGAAGCGCGCTGTCCAAAGTCTCATTCTCTTTTACGATGATATTAGACATAGCTCACACCTGACCTCCCTTCAGTCCCTTCAAGTTCTTGACTGATTGGGTTTTTAGCGCACATCAATGCACATCCATTATTATACCAAAAAATGGCCTCGCGTCAAGAGTTTTTTTGGTTATTTGCATCCATCGCCACAGGCGATCCGGAATGACGGGCCGGGCTGCAGTTTGCCGGCCTGCCAGCGAACCGCAGCTATTTGATCTGACCGTCCAGAACCGCCGCGGCTTCCTTCAGAGCGCTGTCGATCCCTTCCGGCTTCTTTCCGCCGGCCTGAGCCATATTCGGCCGTCCGCCTCCGCCTCCGCCGACCAGGGCAGCGATCCCCTTGATCAGGTTGCCCGCATGTGCGCCCTGCTTCATCGCTCCGTCCGTGGCCATGGCCACCAGGTTCACTCTTCCGTCCTGTGCGGAGGCAAGAACGACCACGCCGTCACCCAGCTTTTCCTTCAGCTGGTCGCCGAGTTCTCTTAAGCCGTTCATGTCCACGCCGTCCGCGCGGGCCGCGATCAGCTTCACGCCCTTCACTTCCTGCACCTGGTCCATGACATCTCCCAGCGCATCTTTTGCCGCCTTGCTCTTTAAGGACTCGTTCTCCGCGTTCAGACGCTTCACTCCCGCCATCAGATGCTCCAGCTTTTCCGTCAGAGCCGCAGGCGTCGCCTTCACGATCTTCGCCGCTTCCGCCAGCCGCTCTTCCTGCTCCTTATAGTAGGCGAACACACCGGGGCCGGTCAGCGCTTCGATCCTTCTCACGCCGGCGGCCACGCCGCTTTCGGAAAGGATCTTAAAGACGGAAATATCTCCCGTATTGGACACATGAGTTCCGCCGCACAGCTCCGTGGAAAAGTCTCCCATACGGACCACGCGCACCCGATCGCCGTACTTTTCGCCGAACAGAGCCATCGCTCCCGTCTTTCTTGCCTCCTCCAGAGTCATGACGCTGGTTTCGACCGGAAGATGCGCCGCGATCTCCTCGTTGACGATCTGCTCTGCCCGTGCGAGCTCTTCCTCTGTCATGGCGGAGAAATGGCTGAAGTCAAAACGCAGACGGTAAGGATCCACGTAGGAGCCCGCCTGTTCCACATGGGTGCCGAGCACCGTGCGCAGCGCCTTCTGAAGCAGATGGGTGGCACTGTGGTTTTTACAGGTATCAGCCCTCCTGCGCGCGTCCACCGTGAGCTCCGCCGCATCGCCCATGCGCAGCATGCCCTTCGTCATTTTTCCCACATGGCCGATCTTGCCTCCCATGAGATGAATGGTATCCTGCACCTCAAATTCACCTTCCGCGGTGCGGATCACGCCCGTGTCGCCGCACTGACCGCCCATGGTTCCGTAGAACGGGGTCTGCTCCACGATAATGGTGCCGCTCTCCCCGTCGGTAAGCGCCTCCACCACCTCATCCTCCGTGGTCATGGCAACGATGGGGGACTCCCAGACAAGCTTGTCATAGCCCACAAACTCAGAAGTAATGGCAGGATCGATCTGCTCGTAAACCGTGGCGTCGGCTCCCATGTAATTGGTCACCTTTCTCGCCGCGCGGGCCTTCTCCTTCTGCTCCTTCATGCAGGCCGCAAAGCCGTCCTCGTCCACAGAAAAGCCCTTTTCCTGCAGGATCTCCGTGGTCAGATCCAGCGGGAAGCCGTAGGTATCGTACAGACGGAAAGCCTCTTTCCCGGAAAGCTGCTTCTGTCCCTCCTTCGCCATCTGGTCGGAAAGCTCGGCGAGGATGCTGAGTCCCTGATCGATGGTACGGTTAAACTTGTCTTCTTCCTGCGAGAGCACGCGGAAGATGAAATCCTTCTTCTCTTCCAGCTCCGGATATCCGTCCCTGCTTCCCTCGATCACGGTACGGCTCAGATTGGACAAAAACTCTCCCTCAATGCCAAGCAGTCTGCCGTGACGCGCCGCGCGGCGGATGATCCTGCGCAGCACATAGCCTCTTCCCTCATTGGAGGGCATGATGCCGTCGGAGATCATGAAGGTGGCGGAGCGGATATGATCCGTCACGATGCGGATGGAAACGTCCCATTCGTGCTTCTCCTTATAGGTCTTGCCCGCCAGCTCGCAGACCCGGTTTCTCAGCGCCTGGATGGTATCCACATCAAAAATGGAATCCACATCCTGCACCACCGTGGCCAGGCGCTCCAGTCCCATACCCGTATCGATATTTTTCTGGATCAGATCGGTATAATGACCGTGTCCGTCATTGTCGAACTGGGAAAATACGTTGTTCCATACCTCGATATAACGGTCGCAGTCGCAGCCCACCGTACAGCCCGGTTTCCCGCAGCCGTATTTCTCGCCGCGGTCGTAATAGACCTCGGAGCAGGGACCGCAGGGTCCAGAGCCGTGCTCCCAGAAATTGTCTTCCTTTCCGAAGCGGAAGATCCGCTCCGGCGCGATGCCGATCTCCTTATTCCAGATATCGAAGGCCTCGTCGTCGTCCAGATAGACGGACGGATACAGCCTGTCCGGATCCAGTCCGACCACCTGGGTCAGAAATTCCCAGCACCAGGCGATGGCTTCATGCTTGAAGTAATCCCCGAAGGAGAAATTTCCCAGCATCTCAAAGAAGGTGCCGTGCCGGTCCGTCTTTCCGATATTCTCGATATCCCCCGTGCGGATGCACTTCTGACAGGTGGTGACCCTCCTTCTGGGCGGGATCTCCTGGCCTGTGAAATAAGGCTTTAAGGGAGCCATGCCGGAATTGATCAGGAGCAGGCTGTTGTCGTTGTGCGGCACCAGGGAAAAGCTCTTCATCACCAGATGCCCCTTGCTCTCGAAAAAGTCAAGGAACATCTTCCTCAGTTCATTTACACCGTATTTTTCCACGTCTTTATCCTCCAAAATTGCCTGAATCTATCCCATTATAATTACAATCATTTCCCTTGTCAACGCCGGACGTCAGGGCTTTTTCGTCAGCACAGGGGCGCGAACACACGCAGGACGGAATCCACCAGCCCGCCGACGATCCCCTTCTTGCAGTCGTCCAGGGTGATCTGCCTGCTCTGCTCCATGGTCCGCAGGCTGTCCTCCTTCAGCTCCTCCAGGCCCTGCGTCCGGTACAGGAGGGTGGCGCATTCAAAATGCAGATAGAGGCTGCGGAAATCCATGTTCACGCTGCCCACCACGCCGAACACGTCGTCGCTGATATAGCTCTTTGCATGGATAAAGCCCGGCTGATATTCATAAATTTTCACGCCTGCGCGCAGAAGAGGCGGATAGTTGGAACGGGTCAGCCGGAAAATGGTGGGCTTGTCCGGAATCCCGGGCGTGACGATGCGCACGTCAACGCCCCGCTTCGCCGCCTGGCAGAGAGCGTTTCTCATCACGTCGTCCACGATCAGATAGGGGGTGAAAATATAGACATAATCCCTGGCCTGATGAAGGATATCCAGATATACGTTTTCCGCGATCGTTTCATTGTCCAGAGGCGAGTCGGTATAGGGCTGCACCAGCCCGGTTCCGCCGAAGGGCTCCGGATGCCACACGTGGGGCCGGAAGCAGCCGATATCCGCATCCTCCTTCCGGAAGGCGTTCCACATCTCCAGGAACATCACGGTAAAGCTCCAGACAGCCTCTCCCTTCAGCCGTACCCCCGTATCCTTCCAGTAGCCGAAGCGGACGATCTCATTGATATATTCATCCGCCAGATTGATTCCTCCGGTGTAGCCCGTATGGCCGTCGATCACCAGGATCTTCCTGTGATCCCGGTTGTTCATGACCAGAGAAAAGATCGGCACAACAGGGTTGAAGGCCATGCATTTGATGCCGGCCTTTTCCAGCCAGCTGTCATATCCGGCCGGCAGCCTGGCGACGCAGCCCATGTCGTCGTAGATCATGCGGACTTCAACGCCCTGAGCGGCTTTCTCCTTCAGCACCGCCAGGATGCTTTCCCACATTTTTCCTTCCGAAACGATAAAGTATTCCAGAAAAATGAAATGCTGCGCGCTTTTCAGATCCTCGATCATGTCCTCGAACATTTCCTCGCCGGTGGGATAATATCTGACCTCCGTATCCGTATAGGCGGGCAGATCGCTCACATTTCGCACATAGCGGAAGGTTTCCGCCGCTCGGGCGCTTTCCTTCTGCAGCCCGGGCGGAAGCTGGCGGATCCCCTCCTCTTTCTGCAGGCAGGCCCGGTACTGCTCATGCTGGGCGTGCAGCCTGTTACGCAGCTTTCTCGCGGGCTTCTTGTCTCCGGAAAACAGATAAAACAGGCCGCCGAACAGCGGCAGCGCCATGATGAGCACGATCCAGCCGATCTTATAGGCGGAGTTGTCGTCCTTTCCGATAATATATAATACGATCGCAATGCTCAGGAACGTAAACACGGTGGTGATCCAGCTCACGTATTCCGTCAGCTTCTCCAGCATGAACACCAGCCATACGATCTGAAGCAGGATGAGCAGCACCGTTATGATGATGCGGTTCATCACAAGTCTTTTGTAATTGTTTTTCATCCGCTATCTTCCCTTCCCGTTCTTCCTTCTGTCTGCGGACTTATTCCTTCCTTTTTTCCGGCCTTTCCCTTCTTCCGGACGGCACGGTTTTTCCGGACAGCACGGTTTTTCCGGCGGCGCCGTTTTCCGGCCGTGCGCTGCGTTCCGGCGCTTTTTTCTCCGGCAGGGCAGTCCCTTCGGCCGCCTTTTCCGCCTGTCGGGAGACGGGAGGCCTTCCTCCGCCCGGACGCCTTTCCGGCGCGGGCCTCTGCCAGCTGTCCTTTCTTTCATTTCTGGCGTTCACATCACTGCGCAGCAGCTTGTAGGCTGTGGCGGTGAGCGGAACGCCCAGCAGCATGCCGCCGATCCCCATCAGGCCGCCGCCCACCGTCACTGCCGCCAGCACCCACATGCCGGGCAGGCCGATGGAGGATCCCACCACTCTGGGATAGATCAGATTCCCTTCCATCTGCTGCAGGATCACGATGAAAACGAGGAAAAGAAGAGCCTTTAAGGGATCCACCGTCAGGATCATGAAGGCTCCCAGTCCGGCTCCCAGATAGGCACCCACAATGGGGATCAGGGCGGTTACGCCGATAAAGGAACCGATCATCACCGCGTAGGGAAAATCAAAGATCAGCATGCCCACCGCGCAGAGCGTTCCCAGGATCACCGCCTCCGTGCACTGTCCGATGATGAAGCTGGAAAAGGTCTCGTCCGCCGTCCGGATGATCCTGGCGATCTGTCTTACGGTCTTTTCCTTCAGATAGGCGCGCAGGATCCGCTTTGCCTGGGAACTCAGCCGCTCCTTGTTCACCAGGATATAGACGCCGAAGATCATTCCGATGAAGAAATTGACCACGCCTCCGACCACGCTTCCCACCACGCTGATGGTGGAATTGAGGATGCCTCCGATGCCGGACCGGGCCACCTCCATGACCTTTTCCATCATACTGTTCCAGTCGATATCCTCCAGATAGTCCGAAGCGCTGAGCGCCCCGCTCTTCTCCAGCCAGTCCGCAGCCTGGTCAAATACCACGGGGATACTGCGTCCGATCACCCCGAAGGCCTTCCCCAGCTCCGGGATCACCAGCCTTCCCACCAGGGTAAACAGGGCCAGCACCAGCAGTATGGAAACCACGATCCCCGCGCCGCGGCGCGTGGAGCGTATAAAACGGTTCTGCGATTTTGGAAAATACAGCTGCTCCACCCTTACCAGCACGATATTCAGCACGTAGGCGATCCCCATGCCGAGAACCAGCGGCAGGATCACATTCCAAAGCTTTCCCGCGCCCAATACGATCGCATCAAATTTTACAATACACAAAATCAGGAACGCGGCAAGACAGATATAAATGAGAATGGCTTTTTCCGTTCTTCTTTTCTGCATATGCTTTCTCCTTTCCGGTTCATTGCCGACGTCCTTATCTTACCATAAAACAGGAAAGAAAAGTAGCCCCTTCTTTTTCACGGAT
>CALWGL010000093.1 GCA_944380025.1 uncultured Lachnospiraceae bacterium
TTACAGATCGCAGTTCTTCACGGTTCTGGGGAAGGGGATCACGTCCCTGATGTTGCCCATACCGGTCAGATACATGACGCAGCGCTCAAAGCCCAGACCGAAGCCCGCATGGCGGGCGGAGCCGTAGCGGCGCAGATCCAGGTAAAACTCATAGTCCTCCCGGTTCAGTCCCAGCTCATCCATCCTCTTTTCCAGAAGCTCCAGTTTGTCCTCTCTCTGGCTTCCGCCGATGATCTCGCCGATGCCGGGCACCAGGCAGTCCATGGCGGCGACGGTCTTTCCGTCCTCGTTCAGCTTCATATAGAAGGCCTTGATCTCCTTGGGATAGTCGGTCACGAACACCGGACGCTTGAATTCCTTTTCCGTCAGGAAGCGTTCGTGCTCGGTCTGCAGATCGCTGCCCCAGTGTACCTTGTATTCAAATTCATCGTTGTGCTTTTCCAGGATCTCAATGGCCTCGGTATAGGTCACATGGCCGAACTCGGAATCCAGCACGTGCCGCAGCCGCTCGATCAGGCCCTTGTCCACGAACTGGTTGAAAAAGGCCATCTCCTCCGGCGCGTTTTCCAGAACGTAGCGGATGATGTACTTCAGCATGCTTTCCGCAAGGATCATGTCGTCCTTCAGGTCCGCGAAGCACATCTCCGGCTCGATCATCCAGAATTCCGCCGCGTGGCGGGTGGTGTTGGAATTCTCCGCGCGGAAGGTGGGGCCGAAGGTGTAGACGTTGCGGAAGGCGAAGGCGTAGGTCTCCGCGTCAAGCTGGCCGCTCACCGTCAGGTTGGTGGGCTTTCCGAAGAAGTCCTGGCTGTAGTCCACCTTTCCGTCCGCCGTCTTCGGCACATTCGCAAGATCCAGAGTAGTCACCTGGAACATTTCTCCCGCGCCCTCGCAGTCGCTTCCCGTGATCAGAGGAGTGTGCACGTACACAAAGCCCTTCTCCTGGAAAAAGCGGTGGATGGCATAGGCCGCAAGGGAACGGACGCGGAACACCGCCTGGAAGGTATTGGTCCTCGCACGGAGATGAGAAATGGTGCGCAGGTATTCAAAGCTGTGGCGCTTCTTCTGAAGCGGATAGTCGGACGGAGACACGCCTTCCACGGCGACCTCCTCCGCCTGCATTTCAAAGGGCTGCTTTGCGCCCGGCGTCGCCACGATGGTTCCGGTCACGATGACCGCAGCGCCCACGCCGATCTTTGCGATGGAGGAAAAATCCGCCATTTTGTCGGAATAGACCACCTGCAGCGGCTCAAAAAAGCTGCCGTCGTTTACCACCAGGAAACCGAAGGTCTTGGAATCCCGGTTGCTTCTCACCCAGCCGCCGACCGTTACGGTTTTTCCTGCGTAGCTTTCCTTTTCTCTGAACAGATCTCTGATGTTTGTCAGTTCCATTGTCATAAACCCCTTTTTCTGCCGTTGCCGGCCATATTTTTCTGTTGTTTCCTTCCTTATTCAGCAGCCTGCGCGGTTTCTGTCTCTCCGCTCTCAGTCTCCGCCGTTTCTGTCGCTTCGTCTTCAGTCTCTCCGGTTTCGGTCTCCGCCGTCTCCGCGGTTTCTGTCTCTTCAGCTTCGATCTCCGCCGCTTCCGGCTCCACATCCACTACCTCTGCATTTTCCAGGAGAAAATCCAGCACTTTTTCCGTCAGCATATATTCCCGGTAGCCTTCCGCATCCAGAGCCTCCCGGTAAGCGTCCGCGTCCTCGTAGCCCATGGAAACGGCGTTGGCTTCGATCTCCTCATCCAGCTCCTCGTCCGTCACCTCCATGCCCTCCGCTTCCGCGATGGCCTGCATGGTGATGAGCTGTTTTGCCGCATTGCGGGCGGATTCCATGATGGTCTCCTCGGAGGTGCCGTTCAGACTGAGGAAGGTTTCCAGATCGTATCCGTACATGGACGCGTAATAGTTCATGTTGTCGATGAGCCTGCTGTAATAGCGGTTCGTCATGTCCTCCGGAGGATCCTGCAGCTTGGCGTTGTTCATGACCGTCTCCAGAACGGCCATCTCGGCCTCCGCGTCATGGTTCGCCTGCTGTTCTTCCATCAGCAGATCGTAGGCGTACTGCCGGTATTCCTCCACCGTTTCCGCGCCCACGCCCAGCCCCTGGACAAATTCGTCCGTCAGCTCGGGAAGGGTCTCCACGCTGATGCTGTTCACGGTGACGGTGAATACCGCGTCCTTTCCCGCCACGTCCGTTCCGTGGTAATCCTCGGGGAAGGTCACTTCCACGTCGCGGGTCTCGCCCGTCTCGGCGCCGATCAGTCCGTCCTCAAAGCCATCGATGAAGGAGCCGGAGCCGATGGCCAGATCGTAGCCCTCCGCCGTGCCGCCGTCGAAGGCCACGCCGTCGATCTTTCCTTCATAGTCGATATTGACGATATCTCCCTCCTGCACGGGACGGTCCGTCACCTCTGTGGTCAGCATGTTGCTCTGCAGCACATAATCGATATAGCTGTCCAGATATTCGTCCGTCACTACGGCAGCGTCCACAGACACCTTCACGCCCTTATAATCGCCAAGCGTCACATAATCCGATACGGTGATCCCGTTCAGATAGGCCTCCGGGCCGTAATCCTCCGCAGCCGCGGTTCCGTCTTCCGCCGCGCTCTCCCCGGCGCTTTCCTGAACCGTTTCCGCCGGATCTTCCTCCGTTTTTGCGCAGCCGGCCGCAAAAGCGCCGAAAAGCGCCGCGCAGACCGCAGCCAGCGCTGCTTTCCTGATAAATTTTTTCATCTCCTCTTGTTTCCTTTCTGCCGCCCGGGGCGGCACTTTTTCTTTCTTTTCCGCCGCCCGGGGCGGCTCTTTTCTTTCTTTTCCGCCGCCGGAGGGCGGCTCCTTTCTTTTCCTTCCCGCCGCCTTCCGGCAGCGCTTTTATTCCGCATCTGTTTCGGCATCCGTCATTGCTTTCTGAAAGGACTGCCCTTTATTGTAGCATATTTTTTCTTCCCGTGAAACCCTTTTATTCTCTATCCCTTGCCTGGTCCGCGAAATTCTGTTACAATGTCTTTGATTTCAGTCAGTACCCGCAGCAGGCTGCGGAACATCAAAGGAAAAATGCCGCCTGGACGGCAGGAAAAGAGGAGGTCGCTTCGTGAATCCCGTAACAATTGTATTATTGGTTATTCTGGCCGTATTGATCATCGCCGTGGTGGCGCTGTATTTTTTCGGCAAAAAAGCGCAGAAAAAGCAGGCGGAGCAGCAGCAGCAGATCGAAGCCTATAAGCAGTCCGTATCAATGCTGATCATAGACAAAAAACGGATGCGGCTGAAGGACGCCGGTCTTCCCGACATCGTGATGGCGCAGACGCCCAAGCTTCTGCGCCGGGCAAAGCTTCCCATCGTCAAGGCCAAGATCGGCCCGCAGATCATGACGCTGGTGTGCGAGGACAGCATTTTCGATTCCGTGCCGGTGAAGAAGGAGGTCAAGGCCACGGTGAGCGGCATCTACATCACCGCGGTGAAGGGGCTTCATGGAAATTCGCTTGCAAAGCCCGTCCAGAAAAAGAAGAGCTGGTTCAAGCGCCAGGTGGAAAAGCTTCAGGAAAAGGCCGGCGCAAAGCCGCTGAAATAAGACTTCGGCCGCAGACCATTCGTCGTCTGCGGCTCTTTTTTTCAGGATAGACGAGGGAAAACGCAGCCGCGTTTTCTCTTTGTCCCGTTTCAGAAAGGAGGAACCATGTTAAAGGACCTGGTTATGAAAAACAGAAGCTTCCGCGGCTATGATGAGACGCGGAAACTCACAGAAGAAGAGCTGCTTGAGTTCGTAGATCTCACCCGCTATACGGCGTCCAGCGGCAACACGCAGCCGTTAAAATATCACATCGCTTATGAAAAGGAAGAGGTAGACGCCATCCAGGCTCTGACGAAGTGGGCCGCCGCCCTCCCGCAGCTTTCGCTCCCCTATCCGGGCCAATGTCCCACCGGCTTTATCGTGATCTGCCTGGACAAAAGCATCGCGCCGAATGAAACCGCCTTTTTAAGAGACGTAGGAATCGCCGCGCAGACCATCCTTCTGGCCGCGACAGAGAAGGGCCTCGGCGGATGCATGATCGGGAATTTCAACCGTGCCGCGCTGAAGGAGCTGCTCGGACTTCCTGAAAACGTGGAGCCCAATCTCGTGGTCGCCATCGGAAAGCCCGCGGAAAAGGTCGTTCTCACGGAGGCGGGAGCAGATGGGAATACGCGCTATTACAGAGACGAAACGGGGACGGTGCATTTCGTTCCCAAGCGCGCGCTGAAGGATATTTTATTGTAAAAAGTGCAGGCCGGGCAGCTTCCATCACAGCTCTTTCAGCAGGAAAGCCATATAGAGGGGGAGCGTAAGAAGCTGTCCGTCGCGTCCCACATTACTGTCTCCCAGCTTGATCGCATGACTGACATGATATTTTTCAGGATGGTGCAGGATCGTTCTGGTGCTTTTCGCATTTCCGGTGGCTGCTTTGACCTCCACCAGAGTGCATTTCCCTTTATAACGGATCACAAAGTCCACCTCCAAACCGCTGTCTTTATGGAAATAGTAGAGTTTTCGTCCCATCTTGCCGAAAATATCAGCAATCAGGTTTTCAAAGATCGCCCCTTTATAGCCATGGAGGTTTCCTCTCAGGATGTCATACTGTGTGCCGTCCTCCAGCATGCTGACAAAAAGGCCGCAGTCGCTCATATACACCTTGAATACATCCTCTTTGGCATTTCCATCCAGAGGCAGTTCCGTAATGTTCAGATTGCAGCAGCGGACAATGATCCCGGCATCTTCGATCCATTGCAGACTCCCGGCGTATTTCGACGCAGTGGAGCCTTTTTTGACCACAGAATACTGAAATTTCTTGTTTTCCCTGCTGAGCTGCTTCGGAATGGACTGAAAGCATTCCCTGATCCGGGATTTGTCTTTCTTCTCCGCGTACTTTATCATATCGTCCTCATAGGAGCGGACAATATCCCTCTGGATCTGCAGCACTTCGTCCATCCGCTTTGTGTCCACAAAGGTCTGCACGGCGTCCGGCATGCCGCCGACAACCGCGTATTGCAGAAGCAGCTGTCTCATGCGGCTGTGCAGAGCCTCCGGAACAGGCATTTCCTTTTCCAGACATTTCTTCAGCCGGCAGGGAACCGGTTCCGATCACGTCGTAACGCCCGTCCGTCCGAAAAAATTTCAGCGCGGTCCTGGCTTCCGGGCATTCCTGAATCTCGTCCAGAATCAGGACTGTGCTGCCGCTCTCAAATACCGCTTCCCTTCCCAGAAGAGCGGACAGCATCATCACGATTGTATCCACATCCAGGGCCCCGGCAAATACGGAGGCATAGTCCGGGTTTTCATAAAAATTCAGATACACGACATGTTTGTAATTTTTCTTCGCAAAATCAAGGACAGAAAACGTCTTGCCGCACTGTCTGCAGCCCTTGATGATCAAAGGTCTGCGATTCTCCGCGGCTTTCCAGTCCTTCAGCTTCTGCTCTATTTTTCTTTTCAGCATGCCCCTTCCGCCTCCTTTTTCCCGTTTTCTTATAGTATAGTGTGAATCCGCAACTTTTTCAAATAACTTTTGTTATAAATCGTCAACTTTTTCAATTGACTTCTTCTGTTAACCACCAACTTTTTCAAGCAGCTTTCGTCACAGAATATTATTTTTTTGTCTTCCACAGCCCGCTCCGTCAATGCACAGAAAAAATATTGGCTCTGCCAACGTGCCGGACCAGACAGAAAAAAAAGAAGAGCGTCAATGATCGCTCACCAGCTGCAATCCGAATCGGAACCGGCGCGCTTGTCACGCGCCGGTTCCGATTGTGGGGGGGAATGCTGTCAGTAACAGCAATCTTTTATTTTCTCATTCGCCGCAGGCTCAGTCCTCATCCACGCAGAAGGTGTATTCGCCCGCTTCCACCTCTTTTTCCTTCCCGTCGATCACGATCACGGAAGGAGACGGGGTGATGATCTCATAGCGTACCTTTTTCTGTCCGTTCTCTTCGATATGGCTCCAGGCGGAACGGACCAGGCCGTGTCTGGTTTCCAGAGAAACCTCCAGCCATTCCAGCCGTCCGTCCGGCTTCGGCGCGATGCGCACCTTCGCGAATCCGGGCTCCTCCGGTCTGATTCCCGCAGCTTCCTCGTAGATCCAGTCTGCCACCGCGCCGTAGGCGTAATGGTTGAAGGAGTTCATGTCAACGCTCCAGAAATCGCCGTTTTCCATGATGCCGTCCCAGTGCTCCCACACGGTGGTCGCGCCCTTCGTCACAGGATAGAGCCAGGAAGGATATTCCGTGCGCAGAAGGAGGGTGTAGGCCAGATCGGTGTGTCCCCAGCTGCTCAGCACATGGAGCAGATAAGGGGTTCCCACGAAACCGGTCTGCAGCTTCTTTCCGTCCGCGGTCACCTTTGCCGCCAGCTGGTCCGTCGTCTTCTGCTTATCCTCCGCCAGGTCAAAATGAACGGCGAGCACCATTTCCGTCTGGGTCCGGTAATCCGGGAAGGTCCTGCGGAAGGTTTTCACGATGTTGTCATACAGAGCCTCATATTCGCTCACATCCTCGCCCAGAACCTTTCCGGCCTTCACCACCAGCGCGGTGGAGTGGGCGTAAAAGGCGGAGGCGATGAAGTCCGCCCGGGAAGAGCCCTTATAGCTTCCCACCGGAGCGTCCAGTCCAAGCCAGTCCTCATAATGGTTTCCGCCCGTCCACAGGTATTCGTCCTTCGTGGCAGCGGTGATGGAACCGACATATTTTTTCATGCAGTCAAACTGCTGGCGCAGGATCGCCGGATTTCCATAGGTCAGGTAGATCTGCCAGGGGCAGATGGTCGCCGCGTCGTCCCAGGCGGCGCTTCCGCTTCCCGTGCCGCAGGCGGGGATCACATGAGGGATAGAGCCGTCCCCGCACTGGTCGGCCGCCATATCGGAAAGCCATTTGGTGAAAAATCTTTCCACATCATAGTTATAGGAAGCGGTTTTCACAAAGGCCTGCGCGTCGCCCGTCCAGCCAAGGCGCTCGTCCCGCTGCGGGCAGTCCGTGGGCACGTCCAGGAAGTTGCCCCTCTGTCCCCACACGATATTGGAAAACAGACGGTTCAACAGCGGATTGGAGCTGGAAATGCGCCCCGTACGCTTCATGTGGGAGTGCACCGCCACCGCCGTAAACTGCTCCGGCGCGGGCGTGCCCGGGAAGCTGTCCAGCCGGATATAGCGGAAGCCGAAGAAGGTCAGATGGGGATGATACGTCTGCACGCCGTCCTTACAGGTATAGAGGATCTTCGCCTTCGCGCTGCGGTAATTGGCGTTATAGAAGTTTCCTTCCTTATCCAGCACCTCGCCGTGAGAGATCTCCACCGCGTCGCCGGCCTTCGCGTCCACGGTGAAGCGCACATAGCCCGTCACCTCCTGGCCGAAGTCCACCACCGTTTCTCCCTTCGGGGTGGTGAAAACGCGCTCCGCCGCCACGTATTCCTCTTCCCTCGTCTCCTCGCCCTGCTGGGGGATCAGGTTCTGCGTCCCCTTATCCAGGCAGACCACAGGCTGCGCATCTTTCGCTTCAAAGGAGGCGTCGAAGGTCTCCCCGTCATAGATCTCGCTGAAACGGACCTGGCTCTCCTTCGCCGTCCAGCTCTCGTCCGTGGCGATCACCCTCCGGGAGCCGTCCTCTCCGGTCAGAATAAGCTGGGCGATCAGGCCTGCCGGAACATGTGCCTTTTCATCTTTTTCCCCTTCGTTGGCCCAGCCGGGCATGGGGCTTCTGTACCACCCCTTTCCCACGGTCACCTCCAGCCTGTTCTCTTCCGCCAGAAGCGCCGTCACATCATAGGCCTGATACTGATGTCTCTTCTCATAAGAGGTCCAGCCGGGAGCCAGCACGTATTCCCCCACTCTTTTCCCGTTCAGGAAAGCTTCGTAAACGCCCATGGCGGTGATGAAAAGCTCTGCCTTCGCGATCTTTCCCTCCGCCGGAAACGCCTTTTCATACACCGGGCACACGTCTCCCATTTCCTGCGCCGGCGCGATCCATTTCGCACTCCATTCCATGATAAAAACCACCTTTCCGCCGCCTTCGGCGGCTCTCTTTTTTATTTTCCCCCGGCGCGGGATAAGTCCGGGCATATCCTGCCCGCGGCCCGCGCCGTTCTTTCCTTTCTACAGGCTGATCCTGCTGCGGATGTTCCGGTACTGCATCGGCGTCATGCTGAAGCTCTCCCGGAAATTCCGGTAAAAGCAGCTGATATCCGCATAGCCCACGGCAGCGGCCACCTCCTCGATGCTGCAGGAGGAATTCTCGATCATCTGCACGGCCTGCTTCATGCGGAATTCCTTCAGCAGGAAGCGGAAGGTCTTCCCCGTTTCCCGTCGGATATAACGGCTCAAGTACCCCTCGCTCCGCCCGAAATGCCTGGCCAGCTCCGGCAGCGTCACCGTGGTGTAGTTCTCCCGGATGTAACGGATCATCTCCGGAAGGGCCGCGTCCGCCTCGCTCAGGTGTCCCACGCTTTCCATCCTGCCGGAATGCTCCTTCAGAGCCCTGCCGAACAGAAGCATCACATAGCCCTTCATCGTCAGGTTTTTCCCCGCCGTGCTCCCCGACTCATCCAGAATGCCCTCCGCGCACATTTCAAGGACGATCCGTTCCAGATTCTCATCCCGCCCGCAGCGCACCAGAAGCGCCCGTTCGTTCCCCTTGCTGTAAAGCATCTGCCAGAAAAAATCGGAAATGCCGTCGTTCTCCATCAGCAGGCTGTAAAAGGCATCCCCGAAGGTACTCCTTTTGATGATGATATTCACCGTAACCGCGCCTTCATCCGCAGTAAAGACCGCCTGGCTGACCTCCGGAGGGATGATGACGAAATCCCCCTCCTCCATCCGAAACCGCCGGTCCTGTCCCTTCTCTCTCAGGTAAAAGAAAAAACCTTTCCGCAGGGCATAGACGATCTTGATGAACTTCAGGCTGTGATAAAAAGGCGGCACATACCGGTCATGCAGAAGGACGGAAACCTCCATGCGCTCCTCCGGAAAGCAGTCCTGCTCGGTCAGGAGACTCCCCATGAAAAAGGGAGCCTTTTCCTGAAGCGGCACGTTCTTTTCCGTCCGGCGGAACCGCTCCGCGAATTCCTCCCAGTTCCATACCACCTCCTGAAAGGCCTCCGGGCTGATCCCGTACAGGCGCTTCGCCTCCCTCTCAAAATCCCTCAGCTCCATCAGATCCCGTTCCGCATCCGTACTATCCATTCCGCCGCCCCCTTCCCCCCAGGCTGCTTCCTTCCGCAGACCGTCCTTTCGGCCCGCCTCTTCTTCCGGCATGTCTCCGCCCATATGCTGTCTTTTTCAGCCGCATCCTTCATGAGGCGGGATTTTCTGGCCGCGATCTCAGTTTTATCTGAAAATTTCTGTCATTTTTTATCTTACCCCGCCGGGCATAAAATGTCACTATTCTTTTTGACTGTCTTTTTATGACATGCTGCATCCAACTCTTCCAACTGCTTCGCAATGGGCCGTATGCTTCCTCACTTTATGTTTTCATACGGCCTGCGCAGTAAATGTGCAGACCTGGCTGAATCGTAACTATGGCATCCTTTTCCCGCTTTCCTTCTTATTTTTTCCGGAACCAGATCAGTCTTTCCAGAGGTGCGTCCACGCTGACCGTGCAGCCGCCTTCCCAAAGCGTACCGGTTTCATCCTCCCAGAGCCCCTCCGGCAGCTTCACCAGACGGCTTCTTTCTCCCTCTTTCAAAACCGGGGCGGCAAGGATTTCGCTTCCCAGCATGAACTGATCCGAGATCCGTTCCATGTCCTGCCCCGGAAATTCCCAGGCCATATGCCGCAGAATGGGTTCTCCCGTATGCGCGGCATTGTTTGCCAGCTCCGCAATATACGGGCCGAACGATTCGTGCAGCAGCGCCGCCCGACGGACGATCTCAAACCGCTCCTCATCCAGGATCCGCCAGGGCGCCGCGGAAAACTGCATCATGGGGCACAGAGCGGCCGCCTGCGCGTATCGCACCACCAGCTCCGTATCCAGATGGGAAGCGTTTTCCCGGAAGCTCGTATATTCTCCGCCGCCGATCATGTCCGGGCAGTGATAGGCATAGCCGAAAAGAGACTGAACCAGAGAATTGGGAAGCAGCATGTTCAGGCCGTCCCTGTCCCAGCTGTGCAGCTTGTCCGCAAGACGCATCACCAGAGGCTGTCCGCCCAGCTTCCAGCCTGCCCGAAACTCATTAAAGGGGAAACGCTTTCCGAACAGGCCATAGGTCCTGACCTGATCCCACGCGGACGAAGGCAGGAAAGAGATGTCGTCGTCCCGGTACATATACGGATCGCCGCCGTCAAACTTGAAGCCGTCCACCCCGTATTCCTCCATCAGGCCGCGAAGCTTCCCCTCAAACCAGGCCGCACAGTCCGGATTCGTCAGATCCAGGATGGCGCTGAAGCCGTTCCACCAGCGGCGCACCGCCGTTTCCCCCGCCGCGTCCTTCAGAAGATACCCTTTCGGCTCCAGCTCGCGGAAGGCCGTAGAATCCGGAGAAATATAGGGCGTGATCCACAGCATCAGCCGGAAGCCCATCTGATGCAGCCGCTCCATCATTCCCTTCGGATCCGGAAACGCTCCCGCGCGGAACGCGAAACGGCCGTAATCCTCCGCCCAGCCCTCGTCGATCATCAGGATGCCGGCAGGCATGCCGTGCTCCAGGATTCCTTCCGCATAGCGCAGGATCCCCTCCTGGGTCTGGTCATACATCAGCTCGATCCAGGTGTTGTACTGAGGCTTTGTGAAAAACAGCGGCTCCGCAGCTTCTCCTGTAAACGGGAAATGCGCCCGCATGGCCGCCATATACGCGCCTCTCAGATTTTCATAGCCTTCTCCCAGTTCGGCCTCCTCGTCCGTCCGTATAATGCGAAGACGGCGGTGAAGGGCTTTTCGCACCACAGATATCTTCCCGCCGAGGACAGCAGCAGAGGCGTCACCTGATTCGGCGTTTCCCGGTTCCTGAAATCCAGAACGGCGCTGTCTTCCTTTCCCAGCGGCATGCGGATTCCTTCATGCACGATGCCGCCCCACCAGTATTCGTTTTCAAGTATCTGCCGTTTCATGGCTGTTCTCCCTTCTTTTGATTTCTTTTCTACAATTTTTCCGTCTTTTCCTGTGCATTCAGACTGCTGCGCAGCCGGGAAGGCGTCACACCGTAATACTTCTTAAACGCCGTGGAAAAATAGGAGGCGCTGTGATAGCCCACTTTTTTCGCAACCTCCATGATCTCCAGATCCGGTCTGGCCAGCAGATAGTTTCTTGCCTTCTCCATGCGCACCTGAATGATGTATTCCGATACGCTCTTTCCCGCGAACTCCATAAAAAGCTGTCCGAAATACTGCGCGCTGATATGGAGCCGTTCTGCCAGAGATGCCGCGCCCAGCTGATCGTCCCAGAAATTCTGCAGGATATAATCCACCGCTTCTTCGATCAGGCTGGCTGTCG
>CALWGL010000094.1 GCA_944380025.1 uncultured Lachnospiraceae bacterium
CGATCTCCGGCGCAAGCGATTCCTTCAGCAGCTTGCAGGAGCCGCTCATGGAGCCGATGCTTCCGTCTGCCTTCTTTCCCTGCATCTCTTCCACGCCCGCCAGTCCTGCAACAGATACTCTGCCTCCGAAACTGGGACAGCGGAGCACGCACATGGCACAGCCGTTCCCGTACTTTGAACAGTTGTTCATCGGTCCCGCTGTTCCGGTGGTGTCAATAAAGACATCGCCCTCGTAGACGTTTCCGTCCGCATCCGCAACGCTGAGGATCCGATCTCCGTCTTTTTCCAGCTTCGTCACTCTGGCCTGGGTATGTACCCGGATCCCCAGAGAACGGACATACGCGGTCACCGCGCCGGAAATGGTCGCAACATCGTACAGATCCGCATGCGCATGCCCGGGGAACTCGATGTTTTTATGCCGGAGATTCTGCCCGATAACCTCAAACAGCTCTCCGCCTCCCATGGCGATCATTTCCTCCGTAGCGGTATATCTGCCGTTGTTTCTCATGATACCGCCCACCAGGCCGGTCCCAAGCAGCATATCCGTTCTTTCCAGCAGAGTCACCTCCGCTCCCAGCTTTCTTGCTTCGACGGCAGCCGCGCAGCCGGACCAGCCGCCTCCTGAAATGACTACTTTTTTCATGGTCCTTCTCTCCTTTATTTCCATTTGCATTCACCTTAATTTTTTTCGTTCCTTTTGTCAATACCTTTGTTGACTTTCCGACTTCCCTATGCTAACATTTTTCTTTAACGGAGCAGAGTATCTGAGGGGGGATCATCCTGTCTGTTTTCCTGTATTTTCACTGAAACAGGGGTCATCACCGGCATTTTGGTGTTCTGCGTCTGCATTCATGTTTTTTAGGAAGGGAGAACACTTATGGTCACTCTGTCTCTGGTGCATTACATCTTCATCGTCATGACGGTCATCATCCTTGGATTTCTCATATTCAAAAAGGAGATCGTGATCCCCTGCATCCTGGGGATCCTGCTGATCGGTCTGGCCTACACGGGAAATGTGGTTTCCTCCGTTCAGATCCTGAACAGCGCCATCATAACCTCCAACAGTGAGCTGTTCGGCATCATGCTGGTCATCGCCCTGGTCACCGCAATGTCGAAGGCCATGCATAAGGCAGGCATCGACGAGCTCATGATCCGTCCCGTCAGAAAGATCATCCGCAGGCCCTCCGGCGCCTTCTGGGGCATCGGCCTGTGTATGCTCATCGTCTCCTGGCTCATCTGGCCCTCTCCTGCTGTTGTGCTGATCGGCGCGCTTCTTCTGCCCGTTGCCGGCAGGGTCGGACTTCCTGCCATCTGGGCCGCCGTCGCCATGAACCTCTTCGGGCACGGCATGGGCCTTTCCTCCGATTATTTCATCCAGGGCGCACCGGCAATCACAGCGGCCAGTGCTTCTCTGCCCGTCACCTCCGTCATCTCCGCCTCCGTTCCTCTGTGGGCAGTCATGTCCGTTACTGTGGCGGCCGTATCCTTTTTCATGATGAAGCGTGAGATGAAAAGGAACGCGGGGGCCGTGGGGGCAGAGATCTCTTCGGATTATGCCGCCTCAGAGATTTCCCGTCCCGTGCTCTCCAGAGTGCTCGCCGTGGTCGTAACGGTCACCTTTGCAGCCATCATCATCGCCATGCTCGCCCTTCATATCCAGGGCGGCGACGCGACTGCGCTGGTGGCAGGCGCCGCTCTCATCCTCACCTGCGTCATCACCATTGCCTGCTCCGGCTTTCAGGCTGCCTTAAGCGATACCGTGGATTATCTGAAGGAAGGCTTTGTCTTCTCCGTCCGCATCTTCGCTCCCGTGCTGGTCATCGCCGCCTTCTTTTTCCTGGGCAGCGAGGATTACGCCGTACGGATCCTCGGAGAAGGCGCTCCCGCCATTCTGAATGACATCAGCTTTTTCATCTCGGACCATGTGCCGGTAAACAGTGTCTTCTGCGTTATTGTAGAGGTACTGGTGGGTATCATCACCGGACTTGACGGCTCCGGCTTCTCAGGCCTTCCGCTGGTCGGTTCCATCGCCGGGACCTTCTCCGCCACTGCCGGCCTCAATACCGCCAGCCTTGCGGCTCTTGGCCAGATCACCACTGTCTGGGTGGGCGGCGGCACCATCATTCCCTGGGGTGTGGTTCCCGTGGCTGCCATCTGCGGCATTTCTCCTGCGGAGCTGGCCAGAAAAAACATGATCCCCGTAATAACAGGGATCGTGGTCACCGCCATAGCGGCGCTGTTTCTTGTATAAAAAAGTGTGCGTCTTTCTTGTAAAGCAGCGGGAGCAGGCCTGCGTTCCATCGCAGCCTGCTCCCGCGTCATACCTGCAGGGAGCGGAAACGCCGAAGCCGGTTCGGTTCCGCCTTAAAACCGCAGCCTTACCTCCTGCGTCAGCCCGTCCTGGCAGATGAATTCCAGGATGGTGCGTCCTCCAAAGCTCTGAATAATCTTCGCGCCGCCGCGCACCGCTTCCAGTCCGCTCACAGTCCCGTTTACGATCACCCAGATCCGGGAGGGCCTGCTTTCCTGGTAATTCCAGAATCTTCCATAGACAGCTTTCTCCACCGGGTTCCGGTTCAGATCGTAGTCTTCGCTCTCACCGAAATAGAACCGCAGGTCGGGATCGCAGACCGCCAGACTGACGGAGCCATCTTCGTTTTCCGTCACGCTCATCAGGCAGCTTTCCGTCACCCCGTCGATGTAACGGTCATGGATCTCATAGTCTTTTCGGAACATCACATAATCCGTCTTGTTGAACATACGCACGATGTGGGCGGAATCATCCTGCCGCAGGATCCGGATCTGACGGGACACGTCCAGTTCGCGGATGCCCTCCTCTCCCTTTCCCATCCGGACAAGATACCGGTAGGAAGCGTCCTTCGGCGCGCTTCCGTGATCGATCAGGGCGAATACCCGGTGCCCCTGCGTATCGTTCTGATCCTTCAGGTCGCGGGATACGTTGTCCTTTTCAAAGAAGCGAAGGCCGTCCTCCTCCCAGAGATAGTAGCCGTTGTTCCTGTTGTCCGTCAGGATATTCCCCTGCCGCTTCGCGCCGGATCCGTAATCCTGGAAGATGGTCGTTTCCGTTTCATAGGGCGCGCATCCGCTCTCGATCCCGCTTCCCAGGCAGAGGATCAGGTCCTCGTAAAAATGCCATGTCTTATTCGCCCGGAAGCTCTCCAGGCCGTATTTCGGATGGCCGTGCAGCTTCAGGACAAAAATGCCGTTCTGTCTGCTGTCGTCCAGGCCGCCCACAAAGGGCTGATCGGAATAAAGCCACTCCGCCCATTCGTCCTCCACGTCATAGGGACGGGATTTCAGCTGTTCATAAGGAATGCAGACCGCAGTCGTCCCGTTCCATCTCCTGTAGTCAAAGCCCCTGTCGATCCTCACGCCGTTCTGTGTTCCTTCGTCCATGGAAGGATAGCGGGTCAGCTCCAGAAAGCCGAAGGAGCGGTACATGCCGAAGGCGCTGTAGCGCGCGCCGGAGCCCACCTCGTCCGGCCACACCTCCATGGGATATACATACTGGCTGTATCCCCGCACCGTGGCCGCCAGCTCACCTCTCCTGTGCACGGCCGCCGCCGCGTAGGACAGCGTCTTATGGGAATCCGGAAGCGGCGCGGGAAGGATGCCCTGCTTTTCAAACTCCATGGCATACTCCGAACGGCTCTGTCTGGACGAAGTCTGCACCAGCCGCAGATACATGGCCGCCAGCTGCGGATTGTGGAAAGCCCTGGCCAGATGGGCGAACTCGCAGACGGATACCTCGTTCTTTTCATTGAAAAAATACTGGCTCAGGCCGAAGCTTTCAAAGACGCCCTGACCGATCTGATACTCCGTCAGCAGAATATTTTTCAGCCGCGCCTTGCCTTCCTCCCCGATCTGAAAGCCCGTGTCCGCCAGCACGTCCATGACGCGGGACAGCGAATAGATCGCCACGGTCTGATAGGATCTCACATAACCGCCGTGGTGGAAAATGGTGCCGTCCTTCTTGCAGCCGCTGGAAATACCGGGCGCATAGCCCAGGCTGTAGTTTTCCAGGTAAAACAGGAAATGCCTCATGTCCGCCATTTTTTCCGGGCCGTCCTCCATCAGAAGGATGGCCACCAGCATGCTCGGAAGCTCCATGCCGGTCACGTCTGAATCCTCGAACCGGTACCCTGCCACCCCGTCCTTGGAGGTCACATCGTAGATCCTGCTGAATTCATAAGCCCCCTTGATATAGGAAACCGCCGTTTCCAGAAGACTCATCCGCTTCAGATACGGCTTCATGAGAAGCAGGCTGCTGGCCGCGCCGCGGCCGTTGTACCAGTTGATGACGGTGTTCTGATCCTTCAGGTGAAGGAGGGCCAGGCGGAACCTCTCCTGCAGTTCTTCCTCTCCGGTTTCCGCGCACCTTCTCGCCAGCGCCTTCATCATGCGGATGTAGGCAGTACTGTCCTGAATATACGCTCCGGTGATCCGTCCCTCCTCCTCCTTCAGCGCATAACCGTCCCAGAAAGCCAGGAGCTCTTCTTTCTCCGGAAGGACGAACTTCACAAAGGGCGGCATGTCGATCTCATCGCACAGTGCGAGATATTTCTGCTCCATCCTGGCAAAATCCCTTTTTTCTTCCTCTGAGGGCTCCTGCCCCGGAAAAACGGGGCGGTTCAGCCAGGTGCCGTTCCTGTCGTACTCCCAGACCGTGGAACGCTTCGTGTGTTTTCCAAGCCCCTTCACCCGATCGCTCATCCGCATGTAGACATGCAGCGGATCCATGGACCGGCACAGGCAGATCTCATCCAGATAGACCGTCAGCTCCTCCTGTCCGCCAGCCGCTTCCTGCCTGCCGCTCTCCTCCTGTCTGCCGCTCTCCTCCTGCCTGCCGCTCTCCTCCTGTCTGCCGCTCTCTTTCTGCCCGCCAAGCTCCATCTGAACCTGCACCCAGTCCATGTCCTTCCGGAAGCTGCCCTTCATAAACCCTCGCTCATAGGGGATGTTGATCTCCTTCCAGCCGGAATAATTCAGCCGGTATTCAAAGGAAAGCGCCGTCTCCTCTCCCTTTCCGAAGGAAAAAAGAAGGCAGGCTTCCGAAGGCTCTTCGCTGTATACAAAGCAGTGAAAGCCGAACAGATGCTCCAGGATGGTTTCTCTTTTTTCCGGAAGGTCGTAGACCACGACCTCCTTTCTTTCCCGGTCCAGAATCGTTTTGTCCGCTCTGACGCGGCTTCCTTCCCGCCCCGTCCATTTCAGGGAGGCTGCAGTGATATACCTCTCCCTGGTTTCTGCAAGCGTTCCGTCCGTCACCTTCAGATCCCGCAGAAATAATCTGTTGTTTTCGCTCATTGCCCCTCTCCTTCTTCCGTCTGCCCGTGCAGGGACCTCCCGCGCGGGCAGACTCCTCTTTTCTTTACCAGTACATCTTCCAGTCCATGCTCAGCCTGGTCAGACCCTCCAGATAGAAGTAATCTCCCCAGATACAGCACTCATCGTCGCCGCGTCCCGGCTTTCCGCCGCCTCTTCCTGCTTTGCAGTATACGCCGTGCTGCAGGAGACCGTTGGATCTCAGGCCCTTCGTGGTATAGCTTTCCGCCAGATTTCTCATGATGGTCACACCGGCATTATAATAGATCTTCTTCAGCGGATCGGAATCCTCCAGATATCTGGAAAGCTCCAGCAGGCCGCAGGCCGCCACGGGCGCCGCGGAGGTATCTCTCTGCACGCTGTCGTCCGTGTAGATCAGATCCCAGCAGCACACATCATCGGAGGGCTGACGGTTCAGATAGTAGTTGGAAACCCGCTTTGCCACCTCCAGCATTCCTTTTTCCTGGGTATAGCGGTAGCCGATGGCCAGTCCGTAGATCATCCAGGCATGGCCTCTCGCCCAGCAGGAATCGTCGTTTTCTCCCTGTCCCTGCCAGCCCCTCACAGGCTCACCGGTCACCTCATCGATCTGATAGCACTGATAGGTGGAGGCATCGTCTCTCACCATACATTCGATGGCGCGGCACAGATGACTGTAGGCCATGTAAACATAATCCCGGTCGCAGGTTTCCAGTCCCCTCCAGAATAAGAGCGGCACGTTCATACAGCAGTCGATGATGAAATTGCCCTGGCCGTCCCGGTTTCTCACCTGAATGATGCCCGCCTTCTTCGCGAAGCGCTTCGACATCACCTTCGCCGCCTTCAGAGCAAGCTTCTTCGCCTTCGGATTTCCCGTCAGCTTATACTGTGCCAGGATGGACGGGATATACAGAAAGCCCACGTCATGGTGCGGGATCCTGCCCGGTTCGTCGCAGCACTGCTTGTAGTCGTCATACTGCGCCTCCGCGATCGCCCGGAAGATCTCATCCCCGGTCAGCTCATAGGACAGCCACAGCATGCCGGTCCAGAAGCCGGTGAGCCAGTCTCCCCCCACATCCGCGACGGAATTGGAAAGCTTTCCGTACATCAGGTTCTCGCTGTTTGCCGTCGGATAATTGTGCACATATTCCCCGCGGATCTCCGTGATCTTCCCTACCGCATAATCCACGGCCTCTTTTACGAAGTCCGTGCTGTCCGTAAAGCGCTCCGGGTTCTTAAGTTCCTCCAGATGAATTCTCTCATAGTCGATCATCGCTCTTTCCTCCTTCTTTTCCCCGCCTCCGGGCCGCATTATGCCTCCAACGGCCCGGAAGCGCGTGCCTTTATCTGGTACGTTCGCTGCTCTGGATTTCCGCGATCCGCTCCGCCATGGACGCGGCCACCTCCGGATACCTGTCCGCCACATTTTCCCGCTGGCCGATATCATACATCATGTTGTAAAGCTGTCCCTCCGGGCTGTTCCCCAGTTCGATGTTTGTGACCGGCTGCACCGCCATTCCCTCGCTGGGCTCCAGATACTCCCATTTTCCGCGGCGCAGCACCTTCGCCTTGGACTCGCTTTCATACATCAGCTCCGTCCTGCCCTCCTGCGTCACTCCCAGGAACGCGTCCATATGATCCTCACTGTCCGGAAAATCATTCCCTTCCACCGGGACTCCCAGCAGGGAAGCAAAGGAGGAGGCCAGATCGCACTGGGAAAGCAGGGCATCCGATACCTGAGGATGGATCGTCCCCTTCCAGTAAGCCAGGAACGGGATCCTCGCGCCTCCGTCAAATTTACTGTACTTTCCGCCTCTTAAAGGGCCCGCGGGGCGGTGCGCTCCGTTCTTCTGGGCGGCTCCGTCCGCGTAGCCGTCGTCCAGGACCGGGCCGTTGTCGCTGGAAAACAGGATCAGCGTGTTTTCCAGAAGCCCCTTCTGCTCCAGATGGGAAACCATCTCTCCCACGCACCAGTCCAGCTCCGCGATCACATCGCCTCTGGGGCCCAGTCCTGTTGCGCCTGCGAACCGTTCGTTGGGGATTCTCGGAACATGAGGCTGGTGAACCGTATACAGAAGGAAGAACGGCTCATCCCCGCAGCGATCGATGAACGCCTTCCCCTCATTCAGGAAGTCCTCCGCCAGATCCTCATCCTTCCACAGCGCCGCCTTTCCGCCTCGCATGTAGCCGATCCGGCCCACGCCGTTGATCACGCTCATGTTGTGTCCGTTGGAGGAGAGCATTTTCAGCTTCTCCGGATTCTTTTCATAAGTATCGATGTCATCGAAAGGGCATTCCTTTTCATAGGAAACCTCAATGGGGTCGGAAGGGTCCAGTCCCTCTACCCGGCCGTTTCTCACATAGACGCAGGGAACGCGGTCCGCGGTGCCCGGGAAAATGAAGGATTCGTCAAAGCCCGTATCGTTGGGCGTACAGGAAATCTGTCCGTTCCAGTCAATATTTCCATCGCCAAGGCCAAGATGCCATTTCCCCACCACGCCGGTCCGGTATCCCGCCTGTCTGAATACCCGGGGCAGCGTCATGGTATCCCTGTCGATAATGCACTTCGCGTTGCCGGGCAGGATCACGGTATCCGGATTGCGGAAGGGATACTGTCCGGTCATCAGGCTGTATCTCGCCGGCGTGCAGACCGCTGAAGTGGAATAGGCGTTCTGAAAGCGGATGCCCTCCCGCGCCAGCCGGTCGATGTTGGGGGTATGGATATCCTCCGCCCCATAGCAGGACAGATCCCCGTACCCCAGATCGTCCGCATAGATAATCACTACATTTGGTTTCGCATTCATTTTCTTACCTCCATAAAAAAATCCCTGTTTTTCCTGCACCAGTACCGGAGCTCACTCCGCATGAATTCCATCACTTCCGGATCATCGATGGGACGGTTCTCCCCCGGATCCTTTTCCAGATCATACAGATAAGTCTGCGGTTCCATCCCGTACTGCTGCCCCCTGTTTACGGCCAGCTTATAACGCTCCGTCACCACGCAGCGCCAGCCGAAGTCCATGAAATTCAGCCCATGAGCCTCATATTCCCGGATCCTCTCTCCGGTGTTCGGAAAAGCCATCGTCAGAACGGACCTGTGACCGGAAAAAGGCTCTCCCCGAAGCAGCGGAGAAAAATCCATACCGTCCATGCACGCCGGAACCGGGATGCCAAGCAGTCCGAGGATCGTCGCTGCCTGATCCTCTCCTGCCACAAGCTCCTTTGTCCGCATGGGCCTGATCCCGCCCCCGCAGATGAGAAGCGGGATCCCTACAGAGCCTTCATACCAGATATGTTTGGAAATGAGCTGATGGTCTCCCATCATATCTCCGTGATCCGCGGAGATCATCAGGCAGGTATCTTCATACAGACGATTCTCCTTCAGCCAGGATACGATCCTTCCGATATTTTCATCAATACCGGTTATGGCTCCGCAATACTGTCTCACAGCCGTCCGCCGGTCAAAGCCCTCCGGGACCGGATCTCCCGCGCCCTCCGGATGGGGCGCCCAGGCGCTGCTTTTCCCGGAAAGCAGTCCCCTGCCGTCCTCCCGCAGGCCCTCATAGAGCCTCACGTATTTTTCCGGCACCAGCTCATAAGGCGGATGCGGCGGGTTGAAGGAAAGAAACAGAGCAAACCGCTTCTCCCTGTTCTTTTGCAGGAAATCCAGAGCCACATCAGTTTCATGCTCCGGCGACCACCTGCTGATCTCGGTATAATTTCCTTCCGTGTCCCAGTAATGAGGATACAGATGGTCATTATATGTGCCGTAGGAATACCAGAAATCAAACCCGTGCCGCTTCTTTCCCGGCGGCGTATACGCGTCCCAGCCTCCTCTTCCATCCGGCCTGTCCAGATGCCATTTCCCAATGTAGCCTGTGGAATATCCCTCACGTTTCAGCACATCCGACACACAGAGCGTGTCCTCCTTCAAGTGGGCGTCCACATCCGGCTTGCAGTTGGTGAAAACATTGGTAGCTCCGGGCTGTTTTCCGGTCAGGAGACAGGCACGGTTCGGCGAACACAGCGGACAGGAACTGTAAGCCCTGTCAAATACCGCCCCTTCCTCCGCCAGCCGGTTCAGATTCGGCGTCAGGATCTCCGGATCGTAAAGCCCCCAGGCGTCCCTCCTCCACTGATCCGCAAACAGATAAATCAGATTCATGCTTTTCCCCCTTTTTGCACAAAACCGGCGGATCCGGTCCGTCAGTCATCCGGACCAGCCGTCCTGCTTCCATTATATCCAAAGCCCGCAGCGCCGCATATGCACAATAATTTATTTAATTGACATTTTTTATACTCATTGCTTTCTGTCCTCCACGATCTTCACAGATCTGAGCATATCCAGGATCGCTTCCTGATTCTCCTCAAATACTGCTTTCGGCATCTGAATGCTGATCCCGTAGAAGCCGGAATCCAGCTGGCCGAATACGATATGCTGATCCACAAAGCGCTCTCCTTCCTCCGATTCGTACTCTCCTTTATAATACAGTCCTTCCCTCCCCTGATCCGTAGCAAATGCCTCCGGCTGCTCCGGATAGAGCTGTGCGACATTCAGCGTCCCATGCTGCCCCTTTACCATGATCCGCGCATTTTCTTTCCCACCCGCCCGGATCTCTATCCCCCAGTCCGGGATCTCCGTCTCTACATCCCATATGACAGTTTCCCAGCCTTCCGGCACATCCATGCTCATCGTCACAGAAACAGAACCGACCTGAAAATTGTTATAAATCTCCGTCAGGGATGCGGAAGAGGATCCGTCTGAAGACACGGAATCCTCCGGCCCGCTCTCTTCCAAAACCGGGCCGGCGTTTTCTTCCGGATACTCATCTGCCGGAAGCTCCTCCGGGACCGTATTATGCCCTGCTGTTTCTTTCGGGATCTCTTCTTTCCTGCCTGCCTCAGCCGGCATCTCCTGCCGGGAAATTGCTTCTGCAGGTGCGTTCTCCGCCAGGGCTGCTTCCTGTGCACTTTCTTCACGATTTTCCGTACATGGCAGTTCCTTCTGAACATCCGTCTTCTCCATACAGGCTGCAGTGGCCAGGATACTGAAAGCCATGAACAGCACAGCCGCAAACTTCTTTTTCATGAAATTTCCCCCTTTCTCCTTTTTACGCCGTCATTTTATAACAAAACCGCACCAGCCATCCAGCCAGTGCGGTCCAGTTTTTCTCACGGTTTTAATTGTTCTCGATCAGAATTTGCCTGCCTTGGCAGCTTCCTCAATGAAAACTGCGAGGGCTGGATTTTCTGGGATTTTGAGGCTGGTTGTGCGCTATGGGTATGCTGCTCAGCGATGCTGAACACGACTACCAAAATTTATATTACACTTGATTATTGTAAAATCCTTCTGAACTGTATTCCGCCCATTTTAAGTACATCTCCTGATAATTCTGCTTTATGAATCCCTGTATGATGCGTATTTCTCTTTCATTCAAAGCACCACTGTTCTGTAGTACTGTATCCCCGTTTTCCCGGACAAAAAATTTCGCTGATCCCGATTCGGTTAGTTTTCTATCGCTTGCATGAACGTGCATACATTCAATTACGCAATGGGATGTAAAATACAGATAGTACCCAGCTATTTTAAACTCATAATACTTCGGCATCCCATTCCTCCAAAAATTTTCTATTTTTTTCCAAATAAGACTTTACAATCTGTATTTCGATATCATCCATGCTGGTCTCCAGCACTTCACCAGTTTTTGAAAATACCGTTGCTTTATCCGGGCGGTTAAGATTAAGAACCCGGCAGCCTTCTTTATTCTGTGTGAATGCATACCCATTTACAATCATATCCGCCTCATCTGCCACTTTCCTCACATCTGTCATCTTCCAGCCTCACTTTCTTGATTGGAGCTAAAAAAGCCCTGGAATCAAAATATAAATTTTCCAGAATAGGAACCATATCAATATACTCTTCCTCTTCTTTATCATTATGTCTGTATTTTGCCATTACAACAAGATATCCCTGATCCCATTCCTTCACTTTTGTATATCGTTCCAGAGAATA